>CAISEZ010000120.1 GCA_903884535.1 uncultured Verrucomicrobia subdivision 3 bacterium
CCTCGCATACCATTCTTGATCAGATGCGGACCGATGGAGACAGTTGCCATAAAGGTAGTGAACAAGAAGCCAATCTGGTTTCCAAGATTGAACCGAAATATTTGCCCGACTTTTTGATGCCGGCGAAGGTAAAATCGAGAAGGGAGGAATGGCTGGCGTGGGCGTATCTACCACTGACCGACTTCAGACACCGTCAACTGCTTTTGCCTTTCACCGTCAACTGCACTCACGCTCACACCAGCCAATTGAACATCGTCCTGTTTAGGCGGATGTCAAGGTGGTCAGATGTGTGTTTTCTCCTAATGTTCAAAATGGGTGGATTGTTGATTTCCTGACAGAATTAAACAGTTTGAAACTAAGGTGTAAAAATTTGCACGCGTTAGCAGTTTGCGTTAGCAGGCGGGCGCTTTATTGACGCTTCTAAATTGTGAACACATTGATTCTATTGAATAGAATCGAAATTGGAGCGGGTGAAGGGAATCGAACCCTCGTCTCAGCCTTGGGAAGGCCACATTCTACCATTGAACCACACCCGCCTGCGCTAACAATTGTTTCTATCAGACCGGCCGACAGCTGGCAACTTAGTTTAAATCGGCTCCAAGTTGAATTTCTTAAGCCCACCAGTCCGCTATTACGCCAGCCGACTGTGGCTACCGTCACAGAACGCGCCGGTCTTGGAATGTTTGCAGCCACACCACGCCACGGTTTTTTCCTCGGCGATGTCCACTTTGGTCGGCGCGAAGCTAGAACCTTTGTGCGAACCATCGCAGAACGGCTGGCCTTTGGACTTGCCGCACGTGCACCAGTAGAAACTGCCGGGTTTCATTTTCAGGACGTAGGGAGATTTTTGGGCGATGATCGGTTCACTCATACGTCCTTTGTAGCCGCGGATTTGGATTTGGCAAACAAAATCATTCCCAGACGCCATGGGCTTTGAGTTCCTGTGTCGCCGTCTCGCCCCAATCGTGGCGGTTCGCCTTGGGGTTGGCCGGGCTCGGATGCAAAATCTGCCCGACGCGAATCGGGCTGCCGGCCGTCACCAGTTCGGCGCGTTCCCGCGCAAACGCGCCAATTCCGACCAGCCATTCGGGCTGAAGAATGGCCAGCACCTGGCTCAAATGTTCGTCGCAGGCGGCGGCTAATCGGGCGCGTTCGGCTTTGGAAAGTTTGTCCGGCGTCACATTACTGCCGCTTGCGGACAAAAACGCCAGTGGGCAATAGTTCGTCACGAAATGGTCCACAAAAAAAATCTCCGGCGAACCGAATCGCTCGGAAAATAATTTCCACAGCCGCCGGCCGCTCACTTCCGAGCGCTGACAATCAAAGCCGAGGATTGGCCGCCGCGGATGTTCCACCGCCGGTTTTTGGATTGGCGCGGAAATTTTCAGCCAGTCGCGCACGGCCGTGATTTCGCCGAAAGGAATGCCCGTCTGCACCATACCGAAGGGGCCGGGATTCATGCCGAGAAAAACCACCCGCTTCCGGCCCGCCCCAAAGCGGCTCAGATATTCCTCGTGCGCCGACCGCGCGTAGGCGAGCGGATTATAGACGTGAGTGACGGGGGGCGCGAATTGCAGTCGTCCGACTTGCGCGGAAAGTTTTCGCGCGGCGGCGATGAGCGGTTGGCTGGATTTTTTCGCAGGCAGTTTCAAAGTGGCCAAGATATTTCAATCCGGCCAAAATGCCAGCCGTTGTTTTGAGACGTTGGGCAGTTTAGCCGGCGAGCCATTGGCTCGCTGAAAATAAATGGATTGAAGCTGGACGCGGCCGCAACCTTCGGCCAAGTTGAGCGCAAAAATGGCACCGGTAAAATCATGGATAAAGCAATGATGGACCGCATAAAATTCACTCCTTTCTTTGCCCCGCTCTGCCCGCAAATTATGCCCGAGTCGTGCATCGCCGGCGGGTTCAAGGGCAAACATTTTTAATTAGCGCAGGAAACCGCAAGCCCATGACCGTTACTGAACTTCTGGAGACCGTCCGCCGTGTGGAGTTGCGCACTAATCGCCTCGTCAACGACACGATGGTCGGCGCCTACTTGAGCCATTTCAAGGGCCGCGGCATGGACTTTGAGGAGTTGCGCGAATACATGCCCGGCGATGATGTGCGCAACATTGACTGGAATGTCACTAACCGGCTGGGCCGGCCTTTCGTGAAACGCTTTCGCGAGGAACGCGAACTCGCCGCCGTCCTGGCAGTGGACGTTTCCGGATCGTCGGCCTTCGGCTCCGGCAATCTTTCCAAACGCGAATACGCGGCCGAAGTCGCCGCCACGCTGGCGCTCTCCGCCACGCGCAACGGCGACAAAGTCGCGCTGCTGCTGTTCACCGAGCAGACCGAACTTTTTATTCCGCCGCGGAAAGGTCGCCGCCATATTCTGCGCATCGTCCGCGAAATGCTGGCGTTCACCCCAAAAAAGCGGGGCACGGATATTCCCGCTGCGCTCGCATTTTTAAATCACGCCCTGCCGCGCCGCTCGATTGTCTTTTTGCTCACGGATTTTTTGGAAAACAATATTGGTGGGACGGCTGTCTCCACGAGGCGGTTCGTCAGCGATTCCGCCATGCCAAACAATACTCGCCGCGATGTGATTCAGGAACTCGGCATCACCAACGCACGGCACGATCTCGTCTGCTTGCATCTGCATGATCCGCGCGAAAACCATCTGCCCGATGCCGGTCTGCTCACGATTGAAGACGCGGAGACAGGTGAGATTCTCGAGCTCGATTCTGGGCGCGGCTATGTGCGGGAACGCTTCGCCACCATCAATGAAGCACGGCTGGAACAACTCGATCAGTCGCTGAACCGGACGGCGGTGGATACGCTTCGGCTTAACACCGTCGAACCTTTTGCGCAAATCCTGCAGCGCTTTTTTGAAATCCGCCGTGCGCGGCGGCGTCGCTGATGAAAAATAATTTTTATTCAACCCGGCGAATCGGGGCGGCAACTTTTGCGGCCGCGAGTTTTTGCCGCGTCGCATTGTTTGCCCAGACCAATGCCACTGAGGTGCCGCTGAAATTAACCCCGCCGTATGCCGAACTGCCGCCGACATTTTGGGAGCAAGATGCGACGGCCATTTCACTGGTCGGACTGGCCGCAGTTGTTTTGCTTGGGTTTGCCTGGCGGCAATTATTCCGGCCCAAACCGGAAACAATTATTCCGCCCGAAGTTGCGGCGCGCGAAGCGTTGCAGCCGTTGAGCTCGCAACCGGAGGACGGCGCGGTGTTGAGCTGCGTTTCACAGGCCCTGCGCCATTATTTCATCGCGGCCTTTCAGTTGGCCGGCGACGAGTTGACCACGACGGAATTCAACCGCGAAATGGCGCGTTCCGAAAAGATCAGCCCCGAACTTTCCGCCGCCACCGCTGAATTTTTGCGCGAGTGCGATGCCCGCAAATTTTCTTCGACGACAGGTTCAGAAAAATTGGCCGCCGCCAAGCGGGCCCTGAATCTCGTTGAGCAAGCGGAACAGCGGCGGGCACAATTGCGCCAACTCGCCGAAACACCAACTCCAGGGCCGCGCGCATGATGGGCAATTTCGAATTTCAATTTCCCTGGCTGCTCGGCCTGCTCGCGCTGCTGCCGGCGTATGCGTTGCTGCGCGGCAAGGTTGGCAAATTATCGGCACTGAAATTTTCCAGCACGGAAATCGCCCGGGCGGCCGGCGCGAAAGCCCGGGCGGCCGCGGGACGGTTTTTATTTTTCCTGCGGCTGCTCGTGGTCGCGCTGGGCATCGTTGCGCTCGCCGGTCCGCGTTTGGCGAATTACCACGTTGAAACCGAGACGCCGGGCATTGACATCATGCTCGTGCTGGACTTGTCGTGGTCCATGGTCTCGGTGGATATGTCGTTGCCGGGAGAAAAAATCACGCGCTACGACATCGCGTCCGAAGTGCTCGGCGATTTCGTCGGCAAGCGTCCGAACGACCGCATCGGGTTGGTCGTTTTTTCCGGCGTGCCCTACCTCGCCAGCCCGCTCACGCTGAACCACGAGTGGCTCGCGCAAAATCTGCAGCGCATGCACATCGGCACCATCGGCGACCTAGGCACGGCCATCGGCGATGCGATTGTGGTCGCCGCGAAACGCCTCAAGTCGGTGCCCCATGCGAAAAGCCGCGTCATCATTTTGCTGACCGACGGCGACAATAACAAAGGCGAGATTGAACCGCTGCCCGCCGCGCAGCTGGCGGCGGCCGTCGGCTGCAAAATTTACACCATCGGCATCGGCATTGAAAAACCGTGTTACATGCCGGCGTTTGATCCGGCCACCGGCAAGCTAAAGCTGGACCTGAACGGCAACGTGGTGCCGACGCTGCTGCTGCAGCCGGCGAATTATTCCGTCCTGGGAAAAATGGCCGGGCTGTCGCACGGAAAATTTTATCGCGCGACGAACCGGCGCGAGTTGCTGAACATTTACAACCAGATTGATCAACTGGAAAAAACCGAGGTCAAACTCAAGCGCTATGCGACTTACGAACCGCTGTTCCAATGGCCGCTGCTGGCGGCGCTCGGCGCGCTGGCGCTGGAATTAATTTTGACAAACACCCGTTATCGCCGCGTGCCATGATGGATTTTTCACAACCACATTTTGAAGCGCCGGGCTGGCTGTGGCTCGCGGTGGTCGCGCCGCTGCTACTGGCATGGCTGCAGCGGCGCGCGGCGGCGAAACGCAAAGCGCAACTGGCGCAAATCGCGTCACCGCGTTTCGTTGACGAATTAACCGCCTCGCACAGCCCGGCGCGGCGCGAGTTCAAAAATATTCTGCTGCTGCTCGCGTTTGTTTTCGCCGGCCTCGCCCTGGCGCGGCCGCAATGGGGCGAGTTGAAAGCCAGCGGCCAGTTTCTGGGCGAGGACGCCGTGTTTGTCGTGGATTGTTCCTACAGCATGTTGTCCACCGATGTCCGGCCGAACCGGCTGCAGCGCGCGAAGCTGGCCGTGGCGGATTTTGTCCGGGAGCACGGGCGCGGGCGCGTGGGCCTGGTCGCGTTCGCCGGCAGTGCGTTTTTGCAATGCCCGCTGACGCTGGATTACGACGCGTTTCAAAATTCGCTCGACGCGCTGGATGAAAAAACCATGCCGGTGGCAGGCACGGACATCGGCGGCGCGCTGCGGGAAGCGAATCATGCGATGGAAAAGAACAGCCGGCGCAAACTCGTGGTGCTGTTGACCGATGGTGAAGATCTGGAAAAGAGTGGCGTAAAAACCGCGAAAATAGTGGCCACGAATGGGGTGGTGGTTTTCACCGTGGGCGTCGGCACGCCGGCCGGCAGCGAAATTCAAATGCTCAATCCAGCGGGACAACTGGATTTTGTGCGCAACGCCAAAGGCGAAACCGTGCGCAGCCAGCTCGATGAAAAAACGCTGGCGGCCATCGCGCAGGCGACGGGCGGGAATTATTATCCGCTCGGCCCGCTGGGCGAAGGGCTGGCCAAAGTGCGCGCGGCGGTGGAGACGCTGGACCGCACGGCAGGATTGCAGCGCGCCCGCAGCCGGGGCATTGACCGTTATTATTGGCCGGTGGCCGCCGCGCTGGCGCTGCTGGTGGTTGAAGCTTTGATGGGAACGCGGCGCGAAAAATTCAATTCATAAAACGCGCATGAAATTTTTTCGCAAATTTTTCACGATGCCGCTGATTTTATCGGCCGGCATTTTTGCTGGCGGCGTCGCACCGGGTGAAACGAACACTGCGGTGACTGCCGACAATTTTATTTTACCACCGCCGGTGACGGTCGAAACAGCGCGCGGATTTTACAATGCCGGCACGGACAAGTTGCGCGCCGGGAAATGGGACGATGCCGAGACGCTGCTGGAATCGGCGCTCGCCAAACAAGACGAGCGCGTGCAACCGGCGGCGGTGTTCAATCTCGGTCATGTGCGGTTTGCGCAGGGCGTGGACGAATTAAAAAAATCGCCGCCGGGCGCCGCGCCGCAGAGCCGCGCGGCCACGGCGGACGGCGCGGGTGCCATTCAACAGGCCACGGCGGCGCTGGCGGGCAATGATGTCCAGCAAATGGTGGACGCTTACCTGGCCGGTCGCGGCGTGCGCAAAGAATTGCGCGCGGCGGCGAAAGCGGTTCGGCGAGCGATGGAGCAACACGGCAAAACGTTGATCAAATGGCGGCGGTCGCTGGATGATTTCAAAAGTGTGGCGGAGTTGAATCCCGCCGACACCAACGCGGTGCACAACGCGGAAGTGGTCGAGCAGGCCATCGCGAAACTGGTGGACAGTTTGCGCGAGCTGCAGCAGTCGGCCGCGCCGCTGGGCGGCAAACAGTCGCAATTGAACGAGCTGTTGCAAAAGTTGAAAGGCAAAATTCCCGCGCCGAACATGCCGCCGGGGGCGTCGGGCGGCAAGGACGACGAAGAAGGCGATGACGGCAAACTGCCGACGCCGGAATCGCTGACCGGGCAGGAGGAAGCGGATAAAAGCGGCAATGGCCAGGAAATGACTTTGAAAATTTCCGCCGAGCAGGCCGGCCAGTTGATGAACAGCATTCAGCCGGACGGAAAACAATTGCCGATGGGCCAGGGCGAGCCGGGCCAGCCCAAAAACCGTTCCGGGCGAATCTGGTGAACATGCGCTTAAAAATTTTCATTTTGCTGCTGCTGGCGTCCGCCAGACCCAGCCCGCCCGCGCATGCCCAGATGCTGGTGAATCCGTCGGCGGAGCAACTGATGCAGATCGTGCGTTCGCAGCCGGCGGTGGATATTGCCGCGCCAGTCACGGCGACGGCGTCCTTCGATCCGCCGCAGGTTCGGCCCGGCGAGAAAGCCGTTTACCGCGTGGTCTTCAATGCGACGGCGGTCTCGGTGAACCTGCCAAAAATAATTCCCGCGCCGCCGGGATTGCAAATCCGTTTAAATTGCAGCGGCCAGACGATGCAGCCCGTCGGCGGCGAATATCAAAACTTTGCGACGTTTGATTACGACGTCCGCGCCGCGGCGCCGGGAGAATTCACGATGCCGGAATTCTCGGCGGAAATTTATGGCAAACCGGTGGCGATTCCGGCGGCGCAATTGGTAGTGAAAACGGATTTGCCGGAGCCGCACGAACCGGCGCGGCAACTGCTGGTCGAGCCGTCCGCAACGAACGTTTTTGTCGGCGAAGTTTTCAACGTCAGCGTGCTGCTGCCCGCGACGGCGGCCGGCGCCGTCGAAGGCGTGTCCGACATTCAGTTGAATGGCGACGGTTTTGTGGTGGATAAAAATTCGGTGCGACAATCCATCCGCGCGGTGGTAACGGCGGGCCGGAATAGCACAGCTTATATTTTTGAGGCCAGTCTGACGCCGATCGCCGCCGGCAAAGTAAATCTGTCGGCGCAAGGTTTCACGGCCGGCATGAATTTTGGCGGGCCGATTTCCATCACCGGCCATCTCACCATACCCGGCGGGCCGCCCAAAATGATCCTGCTCGATTCCGAACCGGTCGCGATCAACGTGCGGCCGCTGCCGGGCGAACGCGAATTGCCCGGCTTTTTGGGCGCGGTCGGCAACTATGCCTGCGACCCGCCCAGCCTTGCGACAAACGTTTTGAAGGTTGGCGAGCCGGTGCAGTTGAGCATCGTCATTCACGGCCCGAACAATTTGAGCCGGGTCAATCCGCCGCTGCCGCCGCGCGCCGATGGCTGGCAGATTTTTCCAGCGGAACGCGGCGGAATCAGCGGCGGCGCAAAGGGTCCGGGCGCGAGTTTCAAATACACCTTGATTCCGCTGACGACGGCCGTGAGCACCACGCCCGCGCTGCCGTTCAGTTGTTTTGATCCGGTGGGTGGCAAATATATTGACCTTACGATTCCGTCGTTGCCGGTCACCGTGCTGGCCGACGCAATGCAAACGAACGTCGACGCGGCGCTGATGCTTGCCGAAAACACCGCCGAGGCGGATCAGAAAACCGGCTTGAGCCAGCTCGCTTCATCGCCCGGCTGGTCGGCGGGCGGATTGGTGCCGCTGCAATTGCGCGGCTGGTTTCCGCTCATGCAAATTCTGCCGGCGCTCGGTTTTGGTGGCCTGTGGTGGTGGGACCGCCGCCGGCGTTTTCTCGAAGCACATCCGGAGATTGTCCGCCGGCGCGAGGCGCGGCGCGCGCTTCGGCGCGAACGGCGTTGGCTTGAACAGGCCGCCGCGAGCGGTGACGCGACCAGGTTTGTCCGGCACGCGATCAGCGCGCTGCAAATCGCCAGCGCGCCGCATTATCCGGCGACTCCGCGCGCCCTGGTCTGCGGCGATGTTTTGCAAATCCTCACCGCCGCGGAACGCGCCGGAAATTCCAGCGACTTGGTGCGCCGCTTTTTCGCCGCCGCCGATGCCGCCGCATTTGCCAATCGGGCGGAATCTCAAACCGCGCTGCTCGCCGAGCAAAATGCGTTGCGGGAAATTCTGCAAAAACTGGAGGCGCGCCTGTGAATTTTAAAATTAAACTCGAAAACCGCCGCTGGCCATCGCCAAAGAATGTTGGGCAGGCTTTCCAGCCTGCCGGTGTGGGCAACTTTCCAGTTGCCCGTTTCTGCCAACACCGGACTGGAAAGTCCGGTGAACCGGCAGGCTGGAAAGCCTGCCCGACCGGCGTTTGCCTCGGCTTCACACCTTGTAACTTCGGGACTCGGGTCAAAATTTATTTTATCTGGCTGCTGGCAATGCTGGCGGTCACGCAATATATTTTTGCCGCCGGTGAAACCCGTTTTCAGACCGGCGTCGCCGCTTACGCCGCCGGACAATTTGAGCCGGCAGCACAGGCCTTCACCGATGCGCTCGCGGAACAAACTGCGCCGGGAACCCTGGTCAATCTCGGGCTAGCGGACTGGCGCTGCGGGCGCACCGGCGAGGCGCTGCTCGTTTGGCAACAGGCCGCGTGGCTCGATCCGTTCAACCGCGCCGCGCGGGAGAATCTGGTTTATGCGCGGGACGCGGCGGCGGTGAATCTGCCCGAATTGACCTGGTTTGAAGAGGCTTCGACCTGGCTGCCGGCGAATTGGTGGACGTGGCTCGCGGGCGTCAGCTTGTGGCTGGCGGTGGCGCTAGTGACGGTGCCGGGATTTTTGCGGTGGCGCAAAGCCGGCTGGCATCAAACCGTGGCCGCGCTGGCGCTCGGCGTTTTTCTGGCGAGCCTCGCGCCGGCCGCCGGAATTTTCACGCGGTCAAAAATCGCCATTGTCACGGATAAAAACGCGGCGCTCCGCCTGACGCCCACGCAGGCGGCGGAAGTGATCGCGGCGTTGCCGCTAGGCGAACCGTTGCGCGAACTGCGCTCACGCGGCAATTATCTTTTCGTCCGCACGCAAAACGGCAGCGGCTGGGTCGAGCGCAAGCAGGTCGGATTTTTGTGCCCGAAATGAAACCGACGCGGCACCGATTCACAGACTTCAACCTTCCTGCTCGATGATTTTCAGCGCGCCGCGCATGAAGCCGAGCGCGTAGGCCATGCCCGCGTGCCACGGCGCGGCGCAGCTCATCTGCGGCGCATGGTCGGGAATCAGCACGCCGCGATAATTATTTTTCTTCAAAATCCGCAGCACGCGCACGATGTCCACGTCGCCGTCGTCAATGAAGGTTTCCTTGTAGGTTGGCACCTTGCCGTGGACGTTGCGCAAATGCACATAGCCGAGTTTTTGCTGGCGGCTGTAGGTTTCCACGGCGTCATAAATATTTCCGTCCGTCATTTCGGCGAGCGTGCCGACGCAAAACTCCAGCGCGTTGCGCGGACTTGGTTTCAAATCAATCAGTTTCTGGTAAAGCTGCGGTTGATAAACGAGCCGCGGCTGCGCGCGCACAAACGGCAGCGGCGGATCATCGGGATGCGCGGCGAGCGTGACGCCGGCGGCCTCGGCCACGGGAACCAATTCATCGAGAAAAAATTTCAGGCGCGACCACAGCTGCTCATGCGTCGCGGAAGGAATGTTGCCAGGCGCGGCGTTTTTGTCGAAGACCATGTTCCACGCCATGCCGTTGGGCAGCGGTTTGTCGAGCGGGTCGTCCATGCCCACGGCCTCGGCCTCGCCGCGCGCGAACGGGCCTTTGACGCGGCCCGCGACGCCAGCGATGGAAAAGTTGTAGCCGAAAACTGGAATGCCTGCGCGGCCGACGTTGCGGATGATCGTCTTGAGGTTTTCGATCTGCTGCAGTTTTTTCGGACCGTCGAGCAGCACATCGTGCCAGTGCGCGGGGTCAAAATTTTCAATCGCCTCGAGTTCGAGGCCGGCGGCGTTGATGTCCTTTTTGATCGCCGCGAGTTCGTCAAATGTCCAGAGCTTGTCCGGATCGCCGGCCAAGCCCCAGCCGGCATCATCGCCGCAGGGCTGGTCGCCAGGCTGGTTGCTGCGCGAGGAGCGGAAATAATCCACAAGATGAATGACCAGATGCGTGCAGCCGCACTGCTTGGCAAAGCGATAATGCTCTGAGTTGAGCTGATGGCGATAGAGTCCGAGACCCAGTTTCATCGGCGAATTATTGCGGTTCCAACGCCGGGAGTAAAACGGCATTTTGTCCGGGCCAACCGCGAGCCGTCGCCACGCATCTTCGCGCGTGCAGTTTTGGCCGGTAAAACCTATCCTGCCGCCATGAGCGAACCGGAACCGTTGCAGTTTATCGGGGCGAATGAAGTGCGCCTGCGCGGCCGCATGCTTACGTATTTTTCCGGCTGCGATTATTTCCGATTGGCGCGCAATCCCGAGGTCGCGCAGGCCGCCCGGCAGGCGCTAACGCAACACGGTTTGAACGTTGCCGCGTCGCGCCGCACCACCGGCAACCATGAAATTTACGCGCGGCTGGAAACGGCGCTCGCCGCTTTTTTCGGCGCGGAAACCGCGCTGGTTTTGCCGGACGGTTACCTCGCGCCCGGCGCGGCGGCGCAGGCTTTGGCCGGTGAATTCACGCACGCGTTCGTGGACGAGTTTGCGCACGGCGCACTCATGGACGCAGCGCGGATGCTTGATTGTCCGGTGGAAAAATTTCCGCATCGCGATGCGGCCGGTCTGGCAAAGCTCCTTTCAAAATACGGGCGGAAGGCGCGGCCGATAATTTTGACGGACGGAATGTTTTCGCATGACGGTTCGGTGGCGCCGTTGAACGCTTATTTAAAAATTCTACCAGCGCACGGAATGATCCTGGTGGACGACGCGCACGGAGCGGGCGTTCTGGGCGCGACCGGCCAGGGTTCGCTCGAATGCGAGGGCGTGAACCGAAAACGAATCATCCAGTGCGCGACGTTGAGCAAGGCGTTGGGCGCTTTCGGCGGCGTGGTGCTGACCACGCGTTTGGTGCGGGAAAAAATCCTGGCTCGCAGCCGGATGTTTGCGGGCACCACGCCGGTGCCGCCGCCGCTGGCGGGCGCGGCTTTGGCGGCGCTGAAAATTCTGCAACGCGAGCCGGCCCGCCAGAAAAAATTGTTCCGGAATTTATTCCAAGTGCGGACGCAATTGCGCCGGGCGGGCTGGGAAATCGCCGAAACGCCGGGGCCGATCATTCGGCTACCGGAACTGGCGACGGCGGCGACGGCGGATTTGAAAAAGCGCCTGCTGGCGGCGGGCATTTACCCGCCGTTTTTGAAATACGGCGGCACGACGGCGCAGGGATTTTTCCGGTTTGTGATTTCCAGTGAGCACACGCCGGCCCAACTGGAAAAGTTGACCGGCGTGCTGGCGGCGTTCAAGGCGCCCCGACCACCCCGAAAATAGGGCGTTGTCTTTCCAACGATTTTGGCGCAAAGCTGTTCGCCGGAAATAATTTCAAACCATGAAGACTTTGATCAAACCTAAACGACTGGAGTTCGGAGACACCGTCGGAATCATCGCGCCGGCCAGCGCGCCGCAGGATCCGCAGGCGGTGGAACGCGCGGCGGCTGCCCTGGAAAAATTTGGCTTCAAGCCGAAGCTCGCCAAACATGTCCGGGCGCGGCATGGTTTTCTGGCGGGCAGCGACGCGGAACGTGCGGCGGATGTGATGCAGATGTTCACCGACAAAAAGGTGAAGGCCATCATCTGCCTGCGCGGCGGCTACGGTTCGGCACGGATTCTTGACCGGCTGGATTACAACGTCATCCGGCGCAATCCCAAAATCTTTTCCGGTTTCAGCGACATCACGTCGCTGCATTGCGTGCTGATGAAACACGTGAACCTGGTTTCGTTTCACGCGCCGATGCTGAACGGCGGATTGCAGGCGAAAGATCTGCCGGAATTCACCCGGCACGCTTTTTTCCGCACCGTCATGGAACCCAAAGCGGCCGGCGGTATTTGTGCCGGCTACGACAAAAAAACGGTGGCCATTTTGCGCGGCGGCGTGGCGACAGGCCGATTGATCGGCGGGAATTTATCTTTGTTGTGCGCGAGCCTCGGCACGCCGTTCGCACCGTCATTCAAGGACAAAATCCTGTTTTTCGAAGACGTCAGCGAGAAGCCGTATCGGCTGGACCGGCTGCTGACGCAGTTTCAGAATGCGGGAATTTTTGCGCAGGTCGCGGGCGTGGCCGTGGGCATCAACCGGACAGATGAAGATCCTGACGCGAACAAAACCGGCGAATACCGGCAGTCGGGAGCGGACGTGGTGAACGAGCGGTTGTCCGCCTTGCGCGTGCCGGTGGTGACCGGATTGCCGTTCGGTCATATTGATCTGAACGCGACGATTCCCGTCGGCGCAAAGGCAACTTTGGACGGTGACACGGGCGATTTGATCATCACCGAAGCGGCGGTGAGTTGAAATCACGGACCGACGCGGGCGCGGAAGAATTGCTGCGGGCTGTTGGTGATGGCACCGGCGGTGAAATTAAAGTTGCCATTGGCGCTGGTGAGATTGGTCAGCGCACTCCAGTTCACGAGATCCGGCGAGGTTTCAATCGTGTAAGTCCAGACCGTGTCGCCGGTGAAACTAATTTGCACGGTGCCGTCAGGTTGCACGCTGATGGTTTGGAATTGCGCGGCAGCCGGTGGCAAAAGCGCCAGCTGCGCATTGGAACTGGTCACGACGCCGGCGAGGTTCGTGGCGGTGACGGAATAATTTCCCGCATTCGTCGCCGCGACAAACGCGAGCGCGTAGCTGGAATTCGTCGCGCCGGAAATGTTCGTGCCGTTGAATAGCCATTGGAAATTCGGCACCGGCAAACCCGTGGCGGCGGCGGTGAAAAGCATGTTCGTTCCCAGCTTCACGGTTTGTGCCAACGGCTGGACGGTGAATACGGGCACGACGGCGGGCACTTGCACGCGCACATTATCCACGAGGCCAAAATTAATCACGTTGTTCGACGAGAGCGATGCGAACGGATCCCAAAAACCGACGCAGATATTACTGGCGGTGAAGGTGGCATTGGAAATCGTGGCGAAGCGGATGCCGTCCACCACCCAGTCCACCGTGCTGCCGCGCTTGGAAACGATGACATCATGCCACGCCAGGCCGAACGTGCCGGCGTTTAAATTACCGGACTGCTGCGTATAAGATAACTGCTGAAAAATCGGCGCGGCGGCCCCGTTTGGAAAAGCGGTGGTGTAATAAAAATTCCCATTGCCGCGCGCCGTGGTATCGGTGCCGGCCCAAAAATCGCCGGTCGTAGCGAGCTGCACGGTGGCGCCAGCGTAGGCGTTGTAATCTGCCGTGGTCGTGGCGGTGTCGGCTGAACCGCCGTCGCCGTTCGCGGAAAAATAAATACCGTCGGCGGACGCATTGCCGGTCCATTCTGTGCGCGTGCCGGACGTGCCGAGGCCGGCGGTGAGAAATTCCGTCGAGCCCGCGCCGCCGCCGGGGAACGGGCCGTTGACATTGATCCAGCCGTCGAAGCGGAGGCGGTAGTCGCCCGCAAAATTTTGGTTGGTCGGCGAGAGCGAAACCGCGGCGACCACGCCGAGCGAAAGATTCGCCTGCATTTCCAGGCCGCGCGTGGTGCCGTTCGTGGAGTTCGGCGCGGCGGGGATGCCCACGGTCGAGTAATCAAAATTGAAGGTGACGGCATTATCGCTAGAACTCCGGTTCAGAATCCAATTGGTCGCGGTGTTCACGTCGAAGTTGTCCGCGAATGTTGTGACTTGCGGCGGATAGACCAGCAGCGAAACGGGGCTGCTGGTGACGCTGCCGGAAGCATTGGTCACGATGAGCGCATAGAAGCCGGCGTTGGCCGACTGCACATTGGCGAGGCTATAAACATTGGTGTTCGCGCCGGGAATAATCGCCCCGTTCAACGTCCACTGGTATTTGAGCGGCGTCAGGCCGGTGGCGGCGGCGGTAAAACTCACGCTGCCGCCGGTGTCTACCGCGCGGTGCAAAACCGGTTGCGAGGTCAGCATGGGCGCGCTGATACCGCCGATGACGAGCGCCCCGAGGCCATTGGCTGAGCCGTTGAAGACGTCCACGTCGCCGCCAGTCCAGTTGGCCACGGAAGTATTTGTGTCCTTATACTGCCAGATGTTCCAGGTGGACCACGGATAGGACGAAGACGGTCCACCGGTCTGCGGGTTCTGGCCGTTGTAGGTGGCAATCCATGATGGCCAAGTGGTCACCGTGGAGTTGAGTCCGGGATAAGTGCTGTTCGGTTGCGAATACCAAACGCCGGTATAGACGATGGGTTTGAGGGTCACGCCGTTCGCGCGGGCGAGATTGGAGACGGTGTTGCACCACTCGTTGACCCATTGCGACATTTGCGAAACCGTGAAGCCGGCGGCGACCGTCGCACCGGTGTCTTCCCAGTCCAGCATGGGCACCAGATAAGTCCCGCTGCCCTTGACATAGTTGCTGGCGACGCTCCAAAAGAAATTCGCCTCGGTGTCCGCGCTGTTGGCACCGGTGATGTTCGGGTGCGAGCTGGGCCGCGCGAAATGATAGGCGCCAATGTAGAGGCCGGCGTTTTTCGCGCCGGCTTCCTGGGCGGTGAAATAGGGGTTGACGTAAGTGGTGCTCTCCGTCGCCTTGCTCCAGCAAAACGTCATGCCGGCATTTTTGACCTGGGTCCAGTTGACGCTGGGTTGGTAGCCCGACACGTCGCAACCGAGCGGCCGCTGCGCGAAAACAGCCATTGCACCCATGACCAGAAATAGAAAACCGGCGCTCGCGCGTGACCAAACACCGCCAAAAAAACGGGAATGAACTATGGCTGTGGACGCTGGCATGGAAGGTTAATGAATCACGGGAAATGTAACCGATAAAAACGCAGGGGATTGCTTGTGTTAGTTTCAGTAAAACGAATTTGGCCGCTGGCGTCGATGATGTTGGTCGCGATCGGGGTCCAGGGGAAGGGGTCGACCAGGTTGGTCGCCACCTCGACAATATAGCGGTTGCTGACTGCGCCGCCATCGGCAGCCACGGTCAAGTTATCTGCGGCATAAGTCAAAGAAACCAGCGGCGGGGAAACGACATTGAACATCGCTGCGCTGCTCGTCACGCTGCCCAAGGAGTTGGTGACCACGACGGAATAATTGCCGGTGAGATCCGTCGTCGCTGGAAAAATATTCAAGGCATTCGTGTGCGCGCCGGACACGCTGCCGCCGTCGGACAAGGCGACGTTGTTATTCACCCATTGATATCCCAGCGTTCCGCTGCCGGTCGCCGTCACGCTCAAGCTGGCAGAAAGACCGGCAAAAACATTCGTTGCCGCGGGCGGCACGAGAATGACCGGAGGCGAAGGCAGTCCCAGAACGCCATCCGCACTCATGGTCACATTGGAACTAGTGACGGTGAAATTTACAAAATCAGTGGTGGATAGCCAGGAGACCGGCTCCACGGCCGCAAAGGGTGCGGTGTTGGTGGTGGAAAAAATATAGTAAACCGGCGAGGTGGATGGGTTCAAATTGATGCTGTAGCGACTCGCGGATGAACCGACGAATGGTTGTTCATTCATCCGGCCCTCTAAGGTCCAATTGAAAACGGCGAGGGAAGGATACGGTGACGACCAGACGTAAAGATTGAGCCCGGCCGTGTTGGTGAGCACCACATCCTCACCGCTGAAAAACCCGGTGCCGAGATCGTAAGCTGCCAGAAATTGATTGGTTGTCGGGCCGCTGTTGAGCGGAACTTCAACGCGCAGATTGTCTATCAAACCGAAACTCAAATTGGTGTTATCGGTCAAGGAGGCGAACGGATCCCAAAAACCGACGCAGACATTGCTGGCAGTCAACGTGGCATTGGAGATGGTTGCCAAACGGATGCCGTCCACCACCCAGTCCACCGTGCTGCCCCGGCGGGAGACGATGACATCATGCCAGGCGAAGCCAAACGCGCCGGCATTGATCGCGCCGGTCTGCTGCGCGTAACTGGATTGTTGGAGCACGGGGGCGGTAATGCCGCTGGAAAAAGCGTTCGTGTAATAACTGTTTAAATTGTCGAGCGAACCGGCCGCGTAAATGCCGCTGGCGGCGTTCTGCCAAGTTTTGCCGACATATCCGGAATAGTCGCCGGTCGTGGTCGAGGTGGCGCTGACGCCGCCGTCGCCATCCGTTGAGAAATAATAACCGTCCGCCGTCGAGCCCGAGCCGGTCCATTCGACGCGATTGCCGGCGGTGCCTAGGCCCGCGGTGAGAAATTCCGTAGAACTCGCGCCGCCGGCGGGAAACGGGCCGTTTGAATTGATCCAGGCATCAAAATGCAGCCGGTAATCACCGCTGAAACTTTGATTGGCCGGCGAAATGGAAATCGCCGCGACAACGGTTAGTGTTAGGTTCGCCTTGAGTTGCACGCCATGCGTAGTGCCACCACTGGAATGCGGTGCCGACGGAATTCCCAAGGTCGAATAATTAAAGCTGAAGGCCGCAGCCGAGTCGCCAGAACTTCTGTTGACGATCCAGTTGGCGGCCGAATTGGTCTCGAAGGCATCCGCGAACACGGTGGTCTGAGGCGGATAAACGAGCACGGAAACAATGCTGCTGGTGATGCTGCCATAAGCATTAAAAACTTGCAGTGCGTAGTTGCCCGCCTGGTTCGTCCGGACGTTGACGAGGCTAAAAAAATTCGTGGTGGCCCCGGAAATTTTCGCGCCATTGAGGAACCATTGGTAGTTCAAGGGCGGTGTCCCTGAAACCGTTGAAGTGAAATTAATGCTGCCGCCGGTGTCCACGGCGCGTTGGAGGAGCGGCAAAATGGTCGCGGTGGGCGGCACTTGGGCGAAAACGGAATAGCCACAAAATGCAATCACGGCGGCAACGAGCAATTTCATGATCTTTTTAAGCTGATTAACATTTGTCGCAATGTATCACATCGCCATTCCGTGAGCGTCCGCCACCACCTGGTAAGTGATTTTGCCGGCGCGGACATTGATGCCGCCGAGGAGCGCGGGAAATTTCTGGCAGGCTTCCTCCACGCCGTAATCCGCCAGCATTTCGAGGTAGCGGTAAGTCACATTCGTCAACGCCTGTGTGGCCGTGCGGGCATACGCGCCGGGCATGTTGGCCACACAATAATGCGTCACGCCTTCCTCGACATACACCGGATCGTGATGCGTGGTGGCGCGCGACGTTTCCGCGCAGCCGCCCTGGTCAATGGCGATGTCCACCAGCACGCTGCCCGGCCGCATCCGGCGCAGCATGTCGTGGGAAATCAATTTCGGCGCTTTCGCACCGGGAACCAGGACCGCGCCGATCAGCAAATCCACCGTTGGCAGCAAATCCAGCAGGTGCGATTCGCTCGAAAACAATGTGTGCGCCGTATGCAGCGTGATGTCCAAAAAACGCATCCGCTCCAAATCCACTTCAAGGATGGTCACGTCCGCGCCGAGGCCCTGCGCCATGCGCGCGGCGTTGACGCCCGCCGCGCCGCCGCCGAGCACCACGACTTTTCCCGGCAAGACGCCCGGCACGCCGCCGAGCAACGTGCCGCTGCCGCCAAAATGTTTCTGCAAAAAATAGCCGCCGACCAGCACGCTCATGCGCCCGGCGATTTCGCTCATCGGTTCGAGCAGCGGCAGGCGACGATTCACTTCAATCGTTTCGTAGGCGATGCACGTCGCGCCAGATTTCATCAGCGCTTCGGTCAGCGGCTTGCTCGCGGCGAGGTGCAGGTAGGTGAAAAGAATTTGTCCGGGCCGCAGCAACGGCAGTTCGCTCGGCAGCGGCTCTTTGACTTTGATGATCAAATCGGCTTCGGCGAAAATTCCGGCGTGCGAGTCCAAAAGTTTTGCGCCCGCTGCTTCGTATTCCGCGTCGGGATAACCCGCGCCGATGCCCGCTCCGCGCTCGACGACGACGTGGTGGCCGCGCTTGATGAGTTGATAGGCACCGCTGGGCAGCAGCGCCACGCGATATTCCTGCTCCTTGATTTCTTTGGGCACGCCGATGGTCATAACAATTTTAATGAAACCGTTGAGGCAACCTAACAAAGCCATCCAACGTGTCAACGCCCCGCCTGCCCGCCGAGGGGGGCTAGTTTTGGGGGTGGCAAATTTTGGATTCTGCCACCAGAATCATTCCGCCAGTCGCCCGCGCAGAATTTGACGGAGCGTTTAAAATTGACCATGAAGAAAAATTATTTCCATTTGGCCCTCCGATTTTTCAGTCTCGCCATCTGCTTCGTGGCCGGTTCTGCGCCCGCCCTCGGCACCAATGGTGCGGCCACCGTGGCCGAACTGGCCGGCCAGATTAATGCGCACCTTTCGCAGCCGCGTTTCCACGGCGCGCTGTGGGGCGTCAAAATCGTCTCGCTCGATTCCGGGAAAATCATTTTTGAAGACCACGCCGACCGGCTGATGAGTCCGGCGTCCAACAGCAAACTTTACGCGGGCGCGCTCGCGCTCGACCGGCTCGGCGCGGACTACAAAATCAGCACGCCAATTCTGGCGACGGCCAGGCCAGACGCCGCCGGCGCGGTGCGTGGCGATCTGGTCATCAGCGGGCGCGGCGATCCAAGCTGGAACGCGCGCCATGCCGGAACGAATTTTTGGAATCTGTTTTCGCCATTCGTCGCCGCGCTGACCAATGCTGGCGTGCGCCACGTCACCGGCGATTTGATTGGCGACACCACTTTCTTCCGCTCGCCGCCGACGGGTGGAAGCTGGACGGTGGACGATTTGGAAAATTCCGAGGGCGCAGAAATTTCCGCGTTGACGCTGGCCGACAATTTCACGCAAATCCGCGTCACGCCGGGAACAAGCGTCGGAGATTCATGTGCGCTAGAAATCGTTGACCCGTTCACGAATCTTCAACTCGACAACCAAACGACCACCGCGACGAACGGTGCCGCGCGGCAGATCATCGCCCGCCGTTTTCGCGGCCAGAATGTCGTCCATATTTTTGGCGCGCTGCCGGTCCGTGGCGAACCGGAAATGGTTGAGATGCCGGTGCTGCGCCCGGTGGAATGGTTCACCGCCGCGCTGAAAGAAGCGTTGCGGCAGAATGGAATCATGGTGGACGGCGCGGCACGCGCGGTTTCATGGCCGTCGCCCGCCCCGGTCGCGAATGAAAAATTTGGCGAAGTCCTATCGCCGCCGCTGCGCGAAATGCTACGGGATTTTTTGAAGCCGTCGCAAAATCTGGAGACGGATTTGATCTTTGAACACACCGGCGAAATGCGGCGCGATTCGAATTCCCCGCCGTGGGAAACTTCCGAGCAATGCGCGGTGGACGCGCTGCAATCTTTTTTGGCGACAAACGGCGTCGGGACGAACGACGTGCAGTTTGACGAAGGCTCCGGTTTGTCGCGCAATAATTTGACGACCGCGAATGCGACGGTTGCGCTGCTGCAATTCATGGCAAAACAGCGCGCGGCGGAAGATTTTATTTCCGCGCTGCCCATCGCCGGCGTGGATGGCACGCTCCACCGCCGCATGAAGAACACGCCCGCCGAAAACAATGTCCACGCCAAGACCGGCACGCTGCGCTGGGTCAATGCGCTGTCCGGTTTTGTCACCACGGCGGCGGGCGAACATCTGGTGTTCAGCCTGATGCTGAACCGCTTTGATGAGCCGGCACCCGGTCGCAAACGCACGGACGAACTCGACGACATCGCGGTGATGCTGGCGCGTTTCAACGGGCGCACGGAGGATTCGCTGGAGAAAGTTTACGCGCCGTTCGGCACGCTGCTCGTCACGCAATTTGTGGCCGCGCCGTTTCCGCATCCGGCGCGGAGGCAAGGGCATTTTTACCATACCAACTTTTTTTCGGCGGCAGAACATTATTCGGACAGCACGGTAGCTCTGTTTATTCCGAAAGATTTCCGCGCGACGGACAAGGTTGATTTCATCGTGCATTTTCACGGCTGGAATCACACCGTGGCGGGCACGCTGCCGGAATACCATTTGATCGAACAATTCGCCGCCAGCGGCAAAAACGCAATTCTCCTTGTGCCGCAAGGCCCGTATAATGCGCCGGATTCCTTCGGCGGAAAGCTGGAGGACACGAACGGCTTCAAGGTTTTCATGGCCGAGGTGGTGGACAAATTGCGCACGAGCGGTGCGCTGACGAAAACGGATTTTGAAATCGGCAACGTGATCATCTCCGGCCACAGCGGCGGCTATCACGTCATGGCGGCGATTTTGGATCACGGCGGGCAAAAGATCCGCGAGGCGTGGCTCTGCGACGCGCTTTACGGCAACACGGAAAATTTCGTCGCGTGGCAAAAAAATCGAAACGGCCGGCTGCTGAATATTTACACCGACCACGGCGGCACGAAGGCGGAGACGGAAAAGCTGATGGCAAACTATCAGACCAATGGCGTCAGTTTTTTTGCGAGCGAGGAAACCAATGCGGTTCCCGGAAATTTGCAGACGAACAAAATTGTTTTTCTGCACACCGATCTCGTCCACAACGACGTGGTCTCCAAGCGCGGAGAATTTTCCCTGTTTCTTAAAACCAGTTGCCTGCAAGACAAATGAACCCGTGGCGTCTACCCATTTATTTCGGCCTTGCGGCGTTGCTCGCGGGCTGCACCACCATGAACAAAAATCATTCCTCTCGTCCGCCCGTGAAACTCGGCGTGGAAGTCCTGTTTGAAAAACGCCTCGCTTTGATTCGCGGCAAACACGTCGGCCTCATCACCAATCCCACCGGCCTCGACAGCAAATTGGATTCGATCAT
The DNA here is from genome assembly GCA_903884535.1 of uncultured Verrucomicrobia subdivision 3 bacterium. GTDB lineage: Bacteria > Verrucomicrobiota > Verrucomicrobiia > Limisphaerales > UBA11358 > UBA11358. The sequence continues at coordinate 20,968 of CAISEZ010000120.1, forward strand.
CGAAAAATTCCGCGCGTGTCCCGACGCGAAGCTCGTCGCGCTTTACGGGCCGGAGCACGGCGTGCGCGGCAACGCGCAGGCCGGCGAATACGTCGCCTTTTATTTCGATGAACATTTGAAGCTGCCGGTGTTCAGCCTCTACGGCCAGACCCACAAGCCGCCGGCGGACATGATGACGAACATTGATGAATATATGCGGACGTTCGACACGCAGCACACGGGCAAACAGGTCGAGGCCGGCATGATGCAGTCGGTGGACGTGATGGTGTTTGATCTGCAGGATGTCGGCACGCGCGTTTATACTTACATCGCCACGATGGCCTACGCCATGCAGGCGGCGGCGGACGCGGACATTCCGTTCATCGTGCTCGACCGGCCCAATCCGATTGGTGGCATCGCGATGGAAGGACCGATTTTGGAATTTCCGAAACACAGCTCGTTCATCGGGCTGTATCCGATTCCGCTGCGCCACGGCATGACGGCGGGCGAACTAGCGCAATTGTTCAACGAAAAGTTCGTCCTGGCGGACGGCCACCATAAAAAATGCAAGCTTACCGTCGTGCCGATGGAAAACTGGGTGCGCGCCGAATGGTTTGACGAAACATCGCTGCCGTGGGTGCTGCCGTCGCCGAATTTACCAACGCCCGAAAGCACGACGGTTTATCCCGGCCAGGTGATTTTGGAAGGCACAAATTTGTCGGAAGGCCGCGGCACGACGAAGCCATTTGAATTTTTTGGTGCGCCGTGGATTGACGGTTTTTTGCTGGCGAAGAAATTAAACGAGCTGAAGTTGCCCGGGGTCAAGTTCCGCGAAGTCTGGTTCACGCCGACGTTTTCAAAGTTTTCCGGTCAGCAATGCGGCGGCTGCCAGCTCCACGTCACCGACCGCAACGCGTATCAATCGGTCGCCACGACGCTCGCCATTTTGTCGGTGGTGAAACAGATTTACGGTGACAAGCTGGAACTGCACGCGAGTTATTTTGACCACGTGATGGGCACCTCTTCCGTGCGCGAGGCGCTGGAACGCGGCGAGCCGGCGGAGAAAATCGTCGCCGGCTTCGCGCCGGGCCTGGCGGCATTCGCCAAACTACGCGAACCGTATTTGCTTTACCGCTGAATATTTATGCGCGGTAAATTTTTCGTTTTCGCGGCTTGGCTGCTCGTTGCCGGCTGCGCCACCCATCCTCCCGTCACCAAGGTTTTTCGCGCCGATAAACTGGCGGCGATGGATGCCGCCATCACCAACGCCATCGCCGAACACAAATGCCCCGGCGGCGTGCTGTGGCTGGAGCACGACGGCGTGGCGCATCACCAGGCTTATGGCAACCGCGCGCTGGTGCCCGTGCGCGAGGCGATGACTGAGGACACCATTTTCGATGCGGCGTCGCTGACCAAAGTGGTCGCCACCACGCCGGCGGTGATGTTGCTGGTCGAGCGCGGGCAAGTGAAGCTGGACGCGCCGGTGCAGAATTACCTTCCGGAATTCACCGGCGACGGTAAAGAGCTGGTCACCGTGCGCGAACTGCTGACACACACTTCCGGCCTGCCGCCGGACATCGAAACCAAAAGCGACTGGCACGGCCAGGCGACGGCGATTCAAAAAGCCTGCGCGGAAAAATTACAGAACAAACCCGGCACGGTTTTCAAATACAGCGACATCAATTTTTTCCTGCTCGGCGAAATCGTTCAGCGGGTGGGCCAATTGCCACTGGAAGTTTTTGTGCAGCGCGAAATTTTTCAGCCGTTAAAAATGAGGGACACCGGTTTTTTGCCGGCAAAGGAAAAACGATTTCGCATTGCCCCGACCGAAGTGGTGGCTGGCCAACCGTGGCGCGGTGTCGTCCATGACCCGACCGCGCGCCACATGGGCGGCGTGGCGGGTCACGCGGGGTTGTTCTTCACGGCCGGCGACCTAGCACGCTATGCGCGGATGTTGGTCAATCACGGCGAGCTGGACGGCGTGCGGATTTTCCAGCCGGCCACCGTGAAGCTGATGACCAGCGTGCAGACGCCGCCGGCAATTTCCGCGAAGCGCGGGCTGGGCTGGGACATTGATTCGCCTTACGCCGGGCCGCGCGGTGAAATTTTCCCCGTTGGTTCCTACGGCCACACCGGCTGGACGGGCGGTTCGTTGTGGATTGATCCCTTTTCCAAGACCTTCGTGATTTTTCTGTCGAACCGGAATCATCCAACGGAATCGGGCGTCGTGATTGCCTTGCGGCACAAGCTGGGCACCCTGGCGGCGGAGGCGTTGGAAAATGTTGATTTCCCCAACGCCGCCGGTATTGTCGAGACAAAGAAACCCAATGAAAAATAAAGCCCATCTTTTCCCGGCTTGGACAAAGGGGCGACCGCTGGGGGCCGAACGGCGACCGATTCATGGGGGCTTTGGATTTGACTTGGGACGGTCCGCTGGTGGAGATGGTGTGGTTTGTGCAGAAAATAAAAATCGTCGAACGCGAAAACCTGGCGCCGCCGGCGTTGCGGAACGGGTTGCTGGAACGGCTGGAACGCTGCCGGCGACTCCTTTGCACGCCCCACCCCCAAAACGGGGGGTGGATTTTTCCTTGCATTAAGCGAAGTTAAGAAAATAATCAATCACAGTTACTGGATGATCCAATTCAGTGAATAAACCTGAAAGCTACAAACCGATTGAACAGGCGGCCCGGTGAAAACCGGGCTAAAAATCAAAACCAAAGGAATCCGATGAAACTATTGAAACAAACCTCACCCATGTCCGCTTGGTTGCGCGCGGCGGCATTGGTGTTCTCCGTCGGCGCGCTGGCCAGCCAGAATGCCGGGGCACAGTTAATTTACTCACAGGATTTTCACACCGATGACAGCGCGAACTGGGTGACGAACTACAGCACGGTTAATGGGGCAGGTAACAGCTATGTTAATTTTAACTATGATTATACCACGGCTGGCATCCCGGCGGCACCGCACAGCACCGGTGGTAACACCAAGGGTTTGAAATTGAGTCCCGACTTTGCTGCCGGTGGGGGGATTACTGTTGGGGCAGTGCCCGGCGTGAGTGTTTCGCCAGTAAATTTCACCATCACCGCCAATTTTGACATGCATGCTGACATGTGGGTCAATTACAATGGCAGCTTTACCGCGCCGGCGACAACGTTGGCAACCCCGGGCGGCGGCAGTGGTTCCAGCATTTTTTATGGCTGCGGCTATGGCACTGCCGGTTCCTCGGCGCAAGTTGCCGGCACGGCGGACAGTATTTTTGTCGGCACGTGCACGGATAATGGTTCTTCGGCCGCGATGCGCATGTATGGGCCGTCCCAAACTTCCAGTTATCAGGATAACTCTTATCAGAGCACTGGAACTTCAACCCCGGGCTTCGGAGGTGACCCGCGGGTTTACAACAACCCCAATGGTGTTCGGGCTTTTTACACGCTTTCAACGTGGGCCAGTGTCCCATCCCCGAATTGGACCAATTGGTTTCCCAACCGGAAGCCGCCGCAGGCACAGATCAATATTTATCCCCAACAAACCAACATCCAGTGTCTGGCTGGTCTTCTTGATTTTGCATGGCATGACGTAGAAGTGCAGAAAATCGGCAATGTGATTGTTTATTCCATTGACGGGCACATTGCCGCAACGGGCAATTCGTCCTCGGCGGGAACCCCGGCTGGCGACAAACTTTTGTTCACTGCGTGGGATATTAATTCCACCCTCTCGGCTGACCCGAACTTCACTAACCTGAACTTTGTGGTGTTCGCCAACATTGTTGTTTCCAATTACAACAACGTGGTGAACGTGACGGCACCGACGCCGACCTGCACCGAAGGCTCGCCCGGCTCGCCAGCCCAGTTCACCATCACGCGCAGTTCGGCCGGTGTGCCATTGACCGTCAATTATACTCTGACAGGCACAGCAACGAACGGCACCCAGTATCAAACCTTGCCGGTGAGCGTAACCTTCGCCTCCACTGCCACCTCTACGAACATTAACGTGGTGCCCATAGACGATGGCAATCCCAATGTGACAACAACAGTTATTTTGACCCTCCAGCCGGGCACCGGATATGCCGGCGCTGGCAGTGCGGTGGTAAGTATTCTTGACGGCGACTCACCGACCATTGACATCACCGGCAGTTCGCAGGCATATGGTCGCTATACTAACACCGTCCCGCCCGGAAATAATGACTTTATCAACTACAAACTGACGCGTCGCGGAAGACTGACTACAGGTTCCGATTTGAGCGTGAATCTGGCTTACACCGGCTCAGCCGTGAGTGGCGCGGATTTCACGCCGGTCAGCAGTGTCACCATACCTGACGGATCGCAGACTGCGAGTTTTACGGTGGTGCCGCTGGATAATCCCAGTGTGACCACCAATCGGACGGTTACAATTGCGGTGGCCGGAGGCACGGGGTATGCCATCGGCACTGGGCCGGCGACCGGCACGGTGGTGACCGCCCACTATCCGGCACCGGTTGCGGTGTTACTGTCCGATGACCTGACCAGTTCAGGCGATGCCGCCAATTGGAACATCACCTATGGCTGCGGCGACCCCACGAATGACCCCACGGATTTCGAGGTGAATTTTGGCATGTCTCTAGCCAGCGCGGCCGGCGGCATCTCTATTCCTACGCCTCCTGGCGGAAACGCGAATGCGCTCCACCTGACCTGCAACAAGGACGTGAGCCCTGGCTCTGGTGGAGCGGTCAATGTCTATTACACCAACCTCTTCTTGAGCGGCGACTATGCCGTCCGGTTCAACATGAACGTGATTGAGGCCCAGACGACGGCTAGTGCCACCGAAGGTGTTGTATTCGGCATTAACCACACGGGCACTTGCAGCAACTGGTGGTATGGCGGCGGGACGCTAGCGCCGCAAACTTGGGCTAGCGACGGCATCTGGTATTATGTCACCGCACAACCCGCTGGTTCAGCCGCTGGAGATTATCAGGAATTCACCGGACAGGGCGGCACCAATGGGAATACAGGGTTTCAAAAGATAGCCACGCAGTCCCAATCTTCCTACGCGCAAGTGTTCAAGGATAATCCGGGTGCGTTCACTTGTCTCGACGGCTTCGGCAACCAGACCGCTGGCGTGCCTGCCAACGGCACTCCGGCCTTGGGGTATGACGCGAGCACTTGGAGCGACGTGGAGATCAAACAGCTAGACGGCGTGGTCACCATGTCCATCAACCACACAGCCATCTTTGTCTATACCAACACGACGGTCTGGACAAATGGCTACTTGATGCTGGGTTACGCGGATCCCTATGGAGCCAGCATAGCCAGTCCTGATGCAGGTGCGTATTTTGCGAACCTGCAGGTGGTGCAACTGCCCACCACCTCGGTTGTCACGATTAAAAGGATAGATATTGGTTTCGGCAGTGTTGTGGTTACATTTGCAACATCAAATCCTGCAGACACAGCCTCATCATTCACCCTTCAGAGTTCTAGTGAGGTGAACGGCACTTATAATGACATCAGTTTCCCTAGTGCTACCATTTCGTCATATATTGGCAACCAGTTTCAGGCCACGACTACTTACACAGGTGGGGCGCACCGATATTATCGTATCCGTCATAACTGACCGTAATTGATTCATAATCTAACCGGGGCATCCGCAGCGGGCGGGTGTCCCGGCTTAATGAAGCAGAAGCGGCTCATGGTTTAAGATGTTTGAAAACCAATAACTGACATGAAACAGAAACAATTGTCTAGTGGAAAGCGGGCGGCCTTCACCTTGATCGAACTCTTGGTGGTCATTGCCATCATTGCCATCTTGGCGGCGATGCTGCTGCCGGCGCTGGCGGCCGCCAAAAACAAGGCCTATGCCGTTCAATGTGTCAGTAACGTGAAGCAACTGCAACTGGGTTGGTTGCTTTATGCCAATGACAACAGTGATGCCATGATGCCAAATTCACCCTTGGGCGCTGCTGGCACCAGTTGGTGCGGCGGCTCCGGTGAGAGTTGGGCGGCAAACCCGGCCAACACCAATGTCCTGTATTATCAGACCAATCTGATGGCTGGCTTCATGACCGGTCAGTTGGGTGTGTATCGCTGTCCGGCCGACATTGTTCCTTCAGATAATGGGCAACGCATTCGCTCTTACTCCATGCAAGGCCAGGTAGGGACCACTAAGCAATACCAATCCAACGCCAAGACTTATGCAAAATTGGGAAATATAGCCGGCTTTCCTGGGTCGTCTGATATGATTATTTTTGTGGAGGAAAGCATGAGCAGCCTGAACGACGGCTATTTGCAGATCAACAATGCCTATGCTGCCACGGCTGGAACCTATAGTGGGCAAGCTACTTTTCCTGATGTGCCGGGTTCCTACCATAAATGGAGTTGCGGTATGTCTTTTGCCGACGGTCATTCGGAAATCCACAAATGGCAGACTTCCGTCCTTAAGATCCCTACAGTTTATAACAATGTTGGAGTTAACAATGGAGGGAATGTAATAGCAGGCAACCCAACGGGTCCAACGGCCACGGATTGGCAGTGGTTCACGTCACGTTGTGCGGCTCATGATTAACCAATCTTTGGCGGTATGAGAATTCCAGCCCTATGCCACTGAACAAAAACATTCAAACGCTCTGCCGCAGCAAAGCATTTACCTTGATTGAACTGCTGGTAGTAATCGCCATCATTGCCATTCTGGCGGCGATGCTGCTGCCCGCATTGGCCAGCGCCAAGGAGCGTGCCAAGCGGATCGCCTGCTTGAGCAATGAAAAACAGATGGGCCTTGGCAGCCAAATGTTCGCCGAAGATGACAATAAACATGCCTACACCGGCACGATGAATTATGCTGACGACGATATGAACTGGCTGTATCCAACCTATCTGCCAGCATTGAAAGCATTCTCCTGTCCATCCACCAAGAATGAGGTTAGGACGAATACCGCCGCGCTAACGGCTTTCACGCCGCAGCCAAAATACACCTTTAACCAGACCGATGTGACTTCCTGGCAGGAACGCATTCATGGGGGCTCGGTATATGTGACAGATTTGGTGACGAACGCTGGCGGTAAAGAACAACTCTACGGCACGAGCTATGAGTGTTCGGGCTTCTTGAACAGCGTGTTGGCGGGAGGAGCAACCAGCATGGGGCATCGCAAAACCCAGAACATTTGTGGCCACTACAACACCACAATCACCGAACTGCCCTATGCCAGCGCCGGTCAGTTCATCAGTTCATCGGACATTTTTATCATTTACGATGCAGACGATCAAGTTGCCGGCGACCCGACCCGTAAGAACGACAATTATCCCGACCCCGGCGACAATCATGGAACTGCTGGCGGCAATTTTGTCTTTTGCGACGGCCACGCCCAATGGGTGCCTCAAAAAGTCTATATGCGCACCTTCATTCTAGGCACTGACGAGTATCATTATCCGATCGTCCCTTGATACCTGCAGTCCGGTTTTAAACGGTCGCTTGCTTTTTTCGCCTCAAAAACTCAAACGGTTACCTATGCAATTTTAATCAACATTGGCAAAAAGCTGATGGGGTATGCGGGTCAGGCTACCCGGCGGCGCAGCAACGTCGCCCTACCACGCCGGATTGATTTAACGCGGACTCACTTGGAGTCCGCGTTTTTCTTTTGCAGTTGTGAAAGATAAAATCCCATTTTGCGCCGTCACGCCGACGAACGGGTCGTTCGTGATCAGCAGATTCCCGTCCACATCGAGATAGTCCGCCAGTTCCGCCAGATGCGCGGCGGCGCTGACCAGCACGCTGGTTTCGATCATGCAGCCGATCATCGTCTGCAAGCCGGCTTGGCGCGCGGCTTGCAACGTGTCGTAGGCCATGCTCACGCCGCCGGTTTTAACCAGCTTCACGTTGACGCCGTGAAAACATTCGGCACAACGCGGGATGTCCTTCACTGTGTGGCAGGATTCGTCGGCGAAAATGGGCAGCGGCGAACGCGCCTTGAGCCATTTCAAATCCGCGTCGCTTGCCGTGCGCGGCATCGGCTGTTCGATGAACTGGATTTTTTTATCCGTCGCCACCAGCCATTCCAACATCCGCAACGCCTCTTCCTTGGTCTTCCAGCCTTCGTTCGCGTCCACGCGCACCGGTTTGTCCGGCGCAACGGAACGCAGCGCGGCGAAATTCTCGCGGTCGCGCGGGTCGCCCACCTTGAGTTTGATGACGGGATACGGTGCCGCGTCCAAAACTTTTCTGCGGATGATGTCCGGCGCGTCAATGCCGATGCTGAAGGAAGTGACGTGATGGTTTTCGCGGAAGCCGAGGCCGAGACAATCATGGAGCGGCTGGCCCGCGCGTTTCGCCGCGCCATCCAGCACGGCGAGATTCAATGCGCAGCGCGCGGCAACGGGAATTCCCGGAAGTGCTTCCAAATAATTCATGCTGCCCGGCACGTCGGCGAACGACAGCCGCGACGCGTCCAGCGTCTGGAGAAATTTCAGGACCCCGGCGGCGGATTCGCCATACAAGGAAGATGGCGCCGCTTCGCCGAGAGCAAGGATGCCGTCGGCATCCGCGAGTTCCACGAGGACGGTGTGGTGGAGGCCCGAGCCGGCGGTGCTGGCGATTTTCCAAGGATTGGCGAGCCGCAGCTCACAGGGACGGGCGGTCAATTTCACCACTGAATTCAAACAGGTTTTCGCGCGTTTGCAACTGGATTGAGTTCGCGGAGACCCCCTAAAAATAGCTGCGACATTCCGTGCGCTGGATAACCTGGCGTGGTTGGGTCGTCCTGCCGATCCGGATGGAACCCCTAATACAGGGGGATTACTTGCCGCCGCACTTCAAGTAAATTTAAAGGGCAACATTCATGGAAGTCATCATCCAATCCAATGCGGAACTGGCGGCCCGGACGGCGGCCGATGTCATCGCGCGGGCGCTGGTGGCCAAGCCCGACTTGGTGCTCGGGCTGGCGACCGGCTGCACCATGGAATCGCTCTATGACCTGCTGGTGCAAAAACATCAGGACACCGGGCTGGATTTTTCACGGTGCCGGACGTTCAACCTCGATGAATATGTCGGGCTGGCGGCGAATGATCCGTGTTCCTACCACTATTTCATGCGGCAGCGTTTTTTTGACAGCGTGAACATCGACTTGCGCAACACGCATCTGCCGGACGGCATGGCCGAAGATCTGGCGGCGGAGTGTGCGCGTTACGAGGCAAGGATTGTGGCGTGCGGCGGCATTGATTTACAGGTGCTGGGCATCGGCCTCAACGGACATCTCGGCTTCAACGAGCCGCTCTCGGCTTTCCGGTCGCGCACCCGGGTGCAGACCCTGTCTCGTGTGACCCGCGCGCAAAATGCACCGCTGTTTCCCAGTCCGGGCCAGGTGCCGCGCCAGGCCATCACCATGGGGGTGGGCACCATTTTGGATGCGCGCCAATGTCTGCTGCTGGCCACCGGTTTGGAAAAAGCGGACGTGGTGGCCAAGGCGATCGAGGGGCCGTTGACGGCGATGGTCACCGCCACCGCGCTGCAACTGCATCCGGCTTGCACCATCGTGCTGGATCAAGACGCCGCCAGCCAGCTCAAGGAAAACGACCATTATCAACGGCCGGTGGCAACGCCCAATAAAAATGGCGGCCCGCCGCCGGTCCGACCGCAAAAAATCCTGCTGGCCAGCCCGCCCTGACGCCGGCCCGGCGACGGAACGCAAATCATTTGATGCGCCCACGGTTGACAGAAACCCGCAAATGGAGTTCCTTAAACGGAATGTCCAAGCAGCGTCCAAGCAAAAGCGTCCGCAAAACGGCGTCCGCCGCGCCGGCCGGGCCGGAGAATTCGTGGACCCGCCGGCTGTTCAAGAACACCTACACGCGCAGCGGGCGGCGGATGAAAGTGGCCGGCTGGGCGGTCAAGCTCCAGCATCAGGGACGCCGCCACACGTTCTCCCTGGCGACGCCGAACCGTGCCGCTGCCGCCGTCGAGGCCAAGGCGATTTATGAAACCATCGTGGCCGAGGGCTGGGACGCGGCGTTGAATCTGGAAAAACAACCGGGCGATTTTCCCAAATCCGATGCGCGTTATTGGCAGGAAGAATTACTCCAGCGCCGCTACACTTTTCCGGCGGCGGGCGAACCGGAGAAATCATTTGCCGCGCGGATTGGCCACGCGGGCAACAGCTTTTTTTTTCCGCTGGGCACCGCCGACCTCGCGGCCGCCGCCAAAACGGCCTGCCACATTTACTGCACCATTGTCAAAAAAGGCTGGGAGGCGGCGAGCAAGTTGTATCCCCGCGAATTGATCGTGTCGTTTGAATGGTCCTCCAATCCCATCCTGTGGACTTACACCACGGTGCACACGCTGGTGGGCCGACTGGCCCGCATTGAAACCGCTCCGTCCCCGACCGGGTTGCACCGCGTGTTGGTGGTGGAGACCGAATCCGGTTTGCGCCGCGCCTTGACTTGGTGCATCAATCACCAGCCGGGCTTTTGCGCCGTGCCGTGCGACTCGCTGGAAACTTTTGCGCCGCTGGCCGCCGCGCACAAACCGCTGCTGGTGCTGCTCAACCGCAGTCTGGCCGAGCGGCTGGGGATTGAGCTGTCCGGCGGCTTGACCGCGCTGCCGTCCGGCGCACTCGCGCTGGCCTATTCTGTTTCGGTGGATGGCGACCATATGTTTGTTTCCACGCCCGGCGGCGCCGAAGGTTACCTGCTCAAGCGCCTGCCGCCGGCGAACCTGCTCGACCCGCTGTTGGCGGACGGAAATTATTCCGCCACCGCCGCCGACCCGCTTGCACCCGTCAAACATTTTTTCAAGGGCTTGCTGCGGTCCCGCGCCAATCCGCATACCGATGCGCTGGCCAAACTCACCAAACGCGAAAATGAAGTGTTGCTGCTCTTGAGCAAAGGCGGCGTGGACAAGGAAATCGCGTCGGCGATGGGCATCAGCCTGTGGACCGTGCATGGCCATATCAAAAAAATCTTCGAGCGCCTCGGCGTGCGCACCCGCACCGAAGCCGTGGTCCGTTATCTGGAAAAATGACCGCGTCGCGCCGGTAACTTCGGCCCGGGATAAAACGTCCAGCTAGACAGGCAGGCATTTTCCGGGTGAGAATGCCGCTATCGAATCCCACAAAATTTATGAAACAACTAAAAACCTTCCTCCTCCTCGCCGCCATCTGTGTCAGCGCATTGCCGTTGATGGCGCAGCAAAAACGCGTCAGCCCGCACGAAACCGTCAGCGCGGTCATTGACGGCAACCGCGTGACGGTGGTTTACGGACGCCCTTACACCAAGGATCCCAAGACCGGCGAGGCTCGCGAAATCTGGGGCGGCCTGGTGCCCTACGGCAAGGTCTGGCGCACGGGCGCGGACGAGGCCACGCTGCTCATCACGCAGAAGCCGCTCGTGTTCGGTGAGGCGACGATTCCGGCGGGCGCTTACACGCTTTACACCCTGCCGCTGGACGACGGCACCGCCAAGTTGATCGTCAACAAACAGCTCGGCCAGTGGGGCACACAATATGACGAGAAGCAGGACCTCGCCCGGATCGATTTGAAAAAGGATGTGACGGACAAAACGGCGGATCAACTGACGCTGGCCGTTTCAAAAAATCCGGCCGGCGGCGGCATCTTGAAAATTACGTGGGCGAACACGCAGTTTTCAGCGGCATTCACCGTGCAGAAATAATTTCAACCTGACAACCTTATGAAATCAAAAACGCTCCGTTACTTTTCTCTCATCGCCGGCGGAATGCTGCTGGCTGCCAGTGCGCTGGCTCAGGCGCCCAAGGTAGAGTTTCCCGCGGCCAGCCCCGCCTGCACCATCAAACAACACGTCGGCCTCACCGACATTGAAGTGACCTATTCCCGCCCCAGCGCCAAAGGTCGCCAGGTTTTCGGCAACGTCGTCCCCTTCGGCGCCGTCTGGCGCACGGGCGCGAATAACGCCACCAAAATCACCTTCAGCACTTCCCTGAAGCTGAATGGCACTGACATCGCCGCCGGCTCTTACGCGCTCTACACTATTCCCGGCGAAACGGAATGGACCATCATCCTCAACAAGGGCGTGGGCAAATCCGGCACTCAATACGACGAGAAAGAAGATGTCGTCCGCTTTAAAGCGACGCCCGTCAGCCTGAGTGACACGTCCATCGAAACGTTCACCATCGAGTTCAACCACCTGCGCGACGAGTCGGCGGTTCTCAATCTCGTGTGGGAAAAAACCGTCGTCCCGATCAAGGTGGAACTCGATGTGACCAGCAAGCTCCTCCCGCAAATTGACGCGGCGATGGCAGCGGAAGGCGGCAACAAGCCCTACTATCAGGCGGCGATGTTTTATTACGACCACGGTCAGGATTTGTCGAAAGCGAAGGACTGGGTCGAAGCCGCCATCAAGCAACGTGAGGCGTATTACATCGTCCACTTGAAGGCGAAAATTCTGGCGAAGCTCGGCGACAAGGAGGGTGCCATCGCCGCCGCCAACCGCTCAATTGAACTGGCGAAGGCAGGCAAGGACAGCGCCTACGTCAAGTTGAATGAGGACCTGATCTCCAGCCTCAAGTGACAACCGGGACTGTTCGTTTGCTTCAGGAAGCTTCTCACTTCACCCTCTCCTCCATTCGGAATGGGAGAGAGGGTCGAGGTGACGTGGTGTTGAACTTCTCTGCTAGGATATTCCGCGCAGTTTTTTTCAGCCTGACCTGTGCAGCCTCGGCTCTGCTTCTGCCCAATCTCGCAAATGCAGAAACCAATTCTCCCGCAGAAATTCTCCAGGACCTTCGCACCTTCCGCGAATTCGGCACCGTGCTTTATGTCGCCGCGCATCCGGATGATGAGAACACTGCGCTCATTACTTATCTCTCACGTGGTCGCCACTATCGCACTGCTTATCTGTCGCTCACGCGCGGTGACGGCGGCCAGAACGTGCTCGGTCCGGAGTTTGGCGAACAGTTGGGCGTGATCCGCACCCAGGAACTGCTGGCCGCGCGGCGGCTGGACGGTGGACGCCAATTTTTCACGCGCGCAATGGACTTTGGCTTTTCCAAGGATTATCTGGAAACACTCAGAATTTGGAACAAGGACGAAGTCGTGTCCGACATCGTGCGCGTCATCCGCACGTTCCGGCCGGATGTGATTGTGGCCGGATTTTCCACGCAACCTGGCGGCACACACGGCCATCACACGGCGTCCGCCGTGCTGGCGCTCGAAGCCTTTAAGCTCGCGGGCGACGCCAAAAATTTCCCGGAGCAACAACTTGCCCCGTGGCAACCGAAACGAATTTTCACCAACCGCCGTTTCGGCAACGGCGGCGGCACGAATGTTTTGCAAATTGAAGCGGGTGGAAACGATCCGGTATCGAACGAATCTTTCGGCACGATTGCCGGACGCAGTCGCGCGATGCACAAATCGCAGGGCTTTGATAATTTTCGCGGCGGCGGCGGCGGACCACGGTCGGAATCATTTGTCCTGCTCGATGGGGAACCCGCGACCAAGGACATTCTCGATGGTGTGGACACCACCTGGAACCGCGTGCCCGGCGGGGCGGAAATCGGCAAGCTGGCCGATGAAATTATTTCTCAATTTGATCCGGAAAATCCCGTGGCGAGCGTTCCGGCGCTGCTAAAACTCAAAAGCAATTTGGCTATGGTCAACTCGAAGGACTCTCTCGTCGTGGAAAAGTCAGCGCAGCTTGATCGCATCCTGCAAAATTGCCTCGGCCTTTCCGTCGTCACCACCGTGCCGAACGCCGAAGTGGTTCCCGGCGAACCGTTGAAATTGCATAGCACCGTCATTGTGAGGTCGTCCACGCCCGTTCGCTGGCTTGGAACGCGCCATCTGGCCATCAAGGAAGAATTCAACTCCACGGCCGCGAAGGATCTAATTTCCAATCAACCTGCAAGCCGCGATGAAACGATTCCGCTGCCCGCCAGCACCCCGTTGAGCCATCCCTATTGGTTGCGACTGGACAGCACGGCAGGAATGTTCCGCGTGGCGGACCAGAGCCTGATCGGTCGGCCGGAAAATCCGCCCGCCTTTCCGCTCGAACAGGTCTTTGAGGTCGGCGGACAGACGCTCGTGGTCCCCGATGAACCGCTGCAAGCCGATACTGCCCCGGCAAAATTTGAAGCCCAGCGCCGTCTCGACGTGATTCCGCCGGTGAGTTTGAATTTTGCCTCCGAGGTAAGACTGTTCGCCCCTGGCTCCGCGCATACGGTGGCAGTCGAACTCACCGCCTATCGCGCTAATTCTTCCGGCACGCTCAAGTTGAATGCGCCCGCTGATTGGAAAATTTCTCCCGTTACGCAAAACTTTCAATTGTCAGCCATCGGCGAGAAGAAAATATTTTCTTTCATTGTCACTGCGCCAGCGAAAGCCAGTGAGGCAACGATAACTGCCAGTGCGAAGATTGGCGACGCGACCTTTGGCAATCAACGCATTGAGATCGCATACAAACATATTCCCTTCCAACTGCTCCAGCCGCCTGCGCGAACCAAAGCGGTCAGTCTTGATCTCGCCGTCCACGGAAAGAAAGTCGGCTACGTTCCCGGCGCTGGCGATAGCGTGGCTGAGGCCATGACCCAGATGGGTTACGAAGTCACGACGCTTGCCGGCGCAGACTTGACCACGAATCGCTTGAAGGATTTTGACGCGGTGGTCATCGGCATTCGCGCCTTCAACGTTCGCACCGATTTGGTTTCACAATTGCCCGCGCTGTTCGCGTTCGTCGAAGCGGGCGGCAATGTCATCGAGCAATACAATCGGCCCGGCAATGATTTGAAGACCGAGAAACTCGCGCCGTATAGTTTGAAGTTGTCGGGAGATCGCGTAACCGACGAGAACGCCACAATGACCTTCCTCGCGACCAATCATCCGGCGTTGAATACGCCGAACAAAATCACGCGCGCAGATTTTGACGGCTGGGTGCAGGAGCGTGGTGTTTATTTTCCGAATCAGTGGGACGAACACTTCGTCCCGATCCTCGCCTGCAGCGACGCGGGCGAAGCGCCCAAGTCCGGCGCGCTGCTGGTCGCGCAATACGGCAAAGGCTATTTCGTTTACACCGGCTTGGTGTTTTTCCGGGAACTGCCCGCCGGCGTGCCGGGCGCTTACCGCCTGTTTGCGAATTTAATTTCACTGGGCAAATGAAGCCGCCGTCGCCCGATCCAGCCACCGACAACAAATCACCCGGCGTGCCGGGCTTCCGCACTTGGCGTGGAGTTTACATTTTTGTTTTCGCGTTTTTTGTGCTGGTCGTGGTGCTGTTAACAATCTTCTCCCGCTGCTTCGCATGAGCGATCATCCCACTGCTGAATTAACCGAGCCGCGGCAAACTTGCCCCAAGCCAACTTGGACTGCGGCGGGAAGCGAAGCGCCATGCCGCTATCGCACGAGCCGGATGGATGGGATATTCAATCCGTCTCGTCCGCTCGAAAGTGGTGTCGCCGCTGCGCTCTACCACCACACTCCAAGATGAACACCTTCGACTGGATCGTGCTGCTAGTGACCATGGTCGGCATCGCCGCCTATGGGGCGTGGCACACGCGCCACACCGATCACCTCGACACTTATCTCAAAGGCAGCAAGACCACGCGCTGGGGCACCATCGGCATTTCCGTGATGGCCACGCAGGCGAGCGCGATCACCTTTCTCTCCATCCCCGGCCAGGGTTTTGAAAGCGGGATTGGGTTTGTGCAAAATTATTTCGGATTGCCGCTCGCTCTCATCATCGTGTGCGTGGTCTTCCTGCCGATCTACCGGAAGCTCGGTGTTTACACCGCCTACGAATTTCTCGGCCAGCGTTTCGACCAAAAAACCCGGCTGCTCGGCGCGGGACTGTTTCTGCTTCAGCGCGGCCTCGCCGCCGGCGTCACGATCTATGCGCCAGCCATCATTCTCGCGACCGTGCTCGGCTGGCGGCTGGATCTGACGATTATCGCCACGGGCCTGCTGGTGATTATTTACACCGTCACCGGCGGCAGTGAAGCGGTGAGCCTCACGCAAAAATGGCAGATGGGAATTATTTTTGGCGGCATGGTGACGGCCTTTTTTATTTTGGTCGCTCGTCTGCCCGACGGCCTCGGCTTCAGCGGCGCGGCGCACATTGCTGGAGCGATGGGCAAACTTGAGGCCGTAGACTTTTCGTTCAATCCCGACAAACGCTACACGCTTTGGACCGGATTATTTGGCGGACTATTTCTTTCGCTCTCCTACTTCGGCACGGATCAATCCCAGGTGCAGCGTTACATTGGTGGTGCCGCGCTGCGCGAAGGCCGGCTGGGCCTGATGTTCAATGCGCTGCTAAAAATTCCGATGCAATTTTCCATATTGTTGCTCGGGGCATTGCTGTTTGTTTTTTATCAGTTCCAACCCGCACCCGTTTTTTACAACCGCGTTGAATGGCAGCAGCACGCGACAGGATCAAACGCGGCGACCTTTCGCGCGCTGGAAGAAAAGAACGCCGCGTTGCACGCCGTGAAGCAGGAAAAGATTCGCACCTGGCTGAAGGCCCGCGAGCGTGCCGACACCGTCAACGAACCTCCTGCGCGTGCCGCGATGCTGGAAGCTCAAGCGGCCACCGAAGCCGTGCGCGATCAAGCCAAGGCCGCCCTCGCCAAAGCGGATCCGCTCGCCAAGACGAAGGATTCAGATTACGTCTTCATCGGTTTCATCCTCGACCAGCTGCCACACGGAGTGATTGGCCTGCTCATTGCCGTGATGATCGCGGCCGCGCTCGGCTCCAAGTCTGGCGAACTCAATGCGCTCGGCACGACCACGACCATCGATCTCTGGCGACACTTCCGTCCGCTCGCCGCGCACGACGAGGCGCGCAATGTCCGCGCCGCAAAATGGTTCACCGCGTTCTGGGGATTTGTGGCCATCGCGTTCGCGCTGTTCGCGGGCTTCGCAGAAAATCTCATCGAGGCCATCAACATCATCGGCTCGATTTTCTATGGCGTGGTGCTGGGAATTTTTCTGGTGGCATTCTTTCTGAAACACATCGGCGGCACGGCAGTTTTCTGGTCGGCGGTCGTGGCCCAAACGCTCATTTTTGCGCTTTACCTGTTGCGTCACCGTTTCCCGGTGCTCGATTTTTCCTATCTCTGGTATAACCTCATCGGCTGCGTCGCCTGCGTGATTTTGAGCCTCGCGCTGCAGGCCATCCTGCCGGCCAAACCAACACGCTCCGCTGCGATATGAGCGCATCACCCATGATCTGTTTCGGCCAGCAGCCCTGCGGGTTTTTCCCGAAGCGCTTTCTGTTTGCAAAAATCCAGACGGCGCATCGGCTGCAAAGCGAGATGGGCGGTGAAATAGTTTTCTTCTACCACGACAGTGACCACGATCCGCGCGAAACCAGAACCATCCTGCGTCATCGCAAAACAAATGAACCGGCGCAACTGAACTTTACGGTTGAAAATAAAATCCAGCGAAAATTCTCTCCACTGCATCTCAAGAAAATTTTGTCCAACTGGCAGGGCAAAACGGTTTTACAGCTGCCCAACTATCTCGACCAGCCGCCGATAGAAGTTTTCACAAAGATATCCGCCGCCAACGTTGCGGACTTCTGTCTGGAGATGTATCGCCACATGGGGCTGCTTGATGGCATCCGGGTGGTGCGTTCGAGCGATCCGGAATTTCGTCGCGCGGCCTGTGACATTTCAGAATTTTTTGTGGACGTGGCTCATGAAGGTGAAATTGTCCGCGCTCGCTTGGTGGACGGAGCTTTGAGGCTGCACGAAGGCGGTGATTCGTTCGTGACGCTGCCACTGACTGCGTTTGGCAAGGAACAAATCAGTCCCGCGCGCGACACGCGGCTGCGCTGGATGCAGTCCGTGGTGCACTGCACGCATTACGTTGCAGGCGCGGGTGAACAAGCCTATCTTCGCCGCGAAGACGCGCCCGAAATCACTTTTATACAACGCGACGCCATTGACCGATCCGATGAAGCCTACACCGAAATTTCTTAAAATGAAGCGCCCCCTCACCCGGCCTCCGGCCACCCTTTCCCCCAGCGGGGGAGAAGGACGGGGTGAGGGGGCTCTCGCGCCGCTGCTGGCCTTCGGCGCGCATCCCGACGACATCGAATTCGGCTGCGGCGGCATGATTGCCAGCGAGGCATGCGCCGGTCGCAAAATTTACTTTGTGATCTGCTCACACGGCGAGGCGGGCACACACGGCAAGCCGAAGCAACGGATCGCCGAAGCGAAAAGAGCCGCCGCGCTGCTTGGTGCAACCATTGAGTTTCTCAAACTCGACGGTGATGCGCATCTGGAAATTCGCGCCGCGCACGCCATCAAGCTGGCAAAAATCATCCGGCGCATTCGTCCCGGTGGCGTGCTCGCGCCAAGTCTGGTTGAAAACCAACATCCCGATCACGCACGTCTTGGCAAACTCGTGCGCGATGCCGCCCGCCTCGCCCGTTACGGCGGCCTGAAAGAGCTGCGCAGCCTGACGCCGCACAAGATTGAGCAATTATTTTTCTACGCGGTCACCGCGGAAGCGGAACCGCGCGACATCACGCCGGTATTGATCGATGTTTCCGGGCCGGAAATCATTGCGACGTGGACGGCGGCGATGAAGGCGCATGCATCCCAAATGTCCACGCGCAATTATGTGGAGTTGCAGCTCACTCGCGCGCGGTTGCTCGGCGCCCGCGCCGGAGTTGATTTTGCCATCGCACTTTTCCCCAACGAGCCGCTCGTGTTCGCATCGCTCGCGCAGGCGGGCAGGGGAGCGCGCCGTTTTTGACATGGATTCGAGCCGCCCATTAAAGATTGGCATCACTTGTTATCCCTCCGTTGGCGGGAGCGGCATTCTCGCATCGGCACTCGGCGAAGAACTGGCGCGCCGCGGCCATGAAGTGCATTTCATCAGTTACGAACGACCGTTCCGGATGCCGACGAATGCCCCGCGACTTTTTTTTCATCCGGTGGTGATCAACGATTACGGCTTGTTCAAGTATCCCGATTACACGTTGCCGCTCTCGGTGAAAATGGCAGAAGTAAGCCGTGATCATCAGCTCGACATCCTTCATGTTCACTACGCGGTGCCGCACGCCACCGCCGCGATTCTGGCGCGCTCCATGTTGCCGCCGGAGCAACAGCCGCGCGTGGTCACCACCTTGCACGGCACGGACACCACCTTGCTCGGCGCGGATCCGGGCTACGGTCCAGCCATTCATCACGCTTTGACCCACTCCGACGCCGTCACCACCGTTTCCAATTTTCTGAAGCAGGAAACGCAGCGCGTGCTCGGCTTCAACGGACCAATGGAAGTCATCCACAATTTTTTCGAGCCCCGTCCGTCGCGTCGATCGCGTGAAGAGGTGCGGCGCGAGCTCGGTTTGCGCGACGAGGTAATGATTCTTCATTCCTCCAATCTGCGGCCGCTGAAACGCATTGATTTGCTGCTCGAAACAGCGGCGCGGATCCGCCCGCGTGAATCGTTCAAGCTCGTCATTCTGGCGGGTGGAAATTTTGCGCCGTTTGCCGCCGACGTGCGCCGGCTGGGTCTGGAAGATTGCGTCATCGTCCGGGAAAACATCGCGGACATTGAAGATTATCTGCAAGCGGCGGATCTCGGGCTCATCACTTCCGAATCCGAAAGTTTTTGTCTGAGCATTCTTGAGGCGATGTGCTTTGGCTGTCCAAGTATTGCGACTCAGGTTGGGGGAATTCCCGAGGTGATTCAGGACCAAATCACCGGCCGGCTCGTGCCCTTTGGGGAGGTTGGCCAATTGGCGTGCGCCGCCGAAGAACTAATCCAGAATTCCACCTTGCGCGCCGCCTTGGGACGTGCCGCGCGTCAGCGCGCTCGGGAAATGTTTTCCGCGCCGGTCGTCGTGCCACGCTACGAAGCGCTTTATCGCCGGGTTTGTAATTTAAGCAGCGGCCCCGATTAACTGTAAGGTGTTTTTCATCCGCGAAAAAAGAACCGGGGACCGGTGTAATGTTTAACTTGCCAGTCTTTTCCGTTGGCGTAGCATCTTTCCAGATTTTTAGTGTTCAAAAACCCTGTATTCACCGATTAAAAATGTCTGAACCGATTCCCTACCTCGACTTGCGCGCGCAAATGAAACCGCTGCGCGCGGAACTGGACGCCGTCATCGCCCGCACGCTGGACAACTGCTCCTTTTGTCTCGGCCCGGATGTGGTGCAATTTGAACAGGATTTCGCCAAGTTCTGCGGCGCGGAACATTGCGTGGCCTTCAACAGTGGCACGTCGGCGCTGCACATCGCGATGTTGCTGCTCGGCGTGGGGCCGGGCGACGAGGTTATCACCACGCCATTCACCTTTGTGGCGACGAGCTGGGCGATTTCCTATGTCGGCGCGACGCCGGTGTATGTGGACATTGACGACGCGACATTTAATCTCGATCCGAAGTTGATTGAAAAAGCCATCACGCCAAAAACCAAGGTGGTCATGCCGGTGCATCTTTACGGCCAGCCGTTCAACGTGGAAGCGATTCTGGAAATCTGCCGCAAACACAAGCTGCCGCTGGTGGAAGATTCCGCACAGTCGCACGGCGCGAAATTCAACGGCAAGGTTGTCGGCACCTTCGGCGAAATTTCCTGCTTCAGTTTTTATCCCGGCAAAAATCTCGGCGCGGCCGGCGAAGGCGGCGCGCTGGTGACGAACAACGCGGCGTTCGCCAAACGCGCGCGGGCCTTGCGCGAACACGGCTCGACGGTGCGCTATTATCACGACGAGGTCGGCTACAATTACCGCATGGAAGGCATTCAGGGCGCCGTGCTCGGCGTGAAGCTGCCGCATTTGCAAAAATGGACGGACGCCCGCCGCCGCGTGGCGCATCGCTACCATGAATTGCTGAAAGGCACGCCGCTGCAATTGCCCCTCGAAGCCAGCTTCGCCGAAAGCGCGTATCATTTGTATGTGGTCCGGCATCCGCGCCGCGACGAATTGAAGGCGTATCTCGACGCGAACGGCGTAGGCTGTGCGCTGCATTATCCGCTGCCGCTGCATTTGCAAAAATGCTATGCGAACCTGGGCTACAAAAACGGCGATTTCCCATTCGCCGAAAAGGCTGGCCGCGAATGTCTGAGCCTGCCGATTTATCCCGAGCTGACCGACGCGCAAATCGATCGGGTGGCGGCGGCGGTCAAAGATTTTTTTGCCAAATAGCGACCAGCTTTTGCAGTGAATCCCCATCGACCATAAACGGTCCTATTTTTGCCCGCCCTCGCCGAGCAGATTTTCTGTTCCCTTTCAAGACAGCGCAAGACACGGCTGTCTTGAACATTTTATTTTGGGGCTGGCGCCGGCTCGTCGCTAAAAAATGTTTCCTTTTTTTTTATTCCGGACCCGTTTTTTAAAAACTCGCAAACCGCCCGTTTTCATTGGCTACCTTCCGTGTCTAGCTGACGGCTGGCGGGTGGCTTTAGTAGATTTCAAGCCGGTTGTCCGGCGGCAAAAAACAAGTTGGCAACCCTTATGCGTAAGCACGGTCAATGTCGTGCAGCGCAAACAATTTTCGGGCGAAAGGCTTCGGTTTTCTTTTCGGGAGCTGGTTGGCTTTGGCCCTGCAACTGCCCGCGCTGGCGACCCAGAGCGTGACGCTGGTCTGGAATCCGAACACGGACACCAACGTGGCCGGCTACCGGATTTATTATGGCACGGTCAGCCAAAACTACACCAATGTCGTGACGGTGGGCAATGTTACCAATACGGTCATCAGTGGGCTGGCCGATGCGACGACTTTTTTCTTTGCCGCCACTACAACCGATGCTGCCGGCGACGAAAGCGCTTTTTCTAATGAGGCGTCGTTTTCAACGGCGGCGGCTGTGGTGGTTAACCAACCGCCCACTTTGAACAGTCTCACCAATGTGATTGTTTATAAAAATGCCGGCCTGCAAACCATCGCGTTGAGCGGAATCACCTCGGGCTCACCCACCGAGAATCAAGTTCTTAAAGTGACGTCGACCACCAGCAACGCCAGCCTCACCGGCACGCCGACGGTGACTTATACCAGCCCCAACAGCACCGGCACGCTAGTATTCAAACCTTCCGCCACGCTGACTGGTTCATGTAAAATCACGGTTACGGTCAATGACGGCGGCACGAGCAACAACATCATCGCCCAGACATTTTCCGTTACGGTGGTTGCCCCGCCCAATCCGAATACCCCGAAGTTTGCCCAGCCTTTGACCAACAGCGTGGCGACCGTCGGACAAACGACCGCTTTGAGCGCGGTCGTCACTGGGAAAGCTCCCTTCAGGTATCAATGGAAATTCAATGGCAAAAATCTGGCCACGGCCACGAGCGCCACATTGAAGCTGAAAAATATCAAAACCAGTCAGGCTGGCAGTTATTCCGTGACCGTTTCCAATGCCTATGGTTCGACTAACAGTGGCAACGTTCTCTTATCGGTTCTGGCAGTGTCTACCCCGCTGAAACAATTGACCAGCGCATCGGTTAGTCCAGTCACTGTTGTCGCCGCCACCCTGACCTCGGCCAGGCAGACCAATGGCCAATTCGCCTTCCTCGTGACTGGCACCGTGGGTTCCAATTATGTGGTGCAGGCGTCGAGCGATATGAAAAACTGGTCTGTGGTGATGACCAATGCCGCTCCCTTCACGTTCACTGAACCAAACGCGAGCAGCTTCAATCAACGTTTTTACCGCGCCTATTCACAACCGTAATAACATTTAAGCTTTGGTTGGCATGGCCGATGCTAAACATAATTTATGACATTCAAATATTCAGTCGCAATTAACAAATCTTGGATGCACACCGGCAGCACTGGTTTTTCGCTTGCCGGTATGATCGCCAAGCTACGGCGTGCGGTAAGCATCGAAATTCCAGTTGGTTACCAAGACGAAACTGGTTTTCATACCGGTGTGAAGTCGGCTGCCGAAGAAGCGAAGTGGCCGACCGCTTGGTAAGATTGGAGCACGGCGTGTCCAGTTTTTAGTCGGTAGGCTGTTCAATCATTGGACAGTTGTCCGCTTCCGAAAAGCCAAGAACGATTCCAAATCGTTTTTCATCCAGCAGTTTTTTCCTAGTAGATTTTTTTCTTCCGCCTTTCCGTTCTTCTGCAAAAACACAAATCAAAGTTTAGTTTCAATTAGCATTTCAAAAACGGTGACTGATTGGCTCATAGTTTTTAATGGACATTCTTGTCACTTTTGTCTAATTTAGGGACATGGAGTCTCGGTTCGTCAAAAAAAAATTGGTTTTGAGGCGCACCAATCATGACAAAATTTCAGCGAATCACGTTGCGACTGAATTGAGTTTGGCTGGGTGCGGATCATCCGCCAGTTTTTGGCAATTATACTTTAAATAAGATGTTTTTTTGCGAATCCAAAATCAGTCGTGGTGTCGGCTTGAAAGCCATGGGTATTTCACCCCATGGTCTTCCTTGGTTCCGGCCATTACTTTTTGCGGGTTCTTAATTTGGTCGGCAAAGAAATGACAATGCAAATCAGCCATCCAGCTTGGTATAGTGCCCGGACAAAACTGAAGCACGAACACATTGCCGCAGCAAACCTGCGCAAACATTTGGGTTTGGAGGTTTTTTTTCCGCGATTACGCCTGGAAAAGATGACTCGGCGCGGCTTGGTGCGCGTGGTCGAACCGCTGTTTCCCTGCTACATTTTTGCCCGGTGCGTCATGGCCGAATGCATCAATGAAATACAACACACCTCCGGCATCAGCAGCATTGTTCATTTTGGCAGCCGAATCCCCGAGGTTCCGGATGCGATCATAGCCGAGCTTCAAGCCTGTTTTGACGCGGATGCCGTCATCACGGTGGAGCACCACCTTTCGCCGGGGGATGCGGTGACGCTGGCCGACGGAGCGTTCGCTGGAATGCCGGCTTTGGTATTAAAAAGTTTGCCGGCGAAGAAAAGGTTGCAAATCTTGCTGGACATACTTGGCCAGCCAACTTCGGTGGAGGTTGGCCAAAATTCGGTGATCCAGCAACGGAACACGGTGGCGGACATGGCCCCGATTTTGGCCGCCGCTCCAGCCCATCGGGAAAGGTTGCGGGCTTGAATTTTACGGTTTGAAAAATATGAAGACACCGCCGCCCATTGCGGGGTTGTTAGTTCGTTCAGGAAATCCATCCAAGCGAACATTTGCGGAGCCTTGCTGAATTACGGGCATGATGAAAGTTCACGAAAACAACGGGATTCCACGCTGGAAACGCACGCTGGACGTCGCCGCCATTTTACTGGCGATGCCGGTGGTTTTGCTGTTGGCGGTGGTGATTGCAGTGGCGATTCGCACAACCTCGACCGGTCCATTTTTGTTCCAGCAGGAACGTGTTGGCTATCGCCGGCAACGATTCATGTGTCTCAAATTCCGGACAATGTATTGCGGGGCCGAGACCGCCACGCATCAGGGGCACCTGAACAATCTGATGGCATCGGACGCTCCGATGGTGAAAATGGACGCCACCGGTGATTCCCGAATTATTCCGGTTGGTAAATTACTGCGGTCGTCCGGATTGGATGAATTGCCACAATTGATCAACGTCCTCAAGGGTGAAATGAGTCTGGTTGGCCCGCGCCCGTGTCTGCCTTACGAAGCGGAAAAATATCTGCCCTGGCAGCAGGAACGCTTTAACGCCGCGCCCGGCCTCACTGGATTATGGCAGGTCAGTGGCAAAAACCGGACCACGTTCACGCGCATGATGCAATTGGACATTGAATATACGCAAACCAAAAGCCTGTGGCTGGACTTGAAAATCATCTTCAAAACCATCCCGGCATTGTTGGTGCAGATGTCCGACATGCGGCAGCGGAAAAAACAGCGCCCAATTTTGGTGGCCCCGGAACCGGTCATGTCCGTGCGGGTCACAAATAATTAATTTTTTGCAAGAACGGCATTCGTGTTGCTCATTGGGACAGGGAAACATTAGAGACGCAAAACCTTAACTGAATCGATTATGTCTAAAAAAATTCGCCTGGGCGTGGCTGGGTGCGGTTACTGGGGACCGAACTTGATCCGCAATTTCCGTTCGCTGCCGGATTGCCATCTCAAAATGATGTGCGACCTGAATACCTCGCGGCTCCGCCATCTCAAATCCCTTTACCCGGAAGTCGAGGGCGAAACGGATTACGCGCAAATGCTCAATGGCGTGAACCTTGACGCCGTCGTCATCGCCACCAGCGTGGCTCATCATTATCCGATGGCCAAAGCCGCGTTGCTCGCCGGCAAACACACGTTCATCGAAAAACCGATGGCCAGCTCGTCGGAACATTGCGAGGAACTGATTGAAATCGCCAAGAAAAACGGCCTAGTGCTGATGACCGGCCACACGTTTCTTTATTCGCCCGTCGTCCGCAAAATTCAGGAGATCATTAACAAAGGCGACATTGGCGACATCCGCTACATTTGCGCCCGCCGGCTCAATTTGGGGCTGTTCCAAAAGGACATCAACGTCGCTTGGGATTTGGCTCCACACGATTTGTCCATCATCATGTCCATCATGGGCGAGCAACCGCTCAGCGTGAATTGCCACGGCAGCGCGCATGTCACGCCGGGCATCGAAGATGTGACGGCCATGTGCCTGACTTTTGCCAACCAGCGTTCCGCCATTATTCACAGCAGTTGGCTGGATCCGCGCAAAGTCCGCGAGATGACCATCGTCGGCAGCAAGCGGATGATTGTTTACGACGATCTGGCGCCGCTCGAAAAAATCCGCGTGTTTGACACTCGCGTGGAGCGTCCGCCGCATTACGACACGTTTGGCGAATTTCAATACGCCTATCATTACGGCGACATGTATGCGCCCTATATCAAGCAGGAAGAACCGCTGAAGACCGAATGCCAGCACTTTTTGGATTGCATCAAGACCGGTTCGAAACCCTTGAGTTGCGGCACGCGCGGCTGGGAACTGGTGAAAATTCTGGAAGCCTCGTCCGAGTCCTTGCGGCGAGGTGGTGAGGCGGTGGAACTTTCCAAACCCACCAGCGATATTGTTTCCAAACCGGCCACCGCCAGCACGCGGAGCAAGCCTGCCAAATTGATGACAAATGGTTTGGCCCACAAACGCCGCGCCGCCAAAGCCAAAGCCAATGGCAATGCCCGAATTAAAATCGTGGTGAATGGCAACGGCCATTGATCCGTCTGGATGAATTCAGCTAATCAGCCGCTTCAGCGGATTGCGCCCGATGTGAAATTGGGGAAGAACGTCCGGATTTTTAGTTTCACGAATCTTTACGGCTGTGAAATCGGCGACGATGTGAAAATCGGCACGTTCGTTGAAATCCAGAAAGGTTCCAAAATCGGGAACCGCTGCAAGATTTCCAGCCACACATTTATTTGCGAAGGCGTGACGCTCGAAGACGAGGTGTTTGTCGGCCACAACGTCGTGTTCACCAATGACCGGTATCCCCGCTCGACTGCCGACGGCAAATTGCAGACCGAAGCCGACTGGGCTTGCATTCCGACGCTCGTCAAGCATGGTGCGTCCATCGGTTCCGGCGCGGTGCTGCTCTGCGGCATCACCGTCGGCGAAAATGCGATGATCGGTGCCGGCAGCGTGGTCACCAAGGACGTGCCCGCCGGCGCGACGGTCGCGGGCAACCCGGCGCGCATCATGAAACCGCGACCGCCCAAAACCTGATCGGTCGGCGGCGCAAAAAATTTGTGGTCACGGATCAACTGGCGCTGGACTCGGCGCGGCGAATCAGTCCGCTGGAAATTTCAAATTGGGACGCGCTGGTCACCAGCCGCCCCGATTTTTCATTTTTCCACGGCGCGGCTTGGGCCAGGGTGCTGATGGAAACCTACGGTTTCATCCCGTTTTATCTGGCAACGGGACCGGCGGATGCCCCGGAATCCGTGTTGCCGTTGATGGAAGTGGACAGTTGGCTGACCGGTCGGCGCGGGGTGGCGCTGCCGTTCACCGACGAATGCGCGCCGCTGGCTGTCAGCCAAGTGGACAACGAAAAACTGTTTCAGCGCGCGGTGAAAATCGGCCGGGAGCGCGGCTGGAAATATATTGAATGCCGGGGCGGACGGAAGTTATTCGGCGAAGTTCCCGCCGCGCTTTCATTTTACGGCCACCACTTGGAACTGGCGACGGCCGAGGAAAAAATGTTTGGCCGGCTGGAAAGTTCCGTCCGCCGCGCGATCCGCAAATCGCAAAAAGACGGCGTGACCGTGGAGATTTCGCAGGCGCTGGAAGCGGTGCGGATTTTTTACCGGCTGCAGGGCGCCACGCGGAAACGGCACGGGCTGCCGCCGCAGCCGTTTGAGTTTTTTGTGAACATTCACCGGCATATTCTGTCGCAGAATCAGGGCATGATCGCCGTGGCCCGGCAGGGCGGCCAGGCCGTCGCTGCGTCGGTTTATTTTTTCCTGGGCGGCCGGGCGATTTACAAATACGGCGCGTCGGATCTGGCGCGGCAGGAGTTGCGGGCAAACAATTCGGTGATGTGGGAAGCCATCCGGTGGCTGGCACAACGCGGAGCGACGCAGTTGCATTTTGGCAAAACCGCCCGCGCCAACGTCGGGTTGCGGCGGTTCAAACTCGCGTGGGGCACCACCGAGGAAACGCTCGAATACGTGAAGTATGATTTGCGGAAAAACAGTTTTGTCACGGACACGGACGCGGTCAGCGGCTGGCACAATGCGGTGTTCCGGGCGTTGCCCGAAAGTCTGGCGCGGACGGCGGGAAACCTGCTCTACAAACATTGGGCGTGATTTTTCGCCGATTAACCAGTTTAATATAGATTATAAATGAATAACAGCCGACCCATCGAGCCGCCGCCGAGCATCAGCTTGGGCGACATTTATTTTGTGGTGTTCCGCCACAAGTGGAAAATCGTCATCATGGCCCTGCTCGGCGTGATGGCGGCAGCGGGGTATTACCTGCTCAAGACCCCGCCTTACCAATCGGAGGCGAAGCTGTTTATCCGCTACATTTCGGACAGCCACTCGGCGAACCCGTCGGACATCAACACGCGGGTCACTTCCATGACCGAAGGTGAGAGCATCATGAATTCCGAAATGGAAATCCTGACCAGCTTCGACTTGGCGGCGCAGGTGGCCACCAACATCGGCCCGGAAAAAATTCTGGCGCAACTCGGGGGCGGCAACGATCCGATTGCGGCCGCTTCCGCCATTCACGGCAATTTGAAGGTGGAAGTCTCCAAAGAAAGCAGCGTGGTCCACGTCACCTTCCACCACCCCGACCCGACGGTGGTGCGGCCGGTGCTGGCGGAAATCATCGCCGAATACCGCGACAAGCATCTACAGGTGCATCGGGCCATCGGTCTTTCGGATGACTCGCTTACGGAAGAAACCACCCAACTCCGCATGCAGATCGCGCAGACCGAGGACGAGCTGCGCATGGCCAAGACCAACGCGGGCATCATCTCCATAGAGGATTCGGAAAAATCGTATTCGGAAGAAATCACGCGGATTCGCCGGGATCTGTTTCAGGCGGAAACCGATTTGGCCGAGCATCAGGCCGGCTTGAATGAACTGGCCGGTAGAACAACCGCCAAAGCCGCAACCAACGCCACTTCGTCCGCCGCCAATATCCCCGCCGATGATTTGGCGAAATATAAAACCGTTTGCACTCAGCTTGCCTATCTTCAAAAGAGCGAAGATAATTATTTGTTTCAACAAGGCTACACCGAGGGAAACATACTCGTCAAAGAGACGCGGGAGAAGAAAGCCGAGGCGACAAAAACCAAGTTGCAACTGGAAGAAAAATTTCCGGCCCTGCTGGATTTGGATATTGCCTTGCCCGGGACAACGGCGGTAGGCACCACGGACGGCACGGATACCCGGCTGTCGGCCTCGCTGCCGGTGCGGATCAAATCCCTGCGCCAGCAGCTCGCGCAAATCCAAGCGGACGCGGCCAAGCTGGACACCGCCGAGGCCAAGATCGCCGACCTTACTCGCAAGAAACAACTTCAGGAAAGTAATTACAAATACTACGCCGCCAGCCTGGAGCAGGCGCGCATTGACGAGGCGCTCGGGCCGGGGCGGGTTTCCAACATCAGCGAAATTCAGACGCCGTCACCGGCGTTTAAAGACTTTGGCAAGTTTTACAAAGCGATTTTCCTGCTGCTGGCGGGCGGGCTGGGCCTCGGCCTCGGCTGGGCGTTTCTGATTGAACTGGTGCTCGACCGCTCTCTCAAGCGGCCGGTGGATATCCAGACGAAATTGCACATCCCGTTCTTTTTATCCATTCCCGACTTGAACCAAAGCAGCCGCACCCGGCTGGCCGCGCCCAAGCGCGCGCAGCTCGCCTATAACGGCAAGGCCAAAACTGAGGCCGGTGGTGCGCCGGCACCGGTCAACGGCTCAGTCGAATTGACATCGTCGGAAGTCAACCGGCGGTTGCAGTCGCACTACGACGCGTTGCGCGACCGGCTGGTGGTTTATTTTGAATCCATCAACCTCACGCGCAAACCCAAGCTCGTGGCGGTGACGAGCACTCACGAAGGCGCGGGCGTCAGCACCATTGCTGCCGGTCTGGCCGCCTCGCTTTCTGAAACGGGCGACGGGCGGGTGTTGCTCGTGGACATGAACCTCGAACATGGCGCGGCGCAGCAGTTTTTTGACGGCCGGCCCAGCCTGCAAATTGACGATGCGCTGCAAAGCGAAAAACGCGACAGCGCCATGGTTCAGGAAAATTTGTATGTCGTCTCAGAGGGATCCAACACCGAACGGCTGCCCCGCGCGCTGCCCAAACGTTTCGCCTCGCTCATCCCGAAACTCAAGGCGAGCGACTACGATTACATCATCTTCGACATGCCGCCCGTTACGCCGACCAGTGTGACCACCCGGCTTGCCGGCTACATGGACACCGTGATGCTCGTGGTCGAATCCGAACAGACCGACCAATCGGTGGCCCTCCAGGCTAATGCTCTGCTCGCGCAGTCCAATGCCAACGTCACCGCCGTGCTGAACAAGACGCGCCAATACATTCCGGCCCGTCTGCACAAGGATATTCTCGGCGGCGAACAGTTCTAATTTTCCTTTTTTCTGCCCGACGCGTGACGGCTTCCGTCACGCGTCGGCATATCCGATTACGATGCTCACCAACCGAATTTATTACCGGATCAAGCCGTATCTGCCGTGGCGATTGCGGATGGGGGTGCGGCGGATGCTGGCGCACCGGCAACGCCGGCAGCACGCGCTGACCTGGCCGATCAATCCCGCTGCCGGCAAGCCGCCGGCGGGTTGGCCGGGCTGGCCGGACGGGAAAAAATTCGCACTGGTCCTCACGCATGATGTCGAAGGCGCCGTCGGGTTGGCCAAATGCCGCCAACTCATGCAGCTCGAGCAGTCGCTCGGGTTTCGTTCCTCATTCAATTTTATTCCCGAAGGCGATTACCAGGTTTCGCCAGAACTGCGCGCGGAATTGCGCCAGAATGGTTTTGAAGTCGGCGTTCACGATCTGCGGCACGACGGCAAACTTTATTGGCGGCGCGATGAATTCCCGGAAAATGCCCGCAGCATTAATGGCTATTTGAAAGAGTGGGACGCGCGCGGTTTCCGGTCCGGCTTCATGCTGCACAACCGCGAATGCCTGCACGAGCTGGACATCGAATATGACGCCTCGACGTTTGACACCGATCCGTTCGAACCGCAGCCGGAAGGCGTCCAGACCATTTTCCCGTTCTGGGTGACGCGCCCGAACGGCGGCGGCTACGTCGAGCTGCCCTACACGCTGCCGCAGGATTCCACGATGTTTCTGGTGCTCCAGGAAACCTCGTCGGACATCTGGAAGAAAAAACTGGACTGGATTGTCGAGCGCGGCGGCATGGCGCTGGTGAACATCCATCCGGACTATGTGAATTTTGGCAACACGAAACGGCAGGCCTCGGAATATCCATCCGCTTGGTATCAGGAATTTCTCCAGCATGTCGCCAAGCATTACGGCCAGGATTACTGGCAGGCCCTCCCACGCGAAGTGGCCGGTTGGTATCGGGAAACGTGCCTGACACCCGCGCAAAAAACCTCCCGCCAGCGGGTGGTCACGCCCGTTCTGCCAGCCGCGGCGGCGCCGCTAAAACAGACCAGCGCGGCGGTGGTTTTGTATTCTTACTACGCCACCGACCCGCGGCCGCGACGCGAGGCCGAAGCCTTGCACCGCGCCGGCATGGCCGTGGACGTGCTGTGTCTCCGGCCGAATTCCAAAACACCGTGGCATCAAATCATCAATGGTATCAATGTGTTTCACATGCCGCTGCGCCGTCGCCGGGCCGGCAAGCTCGTTTACATGGCGCAGTATGGATGGTTTTTGACGTGTTCATTTTTGTGCGTGTCCCGGATGAATTTCAAGAAACGTTACGACCTCATCCACGTCCACAACATGCCGGATTTTCTCGTGTTCAGCGCGCTGCTGCCCAAGCTAGATGGCGCGAAAATCATCCTCGATTTGCACGATCCGATGCCGGAATTGTTTCGCAGCATCTACGGCCTGCCGGAGGAACATTTCGTCGTCCGCTGGCTGAAAAAAATGGAGAAGCGCAGCATCGCCTTCGCGCATCTGGTGCTGACGCCGAACCGCGCGTTCAAGGAGCTGTTCACGTCCCGCAGTTGCGCGGCGGAAAAAATCCAGACGGTGATGAATTCGCCGGATACGGCCATCTTCAATCCCGACTTGAATCCACCTTCGGTCAACGGCATCAGCCCAGTCAGGCCGTTCATTCTCATGTATCACGGTCTGCTCGTGGAACGGCACGGTTTGGATCTGGCCATCCGCGCGGTCGCGGAATTGCGCGCGGAAATTCCCGGCATCCAACTGCACATGTATGGCGAGCCGACCGATTACCTTGCCAAGATCCAAGCACTGGTTGAGGAACTCAACCTGACCGGCATCGTCCAGTCGCATGGATTCAAACCACTGGCCGAAATCGCCGAAGACATTTCCCAAATTGACCTCGGGGTGATTCCCAACCGTTCCAGTTCGTTCACCCAGATTAATTTCCCCACCCGCATCTTTGAATATCTTGCGATGCACAAGCCGGTCATCGTGCCGAACACGAAAGGCATTCAGGATTATTTTGAACCGGACGAGATCCTGTTTTTTGAAGCCGGCAATGCCGCGGATCTGGCCGCCCAAATCCGGTGGGCCTTTCAGCATCCGGCCGAATTGGAGCAACGCCTCGCCAAAGGTCGCGCCGTTTATGCCGCGCACAACTGGCCGGTGGAAGAAAAACGATTCGTGCAGCTCGTCGCGGATTTGATCGGCAAAAAATAACCGCGCCATTCCTGATGACATTGATCAAGTCACCGCCAGCGTTGTATGCTGTTTAACTCACTGCATTACCTGATTTTTCTGCCCATCGTGGTGGCTTTATACTACGCGCTTCCGCACCGGTGGCGCTGGCTGCTGCTGTTGGTGGCCAGCTATTATTTTTACATGTGCTGGAAGGCTGAGTATGCCGTGCTGCTGGTCATCTCCACCGCCGCCGCTTATTTTGCCGGACTAGGCATCAGCCGGACCGAAGACGTTCGCCGAAAAAAAATTCTACTCTGGAGCTGCCTCTGCATCCTGTTGGGAATACTCTTCACTTTCAAGTATTTCAATTTCGTGAACACCAATCTGGTGAGCGTTCTTGCCGACTTAAAAATTCCCCTGGCGATTCCCCATTTGGACTTGCTGCTGCCCATCGGCATTTCGTTTTATACCTTTCAAAAAATCAGCTACGTGGTGGATGTCTATTATGGCCGGGTCAAGGCGGAAAAGCACTTTGGTATTTTCGCCGTGTATTCTTGTTTCTTTCCGCAACTGGTCGCCGGTCCGATTGAACGCGCCCAGCATCTGCTGCATCAATTTTACGAAGAACACGAGTTTTCGTATGAGCGGGCGACTTCGGGTTTGATGCTGATTCTCTGGGGGTTTTTCAAGAAAGTCGTCGTCGCCGACCGCGTGGCGATTTTAGTCAAGGCTGTCTATGGCGATCCGCACAGCTATTCCGGTCTGCCGCTGTTGGTGGCGACCGGATTTTTTGCCTTTCAAATCTACTGCGATTTCTCCGGCTACACCGACATCGCCATCGGCTCGGCCCGGCTGATCGGCTTTGACCTGATGGCCAACTTCCGCCAACCCTACTTCTCCAAGTCTATTCCTGAATTCTGGCGGCGCTGGCATATCTCGCTTTCCACCTGGTTCAAAGACTATTTATACATTCCGCTCGGCGGCAACCGCGTGGTGAAGTGGCGCTGGTATTACAACCTGTTCATCACCTTTTTTATCAGCGGCCTGTGGCATGGGGCCAACTGGACCTTCGCGGCGTGGGGCACGCTCCACGGTTGCTACATGGTGCTGGACTCCATCTTCGGCCCGGGCCGGGACTGGTTCCGGTCAAAGCTGAATAGCAAAGTTGCTCAAATTACTTTTGACGGGGTAAACATGGCGCTGACCTTCGGGCTGGTGGCCATCGCGTGGATACCTTTCCGGGCGAATAATTTTGGCGATGCCTGGTATGTTTTCACCCACCTGTTTTCCGGCATGGGCAATTGGCTGAACCTCGGCGCAGTCGCCATTCAGTTCCGGGGCATGGGCTTGAATTCAACCGAATTAATCTACTGCGCCGCCGGCGTGGCCACGGTGATAGCTTACGATATTATAGATAGCCACCGGAATGTCTGGGAACTACTCAAGTCCGGTCCGCGTCCCGTGCGCTGGGCGGTGAGTTATGCCCTTTTGATTCTGGTATTGTTCTTTGGTCCCTACAACCAGGCGCAGAACTTCATTTATTTTCAATTTTAGTTGCATGGAATTTAAACGCTTTTTCAAACGGGGACTGCTGTTCACCGCGCCATTGTGGTTGTGGGTGCTGGCGATTGGCGTGATTGATCCGTTTGATTATTTTGATGTTTCCCACACGTTCACCGAAACGGCCAAGATTGAAAACGCGGCTTCATTGAACAGTTTGATTTTTAACATGCTCAAGGAAGTTCACCATCCGTGTGAAAATCTGATCATCGGTGATTCCCGCGCCGAGTCGCTGCCGCTGGAACGAATCGACCAGGACTCTGGTCAACATTACTTCCGGCTGTCGGCCAATGCGCTCAAGCTGAATGAAAGCATTGATCTCTTCTATTTTGCCAACCGCGAACTGCCGGTGAAGCGCGCCGTGTTCACCCTCAATTTCAACGAATACAACGAGTATGCCTATGCCGACCGGGTGACCAGTGTGGAATCCATGATCCACAACCCGCTCATCTACCTGTTTGACCGGAGTGTTGCCCAGGCGGCCTACTACGTCGCCAAGTCCTCACTGACTCACCAGAAATCTTTTAGTTCCGTGCCGCCCATGGGCCAGGACGATTTTTGGAACTACATCGTGGCGGTGCGCGGCCGGGAACATTATGAACGCTTCCGGCATCCGGATGGACTGCATCAGCGCCTACAGGAAATGGCCGGGTTCGCCAAAACCAACGGCATCGAAATTACTTTTATCATCGTGCCGCACCACGAGGAATTTCAGCGGCGCGTCCGGGAGTTCGGATTGAACGATGAATACCTCCGGTTCAAACGGGAAATGAGCCAGCTCGGCGTCCGGGTCATTGACTACGATTATGTGAATGACATCACGACCGTGAAAGCCAATTTCCGGGATCCGTTGCACTACAATGAAGCCATCGGCAATTTGATCGCCGACGAGGTCTTTCGCGGTCCGCTGGTCAAAGGCAAGCTACTCGATGCCACCTGGGCCGACCAATGCGCGCAGTTCCAGTTCTAGTCCACGACTAATCAAATGCCTCCGATTGTCGCAACTGTAGTCTATTTGACGGGCGTCGCCTGGCTGTTCCGCCGGGATTTTCGCCAGCACGCGAACGTGACCGCCGCCCTGTGGCTCCCGTTTTTCTGGGTGGTCATCAGCGGCTCGCGGTTTGTTTCCGAATGGCTGGCGATCTTTGGCCTCAACTTCGGCGGCGGGGCAGTCGAAGAAGGCAGTCCGATTGACGCCATCATTTTTTTCATTCTCATCGGCGTTGGGTTACAGGTGCTTTATAAACGGCGGGTGAGTCTTCAAACCTTCGTGCAGCACAACCGCTGGGTCACGCTCTATCTCTGTTACTGCCTGCTGGCCATCGTCTGGTCCGACTTCCCGTTTGTCGCCTTCAAACGCTGGATCAAACTTTTTGGCCAGCCGGTCATGGTGTTGATCCTCCTCACGGAACCCGACCCGCTGGAAGCCCTGGCGCGGCTGATGAAACGGGTCGCCTATGTGATCGCTCCGGTCTCCATTCTGTTCATCAAATACTATCCGGATTTGGGCCGCGGATTTGATCCCTGGTCCGGCACGCCGCACAACACCGGCATTACCACGGATAAAAATGCGCTGGGTTACGATTGCCTGGTGCTGGGATTTTTCTTTTTCTGGTATTTGCTGAAAACCCTGCAATGGGAAAAAAACAAGTCCCGCCGCCAGGAACTGATTTTTTGCGCGGTGTTTCTTTTCTTGATCGGCTGGCTGATGCGGATGGCGCAAAGCTCCACCTCCCTGGTTTCGCTGCTCATTGCCATCACCACGGTTTTGTTCCTCGGCTTTCGTTTCGTGAATAAAAAATATATCGGTGCCTATCTGGTGGTGGGTGCCGTCATTTTTATTTTTGGCGAAAGCGTGTTCGGTATTTTTAGTTATCTCATCCAGAGCCTGGGCAAAGACCCGACGCTGACCGGCCGGACGGAAGTCTGGCAGGCGCTGTTGAAAATGAACGTCAATCCGATCCTCGGCACCGGTTTTGAAAGTTTCTGGCTGGGTGACCGGCGGGAACAACTGGCGCGAATGTTCTGGTGGCAGCCGAACGAGGCGCACAACGGCTACTTGGAAACGTATTTGAATCTGGGGCTGGTGGGGTTGTTCGTCACCGGTGGAATGTTGCTGGCCACTTATTTCAAAGCGCGTCGCGAACTGTTTAATAATTTTGACTTTGGCCGGTTCCGGCTGGGCTATCTGGCGGCATTCATAATTTACAATTGCACCGAGGCGGCTTTCCGGACGCACATCGTCACGTTCTTCTTGTTTTTCGTCATCGCCATTGATTATCCGCGGGCGGAATCAAATCCCGCTAAACCATTTTCCAAAACGGCCGATTTCGATGCAGCCGACGATTTGGCTTCGGCCACCGCCAAGCAATGACCTCAACCAGCTGGCGGGCATCATTGGGCGAAAACCGACCATCGTTGTCTCAATTCTGGTTTGGCGCGGGTTGCCTTGGCTGGAGCGGCGGCATCAGCGGCCAATAATATGCAGGAAACAATCGAAGCGTTCTTCGTTTGCATATTTGGCCTGCATGTTGCTTAAAAGGGGACTAGAATTTGAATATGATTACTGAAAAACCGCTGTTGACTGTGACGCGATCAGCCGCCCTGCTGATGGTGTCGTTTCTTTTGACCGGTCCAGCCCGGCTCGAAGCCTCTGTGATCAATGCCGCCAGCGGCTCGCTGACGGACATCAGCAACGCGGTTGCCACCGCCTCGCCGGGTGATACGGTGATGGTTCCCGCAGGCACCAATGTTTGGACCGCAACTTTGAATCTCAGCGGCGTCAACTTGCAAGGGGCCGGCACCAACGCCACCGTTTTCATTGATGAAGTGCCCCGTGTCAACAACGGCCAGCCGTTGATTTACATTGCGGCGACGAGCGGCTCGTTCACGGAAATTTCCCAGTTCAACATCCGGGCCGGGGTTACGAACACGGCCTACAATTATCATGGGACCATCGTGGTGGGTGGCGACGCGCCGGCCTCCTGGCGGATTGACCATCTGCAATTCGACGCGCCTTACGCCAAAGCCATCATCGTTTATGGGATGCCTTACGCGGTGATTGATCATTGCTTGTTCACCATGCGCGCAGAAGGCGTGATCGGTTATGGCGACGGCTATGGCGATGCCTCTTACGCCACGCCGCCCAATTATGGTGGAACCAATCAGCTTTACATTGAAGACTGCACCTTCACCAATATTGTCGGCACGCCGGCGGCGGTCTATGACGGTTATGCCGGGGCGCGGGTCGTGTTCCGTCATAACCTGGTGTTGAACGATGTGTTCGTCAATCACGGCACGGAAAGTTCGCAGCGGTATCGCAGCACGCGCACCGTCGAGGTTTACGGCAACACGTTTATTGACAATAATAATTACGATTGGCCCACGATGCTGCGCGGCGGCACCGGCGTTATTTTCAGCAACACTGCCACCGGCTACCGGAATTTTGGCGGTCTCTACAATTACCGCAGCACCGATTCGTTCTCGCCATGGGGCGGCGTCACCGGCTTCAACCCGTGGGATCATAATGATGCCACCCAGTGTCTCGCCGGCGTCCACTCCGGCCCGAATAATTCCACCACGCTCGTCGTGAGCAACGCCGGTTGGACGGCGAATCAGTGGGTCGGCTACACCGTCAACGACACCAACACCGGCCGCTTCTGTCTCATCAGCGGCAACACCAGCGACACCCTGTTCATGGTCGGACCGAAAGATCTCGCCCCGATCACTTTTGCCACCGGCGACGGGTTCACGATTTACCACTGTTATCCGGCGTTGGATCAAGTCGGCGTCGGCTCTGGCGATTATTTGTATGGCGACGGCCCGCCGTGGGGAACGCTCGTCAATGCCGCCACCGGTGGCAGCACCTGGCCGCATCAAGTTTCTGAACCGGTTTATATTTGGGGCAACACCTTGAACGGCAATCCGGCCAACGTCGGCAGCACGTATCCCAACATCCAGGAAAACCGCGACTTTTTTAACAACACCAGCAAACCCAATTATACGCCGCTATTTTACCCGCATCCGCTGACCCTGGGCGGCACGTTGACGAATGGTGCTCCGGTGACTTTCGCGGCACCAACCAATTCCATACCGCCGGTGATCACCCCGCCGCCGCCGCTCGCGCCGCCCTCCGGGTTGAGCGTGTTCAAACAGTAAATTCCGTCAAGCCGCCGATATTTTCCGCCACCGTCGCGATGCTCATGGACTCCATCGTTTCGCCGACCGACCGCATTCTGGTCACCGGTTCCAACGGCTTTATCGGCACGCGCGTGGTCGAAAATCTGTTGGCGCGCGGCTTTCTGAACTTGCGGCTGTTCGTCCGTCCCTCCAGCAAACTCGACAAACTGAAACAAATTCTCGGCCGATATTCCGCCGGAAAAAATGCGCAGATCGTCGCCGGTGATCTGCTCTCTCGCGAAGATTGCCAGGCCGCCGCGCGCGATGTCAGCGTCGTCATTCATCTCGCCGCCGGCTTTGAAAAATCCTTCGCCGGCGCATTCATGAATTCCGCGCTGGCCACGCGGAATCTGATCGAGGCGTTTCTTGAACTTGGCCAGCCCAAACGCTTCGTCAATGTCAGTTCCTTCGCCGTCTATTCCAATTTGAAAATGGAACGCCACGCGCTGCTCGATGAAACCTGTCCGCTCGAAGATGCGCCGCAGGAACGGCACGACGCCTACGGTTTCGGAAAAGTGCAGCAGGAAAAAATTGTCCGTGATTACGCGCAAAAACGAAACCTGCCGTTCGTCATTCTCCGGCCCGGCGCGGTTTATGGTCCCGGCAAACCGGATTTGAGCGGCCGCGTCGGCATCAACACGTTTGGATTTTTCATCCACCTCGGCGGCGGCAACGAACTGCCGCTGACGTTCGTGGACAATTGCGCCGAAGCCATCGCGCTCGCCGCACTGAAGCCCGGCATGGACGGTGAAATCTTCAACGTCGTGGACGATGAAACCATGACCAGCCGCGAGTTTCTGACCGCGCGCAAGGCCGCCAAACCGTTTTTTTCAATTTGGATTCCGTATCCGCTCGCTAAACTGGGCAGCGTGCTTTGGGAAAATTATTCCAAGAAATCCGGTGGCCAGTTGCCGCCCGTTTTCAATCGTCGTCGCTGCGCCGCCGAATGGCAGGGCAATCGTTATTCGAATCAGAAGCTCCACGACCGGCTCGGGTGGAAACAAAAAGTTCCGCTCGCCGACGCGATGAAATTATTTCTAGCGCAATATCAATGACGCTTCGCCTCGCCATCATCGGCTGCGGCAAAATTGCCGACCAGCATTTGCTCGCGTTCCGGCGCATTGGCGGCGGCGAAGTTGTCGCGCTGTGCGACCGTGAATTGCTCATGGCCAACCAGCTTGGCGACCGTTTCGGCATCACCGCCTGTTTTGCCGACGCGGCGGAAATGTTGCGCACGACCAAGCCGGATGTCGTCCACATCACCACGCCACCGCAGGGCCATTTTACGCTCGCCAAACTTTGCCTTGAAGCCGGCGCGCATGTTTATCTGGAAAAGCCGTTCACCGTCACGGCAGCGGAAGCGGAAGAATTAATTTCGCTCGCGGAAAATAAAAAATTGAAAATCACCGCCGGGCACAATTACCAGTTCACTTTGGAGATGCTCGAAATGCGCCGGCTTGTGGCGCAGGATTTTCTCGGCGGCAAGGCAGTCCACGTCGAAAGCCACTGGCCGTATGATTTGAGCGATGCGAGCTACGTCGGCCCGATTCTCGGCAGCAAGACGCACTGGGTCCGCCAATTGCCCGGCCAGTTATTTCACAATCTCATCAGCCACGGTATCGCCAAGCTCGCCGAATTTTTGGGCGACGAGGTGAAAATCACTGCGCACGCCCACCAAAGTCCGCGCCTGCACAGTCTCAACGGCCAGGAAGTGCAGGACGAACTGCGCGTGCTTTTGCGCGACGAAAACGGCACCACCGCCACGTTTTGTTTTTCCACGCAGATCAAGCCCGGCCAGAATTTCCTGCGCATCTGCGGCCCGAAAAACTCGCTGTTCGTGGACAATTCCAGCGGCACCTTGCTCCGGCTGGAAAACAAATCGTATAAAAGTTATCTGACTTTTTTCGTCCCGCCGCTGAAACTCGCCCGGCAACATTTCCATAACGCGCGCATCAATGTTTTCAATTTTCTGAACGGCAAGCTGCATCAGGATTCCGGCATGAAGGAATTGATCGAGCAATTTCATCGCAGCATCAAAACCCAAGGGGCGCCGCCGATTCCGTATCGCGAAATCATTTTGACCGCGCGCATCATGGATGAAATTTTTGCGCAGATTAAAAACCCGGCTAAATGAAATACGTCCTCATCACTTCCGCGCGCAACGAAGAAGCCTTTGTCGGCTTGACGCTGGCGTCGGTCGCGGCGCAGACGCAGTTGCCGGAACGCTGGGTCATCACCGACGACGGCTCGTCCGACTGCACGGCGGAAATCGTGGCCGAGTTTGCAAAAAAATGTCCGTGGATCACGCTCATCCGCAATCCCAAGCGCGAAGGCCGCAATTTCGGCGCAAAGGCCGACGCCGTGAACGCCGCGCTCGCGCTGATGAAAGTTTTGGAATTTGACGTGCTCGGAAATCTCGATGCCGACACTTCCTTCGAGCCAGAC
Organism: uncultured Verrucomicrobia subdivision 3 bacterium; assembly: GCA_903884535.1. Taxonomy (GTDB): domain Bacteria; phylum Verrucomicrobiota; class Verrucomicrobiia; order Limisphaerales; family UBA11358; genus UBA11358. The sequence continues at coordinate 61,221 of CAISEZ010000120.1, forward strand.
TACATGGAATTTTTGATGCGGAAATTTGACGCTGATCCGAAGCTCGGTGTCGCCGGCACGCCGTTCACGCAGGCGGGCGGCTACGATTCGACCAAGGACAGTTTTGAGGGCGAAAATTTTGTCGCCGGCCCGATCCAGCTTTTTCGCCGCGACTGCTTCCGCGAAATCGGCGGCTACACCGCGAGTCCCGCCGGCGGCGTGGACTGGATCGCCGTGATGACCGCGCGGCTCAAAGGCTGGACGGCGCGCTCGTTTTCCGAAAAACGTTTTCATCATCACCGCTCGATGGGCACGGCGGAAAAAGGCGCGCTCGCCGCGCTGTTTTCCTACGGCCAGAAAGATTATTACCTCGGCGGATCGCCGGTCTGGCAGTTGTTTCGCGTGACCTATCGTATCGTCAAAAAACCGTATTTATTCGGCGGCCTAGCCTTGTTGTTCGGCTACATTTGGGCGGCGCTGCGCCGGGTGAAACGGCCCATTTCAGACGAATTGATGCACTTCAACCGCCGCGAGCAGATGAAAAAACTCAACGCCATCCTGCGTTCCGTCTTCCGCCTGAAAAAGGTGGACAACTTTCGCGTGGCCAACGCGCCGACCAAAACCAACTGAATGGCCTCCGTAAAAAACATCTCGCCGCTGGCCGAAAAAGTTGCCGTCACGCTGACGAACTTCACCGGCTGGCTGGAAAAATACGGCGAAGTTTCGTGGGACCACCAATCGTTTTTCGCCGGGCCGGTGGGCCGCCGCGCGAAGGCGCTTTACTATAAAAACAAATTGCTGGGCACGGCGGCGGTCGCGCCGATGATTTTTTTCGAGGCATTCCTGCCGTCGGCGCGGCGGCTGTTTCATCATCCCATCCGCTTGCCGATTGCCGACGCGCATTTTGCGATGGGCTTCACCTTTCTGCACGAGGCGATGGCGAATCCGGCGCACCTGCAAAAAGCCGTGCATTTTTTGGCGGCACTGGAAAAAACGCGCTGCCCGGATTATTTGGAATTTTGCTGGGGTTATCCGTTCGACTGGGTCACGCGCAACGGCGTCATCAAGGCCGGCACACCGCTCATCACGACGACGCCTTACGCCTTCGAGGCTTTTTTACAGGTTTACAAATCGCAGGCGGATGCCGGCCGCAAAAAAATCATTGAATCCATCGTCCGCCACACCGGCACGGACATCAAGGATTTCAAAACTTCCGAAACCGCCCGCACCAGTTCCTACACGCCGCACGACCAGGGCGGCGTGGTCAACGCCTCGGCGTATCGCGCCTTTACCCTGATGAGCGCGGCAAAATTTCTCGGCGACAATGCGCTGCTGAAAATCGCCGAGCCTAATATTAATTTTGTTTTGGAAAGCCAGAACGCCGATGGCTCCTGGCCTTACGCCAAGGATGGCGTGCGCGATTTCGTGGATCATTTTCACACCTGCTTTGTGATGAAGGCGCTGGCGAAAATTTACAAGCTCAACGGCGATCCGCGAATCCTCGCGGCGCTGGCGAAGGGCGTGGATTATTACCTGAAAAATCTTTTCGCCGAGAACGGCATGCCCCGCCCGTTTTCCAAGGCGCCGCGTTTGACGGTTTATCAATGCGAGCTTTACGACTGCGCCGAGTGCATCAATTTGTGCCTGCTGCTGCGCCGTGAATTTCCGCAGCTGCAATCCACTCTGGAAACCGTCATCGCTGGAATTTTGAAAAACTGGGTGAAGCGTGACGGTTCGTTTCGTTCGCGCAAGCTCATGTTCGGCTGGGACAACGTGCCGATGCACCGCTGGGCGCAGTCGCAAATGTTCCGCTCACTGGCATTTTTCCTGCACGAGGAAACATTGCAGGCCTGAAACCAAACCAAAATCATGTGCGGCATTTGTGGACAGGTAAAAATTGACGGCAGCGAGCCGGTGGATCAAAACACGATCCGCCGGATGGCGCAGACGATTTTTCATCGCGGCCCGGACGACGATGGCTATTTCTTCGCCGGCCCGGTCGGGCTGGGTTTTCGCCGGCTTTCGATCATTGATCTCGCCGGCGGTCACCAGCCAATGGCCGATGCGGACGAAACGGTTTGGATTGTTTTCAACGGCGAGATTTACAACTACAAGGAATTGCGCGCCGAACTCGAAGGCCACGGCCATAAATTCCGCACCAGCTCCGACACGGAAGTCATCATCCACGGCTATAAGCAATGGGACACGGATGTTTTCAACCATCTCAACGGCATGTTCGGCGTGGCGATTTGGGACGTGAAACGCAAACGCCTCGTGGTGTCGCGCGATGCGATGGGCATCAAATTGATTTATTACAAAATCACCGGTGGCAAATTGAGTTTCGGTTCGGAAATCCGCCCGGTGCTGGCGGCGGAAAATGCCACGCCCGATGTGGACCCGGCCGCGCTGAATTTGTTTTTGCGGTTCCGTTACACGCCGTCGCCGCTGACCATTTTTCAGGGCGTCCGCAAACTCGCGCCCGGCACGATGCTCGTCGTGGAAAACGGCAAATGCCGCGAGGAACGCTGGTATAATTTTACGCCGACGCCTTTTACCGACAATCTCAGCGACAAGGACGCGACGGCGCAACTACTCGATTTATATCGCGGCGCGGTCAAACGGCATCTGCTGGCCGACGTGCCGGTGGGAATTTTGTTGAGCGGCGGACTTGATTCGGGGCTGCTGCTGGCGCTGATGAACGAGCACGGCCGCGACTGGCCGGCTTATACGATCGGTTACGGCAAAGATTTTCATGACGACGAATTGGTGGACGCCGCCGAAACCGCGTCGTTGCTTTGCGCGCAGCATCATCAGGTGCGGATTGATCAGGAAGAATTTGAAAAGGCGCTGCCAAACATCGTGAGATTTTTGGAAGAGCCGGTCGCGAGTTCGTCCATCGTGCCGATGTATTTTGTCTGCCAGCGCGCACGGCAGGACGTGAAAGTGGTTTTGATCGGACAAGGCCCGGACGAGTTGTTCGGCGGCTACACGCGGCATCTCGGCGTGCATTACGGCAATCACTGGCGCGGTTTGCCGGCCGGAATCCAATCGCTCGGCAGTGCGCTCGTCAATCAATTACCGCGCAACGAAACCTTGAAACGCGGCGTGCAGTCGCTGGGCATTACGGACCGGCTGGCGCGCTATCAAAATGTTTTTTCGCTGAATCCGGCGGCGACGGTCAACGGGCTTTTCCGCGACGCCGGCGCACAATTCCCCGGCCTCGTGGATTTTGTCCAGCCGCTGGAATCGCAGATGGCGCAGCTCGATGAACTCGGCGGCTTCCAGCTTTTGGAAATCCGGTCGTCGCTGCCCGACGAGCTGCTGATGTATGCCGACAAGCTTTCGATGGCGCACAGCCTCGAAGCGCGCGTGCCGTATCTGGACCGCACGGTCGTGGAATATGCCCAGCGGCTGAACGCGCATTTCAAGGTCCGGCGTGGCGAACGCAAATGGCTGCACCGCCGCGTCTGCGAAACATTTCTGCCGCGCACGATTTTGAAGCGCAAAAAGCGCGGCTTCGCAGTGAACGTGGTGGACGCGTGGTTCCAGTCGGCGGCGAAAGGAAAATTTTCCGACGTGCTGCTCGACAGCGGCTCGCTGATTTATTCGCAGTTGAATCCCGCGCCGGTGAAAAAACTTTTGGACGACCACCAGTCGCGCCGGCAGGACAACCATAAATTATTGTTCAGCCTGGTGATGTTTGAGCAGTGGCTGCGCGGCGTCCGTTCGGTTTGAAACTTGAGGATATGAAATGTTGATCGGCAAAACTGAATTGAGCGTGTCCGGGCGCGTGTTGAAAATCGCGAAGCTGCGGCACGAATGGTTTGAATATTTGGACGACCCGCAGGCTTTCATCCAGGCGGCGAAAGCGGCGCGCGTGGCGGACATCCTGACGTTTTTGCAGGAGGCGCATGTCGAGCGGCCCAAGCTGCCGTTCGCCAGCGAGCCGGCTGCCGCATCCGTGGTGACGTTCAAAAGTTTTGAGGACTGGTGGAACGGCCTGCATTTCAAGGCGCGCAACAAGGCGCGCAAGGTGCAAAAAACCGGCGTGGAACTGCGCCCGGCCCAACTCGACGACGAGTTTGTGCGCGGCGTGAAAAAAATCTACGACGAGCAGCCGCTCCGGCAGGGCCGAAAATTCACGCACTACGGCAAAAGTCTGGCGACGATCAAAGAGGATTTGAGTTCGTTTCCGGAATGCACGTTTTTCATCGGCGCTTATTTTCAAAACGAACTCATCGGTTTCATGAAGCTGTTTGAAGGTGACCGGATTTTGCGCACGGTCCACATCATCGCCACATTCGAGCACCGCGACAAATGCGTGATGGACGCGCTGATCGCCAAAGGCGTGGAACTGGCCAGTGCGAAAGGTCTCCACCATTTTCATTACGGCGACTGGGCCTACCGCGGGCTGGGCGTCTTCCGGGTGAAATTTGGCTTTGAACGGCATGATTGTCCCCGTTACTTTGTGCCGCTCAATTCGCGCGGCGAACTGGCGCTGAAGACCGGCTTGCACCGGCCGTTGCGCGAGCGGGTTCCGCAGCCCTGGAAAGACCGGTTAATCGGCGCGCGAAACAAATGGAATGCGTGGCGGCACGGCGGCAAACCGGCCGCCGCCGAAGACTGACTGATTTTGGAGAGGTGGCTGAGTGGCTTAAGGCAACCGCCCTTCACGGGGTCGTTATGCGGGCAACCGCATCGGAGGTTCAAATCCTTCCCCTCTCCGCCAATTTCAAAAATACCAACATGCCCGGAATCGCTGGAATCATCAGCCGGAAACCCGCTGCCGACGCGGCGCGCCTCGTGAAAACGATGGTTGCCGCCATGCGGCACGAGAGTTTCTACGTGGCCGGCAGCTTTGCCGCGCCGGAGCTGGGTGTCAGCGCCGGCTGGGTCGCGCATGAAAATTCCTTCGCCGCCAGACAAGTTTTTCAGAACGAGCAAAAGGACGTCACGCTGATTTTTTCCGGCGAATGTTTTGTGGCCGCGGAAACCAAAGACCGCTTGAAACAAAGCGGCCATGTTTTTGCGGAAGCCGGTGGCGACTGCCTGGCGCATCTTTACGAGGACGAAGGTGAAAAGTTTTTTGAAAAACTGAACGGCCTGTTCAGCGGCCTGCTGATTGACCAACGCCAGAAGAAATTTTTTCTCTTCAACGACCGCTACGGCATGGAGCGGATTTATTGGCACGAAAACGGCGATGCGTTTTATTTTGCCAGCGAAGCCAAGGCGCTGCTGCGGATTTTGCCGGAACTGCGCGAGTTTGATCCGGAAGGCGCCGCGCAGTTTTTGACGTTCGGTTCCACGCTGGACTGGCGGACGCTGTTTCGCGGCATCCAACTGGTGCCCGGCGGTTCACTTTGGAAATTTGCCGATGGCAAGTGCGCCCGCGAAAAATATTTTACGCCGGCCGATTGGGAAGCCCAGCCGCGGCTGGCCGCCGAGGCTTACGAAGAAAAATTTTCTGCGACATTCAAAAAAATCCTGCCGCAGTATTTTGCGTCGGAAGCCAACGTGGGCATCGCGCTGACCGGCGGGCTGGACACGCGGATGATCATGGCGTGCCGACCGCAAGACAGCCGCAATCAAACCTGTTACACGTTTGCCGGCACGGAAGGCGACACGATTTTAGATGACAAAATTGCGGCGCGCATTGCGGCGGCTTGCGGGCTGGAGCACCAACTGCTGCGCCTGCGTCCGGATTTTTTCTCGGACTTCGCCGCGCACGCCGACCGCACCGTTTTTCGCACCGACGGCACGTTCGGAATTTTTGGCGCGCATGAAATTTATTTTCACCGTCAGGCGCGAGCGCTTTCGGCCTGGCGGTTGACGGGCAATTATGGCAGCGAAGTGTTTCGCGGCATTTCCACCTACAAGCCGCTGCGCCTCGAACCGGAATTGTTCGCGCCGGACTGGGCGCGCACCGTCGCCACCACCACCGGCCAGCTCGCGGCGCACAAAACGCATCCGGACACGTTTGCCATTTTTAAAGAAATTCCGTGGAACCTGTTTGGCAGCGTGGCGGCGGGCCGGTCGCTGGTCAGTTTTCGCACGCCGTATTTGGACAACGAAGTTGCCGCGCTGGCGTATCAAGCGCCGCTGCACCTGCGCAAATCGTCGCTGCCCGCCTCGCGCCTTGTGAAGGCCAACAGTAAAATCTTGAGCGACATCCCGACCGACCGCGGCTATGCCGGGGACAATTCCGGCGCGGCGTTTCTGGCGCGCCGGATTTTTGCCGAGGTCACGTTCAAGATTGATTATTATTTCAACGAAGGACTGCCGGCCAAGGTGTCGGCCTTCGACCCGGCGTTCCGCTTTTTTGCGGCCAAGACCAAGCTGGCCGGCATGCACAAATATCTTCATTACAGCCGCTGGCTGCGCACCGAACTCGCCGGTTATGTGAATGAAAAAATTCCCGCCGCGCGCCAGAGCCGGTTTTGGCAGGCAGATTCGCTTGCCAACATGGCGGCACAACATATCGCCGGCCGTAAAAATTTCGCCCCGGAAATCAACGCCGCGCTGACGCTGGAAGCGGTCGAGCGGCTGCTGTTTCGGGAATTGCCGCGCGGACTGGAAAATTAATCATGAATACCTTGATTCTCAAACTTGGTGCGACGGGCGACGTGGTTCGCACGACGCCGCTGCTGAAACATCTGCCCGGCGAAATCTCGTGGGTCACCGCCGAAAAAAATGTGTCGCTGCTCACCGGTCTCACGAAAACGTTGCGCTCGGTTTCATGGGAGCAGCGCGCGCAGTTTTGCGACCGCGAATACGACCTGGTCATCAATCTGGAAGACACGGCGGACGTCGCACAATTTTTGCCGCAGTTGAAATTTAAAAAACTGTTCGGCGCATTCATTGATGCGAACGGCGCGCTGGTTTATACCGACGATGCGCGCGGCTGGTTTGAATTAAGCCTCATCAGCCGGTTCGGCAAGGCGGCGGCGGACAAATTAAAACTGGAAAACAGGCGATCCTATCAGGATTTAATTTTCGCCGGGCTGGGCCTGAAGTTTCAGGGCGAAAAATACATGCTGCCCGAACCGGTGCGAACCAGTCTGACCGGCGACGTCGCCATCGCGCCGAAGGCCGGCCATGTCTGGCCCATGAAAAACTGGGCCTATTACGCCGAACTCAAAACCCAGCTGGAGAAAAAAGGACTGGTCGTCAACGTGCTGCCGGAGCGGGCGACGCTGCTCGAGCATCTGGGCGACGTGAAAAATCACCGCTGCTTGGTGAGTGGCGACAGCCTGCCGATGCACCTGGCGCTCGCGGTGGGCACGCGCTGCGTGACGATTTTCAACTGCACCAGCCCGTGGGAAATTTACGATTACGGCCTCATGCGGAAAATCACGTCGCCGCTGCTCGCGGAGTTTTTCTTCAAGCGCGGCCTGGATGAGCGTGCGACCACGGCGATTTCGCTGGACACCGTTTTCGCCGCCGTGTTGGAACAATTGCGATGAGCGGCAACGATTCTCAAATCAGTGTGCTGACGGCGGGGCGCGACCGGCCATACGCGCTGGGCCTCGCGGCGGCGCTGGCGGCGGCCGGCGTGAATTTTGATTTCGTCGGCAGCAACGAGGTGGACGGCCCGGCGCTGCACACGTCGCCGCAGATTCACTACCTGAATTTGCGCGGCGACCAGAGCGTGCACGCCGGCCTGCTAAAAAAAATGTTTCGCGTGCTGGCGTATTATGGCCGGTTGCTCGGCTATGCGCTCACGGCCCGGCCGAAAGTATTTCACATTTTGTGGAATAACAAATTTGAGTTGTTTGACCGCACCGCGCTGATGCTGTTTTACCGGCTGCTCGGCAAAAAAATTGTGTTCACGGCGCACAACGTGAACGCCGGCGCACGCGATGCCAACGATTCCTGGCTCAATCGGGCGACGCTGAAATTTCAATACCGCCAATGCGACCACATTTTTCTGCACACGGAAAAAATGAAGGCCGAACTGGTCGCCGGCTACGGCGTGCCCGAAGCCAAGGCGAGCGTGATTCCGTTTGGCATCAACAGCACGGTGCCCGACACGGCGCTGACCCCGGCCGAAGCGCGGCGGCGATTGGGCGTGGGCGAGCGCGACAAGACGCTTTTGTTTTTCGGCAATATCGCGCCTTACAAAGGCGTGGAATTTTTGGTCGATGCGTTCATCGCCGTGGCCGGTCGCGCGGAAAATTACCGGCTCATCATCGCCGGCCGGCCCAAGGGCAGCGAAGATTACTGGGCCGGGCTGCTGGCCAAAATCAACGCCAGCCCGGTGCCCAACAAAATCATTTTGAAGATCGAATATGTGCCGGACGCCGAGACGGAAATTTATTTCAAGGCGGCCGACATTTTGATTCTGCCTTACACGCACGTTTTCCAGAGTGGTGTGCTGTTTCTCGGCTATAATTTTGGTTTGCCGTCCATCGCCGCCGACGTCGGTTCGTTGAAGGAAGAAATTGTCGAAGGCGAAACGGGTTTCGTTTTCAAGCCGTGCGACACGGCCGACCTGACGCGCGCGATTGAAAGGTATTTCGCGTCCGATTTATATTTGCAATTGCAAAGCCGCCGCCAGGCCATCCGCGAATTTGCCAATGAGCGTTATTCGTGGAGCAAGGTGGTGCGGATCACGACGGAAGTTTATTCGCGGCTGCTGCAATGAAACCGCTGGTCTCCATTTTGATTCCGGCCTACAACGCCGAGCCGTGGATCTCCGACACGATCCGGTCGGCGCTGGCGCAATCGTGGCCGCGCACAGAAATCATCATCGTGGACGACGGTTCCCGCGACCGGACGCTGGCAGTCGCGCAAACATTCGCTTCCGAAAAAGTGAAGGTAGTCACCCAGCCCAACCAGGGCGCGGCCGCGGCCCGGAACCAAGCATTCGCCCTAGCGCAGGGCGATTATATCCAGTGGCTCGACGCGGACGATTTGTTGTCGCCGGACAAAATTGCCAGCCAGATGGCGGCGGCGGAAACCGGTGCGGATGCCCGGACGCTATTTTCTTCGGGCTGGGGATATTTCAGCTACCGGCCGCGCAAGGCGCAGTTCGTTCCGACGCGACTTTGGGAAAATCTGACGCCGCTGGAATGGCTGCTGCGGAAATGGGAAAACAATTTGCACATGCAAACGGCCACCTGGCTGGTCAGCCGCGCGTTGACGGTGCAGGCCGGGCCGTGGGACGCGCGGTTGCTTGGCGACGACGACGGCGAATATTTTTTCCGCGTCATTCAGGCAAGCAGCGCCATCCGGTTTGTGCCGGACGCCAAAGTGTTTTACCGCATCTCTGGCGGCAGCCGGTTGAGCTACATCGGGCGTTCGGACAAAAAAATGGACGCGCAGTTTCTGGGAATGAAAATGCAGATTGGCTATTTGCGCGCAATGCGAGACGATGCGCGGGTGCGCGCCGCCTGCGTGACGTATTTGCAGACGTGGCTGGTCAATTTCTATCCGAACCGGATGGACATTTACGAAGCGGCGCAGCGGCTGGCGGCCGAATTGGACGGGCAAATTCATCCGCCCGAGTTGTCCTGGAAATACCGGTGGATTCAGCAAACGCTCGGCTGGAACGCCGCACGGCAGGCGCAGGTCCGTTACAACGAATGGAAAGCGTCCGCCTTGCGGGCGTGGGACCAGGCGATGTCCCGGCTGGAACGCCGCGCCGCCCCCTGATTTTTTATGTCGCAACGCTTGATCATCGAGGCCGGACGCACCGAACGCCAATATTGGCGGGACTTGTGGCGTTACCGCGAATTGTTTTACTTTCTCGCCTGGCGCGATTTTCTGATCCGCTACAAACAAACGGTCGTCGGCGTGGCGTGGTCGCTGATCCGGCCGGTGCTGACGATGCTGGTGCTGACGATGGTCGTCAAAGTCGGGAAGCTGCCGCCGGGTGGCGTGCCGGTGCCGCTGTTCGTTTTTTCCGCCATGCTGCCGTGGACATTTTTTTCCACGGCCATGTCCGAAAGCGGCAACAGCCTGGTGAACAATGCGAATCTGGTCTCGAAAATTTATTTTCCCCGGCTGGTCGTGCCCGCCAGCAGCGTGCTGGTCAGTCTGGTGGATTTTGTGGTCTCCGCGTTGTTCATGGTGGCGCTGATGATTTATTACCGGTTCGTGCCGCCGGCGCAGGTGGTGTTTCTGCCGTTCTTCATGCTGCTGGTGTTCGCGGCGGCGCTGGGCATCGGGTTGTGGATTGCGGCGTTGATGGTGGAGTATCGGGATTTCCGTTTCATCGTGCCTTTCGTGGTGCAGTTCGGCCTTTACGCGTCGCCGGTGTTTTTGATGACGAGCCAGTTTCCCGAACACTGGCGGCCGTTGTATGCGCTGAATCCGATGGTCGGAATCATTGACGGTTTTCGCTGGTCGCTCCTGGGCGGCGAAAATTTGATTTACGGACCGGCGCTGGTCTCGGCGCTGGTGGGAGTGAGCGGCGTGCTGGCAACCGGACTGTGGTATTTCCGCCGGACCGAGCGGACGTTTGCGGACAAAATTTAAAACCAAAATCTGAACATGGCTGGGAACGACGACATCATCGTAGTGGACAAGCTCTCGAAGAGCTACGCCATCGGCCATCAGGCCGACGGCTGGAGCGGCGGTTTGCGCCACGAGATTGAGGCGGCCGTGCGCCATCCGCTGAAATGGATTCAACGGCAGCGCGCGGTGAAAGAGGAATTTCACGCGTTGCAGGAAGTTTCCTTCGCGGTGAAAACCGGCGAAGTCATTGGCATCATTGGCCGGAATGGCGCGGGCAAATCCACGCTGCTGAAAGTATTGAGCCGCATCACGGAGCCAACGTCGGGGCGCATCGAAATCAACGGCCGCGTGGCGAGCCTGCTGGAAGTCGGCACGGGCTTTCACGGCGACCTGTCCGGCCGCGAAAATATTTTCCTCAACGGCGCGATTCTCGGCATGAGCAAGGTGGAGATCCAGCGGAAGTTTGACGAGATCGTGGCGTTCTCCGAGGTGGAAAAATTTCTCGACACACCGGTGAAGCGCTATTCGAGCGGAATGTATATGCGGCTGGCGTTCGCGGTGGCGGCGCATTTGGAGCCGGAAATTTTGATCGTGGACGAAGTGCTGGCGGTGGGCGATGCGGCGTTCCAGAAAAAATGCCTGGGCAAGATGCAGGAGGTTTCGCGCAGCCAGGGCCGCACGGTGCTGTTCGTCAGCCACAACATGTCGGCGGTGCTGCAACTGACCTCGCGCGCCGTGGTGCTGGACCGGGGCCGCGTGCGTTTTTTTGGGCCCACCGAAAAGGCGGTGGAACTTTACGCCGGCAGCAGCGGTGCGGATTCCAGCGTGTTTTTTCCGGCGAACGAAACGCCCCGTGAAAAACACGGCAGCCAGGCCGCCCGGTTTATTTCCTTTCGCTTCGACCGCGCCACGCCGATTTTTTCGGCGGGCGAAGACTTCACCTTTTTCGCCAAGGTGCGGGCGCAGGAAGACCTGCCGCAATTGCGTTTCAGCCTGACGGTTTACAGCGCGGACGGCCAGCCCGTGGGCAGTTGCTTTGGCGCGGAACGCCCGGGCTTAAGCCGCGGCGCGGAAACGGAAGTGGCCATTACCATTCCCCAGCCGCGGCTCGCGCCCGGCCGCTATTACTGCGGCGTCGCCGTGGGCAAAGGCACGAACCGCACCGGCCAGGTGGATTTTGACGTCGTGTTCAACACGCTGGCGTTCGAAGTGCGCGCCGACGAGGGCGCGGCCGGCACCGTCGCCGGCTGGCATCGCAACTGGGGTTCCATCGTCTTTCCCGATTTGATTTATTCATGACACCGATTTCTCCACCCAAAACCGATCCGCTCGCGCGGCTCGAGCAGGCTTACGCGGAAAAACAGGCGGATTATTTCGAATGCCAGCGGCCGGAGATGTTCAAGTTGTTTCCCACTTCGGCGAAACGCGTGCTGGATGTCGGCTGCGGCAGCGGCATTTTTGGCCAGTCGCTCAAGAAGTATTTTGGCTGCGAAGTCTGGGGCGTGGAACCTGACCAGAAATCGTTCGACAAGGCGGTGGCCCGGCTTGACCACGCGCGGCACGGTTATTTCGACGAAACGCTCGACCTGCCGGCCGGCAGTTTCGACTGCATTTTTTTCAACGACGTCCTGGAGCACATGCTGGATCCGGCGGTTGCCCTCGGCCTCGCAAAAAAACTATTGAGCCCCACCGGCAAAATCGTCGCGTCCATTCCGAACATCGCGCACTTCCCGACCATCTGGCGGCTCGTCATGCGCGGCCAGTGGGAATACGCCGAGCGCGGCATTCTGGACCGGACGCACCTGCGGTTTTTCACGCGCCAGGGCATTGGCCAGTTGTTTGAAGCCGCCGGGTTCACGCTCGAACGGCTGGACGGCATCAATGATTTTGTGGACATGCACGACGGCGACCGGCGGCTCTGGAAATACTACCGCTTGGTAGGTTGGCTGCCGAATCCGCATGTGCGCGACATGCGCTATCTCCAATATTCGGTCATCGCCAGAGCGAATCCGCCGGGCAGCGCGGCCACCGTCAGGCCTTGAGCTTTTGTCCGACCTGTGTCAACCGAAGTGATTCCAACCATTGCGCCACGCCCGGCTGCCGCCGCTCGGCTTTGGTCGGTGATGATTCCCTGTTACAATGCGCGGCCGGATTATCTGGAGCAAACGCTGCGCAGCGTGCTGGACCAGGATCCCGGCGAGTCGCGGATGCAAATCGCGCTCATTGACGATGCCTCGCCCAACGGCGCGCCGGTGGACTTGGTGAAAAAAATCGCCGGCGACCGCGTCACTCTTTTTTGCGAAGAAAAAAATCGTGGGCTGGCCGGCATCTGGAACCGCTGCATTGAACTGGCCGAGGGCCGGTGGGTTCACATCCTCCACCAGGATGATTTGGTGAAGCCGGGCTTTTATGAAAAATTAGCCGCCGGCGCGGAAGCGTCCGCCGCACCGGGCCTGCTGTATTGCCGGCACGCGTTCATTGACGGCGAAGGCCGGCAGGGCTGGCTGTCCGAACTGGATGCGGAACATGCCGGTTGTCTGCCGCACGCCCTGCCGCACCTGGCGCGCGCCCAAATGATCCAGACTCCGTCCGTGGTTGTGCGCCGTTCGGCGTATGAAGCCGTCGGCGGTTTCCGCTCGGATTTGTGCTTCACCTTGGATTGGGAAATGTGGTGTCGCATTGCCCGGCAATTTCCCGTCTGGTATGAACCGGAAGTGCTCGCGAGTTATCGGATGCACCCGGCCGGGGCCACCTCGCGGCTCATGGCGGCTGGCCGCGACATTGCGGACAATAAAAAATGCATCGAGCTGATCAGCAGCTACGTGGCTGATCCGCAAACCCGCGCCGAAGTCCGCCGCGCTGCGCTGCGACGCTACGCCTTGTTGGCCTTGAACAATGCTGAAATTTTTCTGCACGCCGGCCAGCGCATGGCCGCCCTGCGCCAAATCCGCGGTGCGTGGGGCTGCGAAGTTTCCTTGAAAATGTTGCGCGCCACGCTGGCGCTCGCGCGGGGGCGGACCGCGAAGAAAAAATTCCCTGACCGTCATGCCTGAACTTTCCGTCATCATTTGCTCGCGCAATCCGCGGGCGGATTATCTGCGCCGCACGCTGGCCTCGCTCGCCGCGCAAACGCTGGCGAACGAACGCTGGGAATTGTTGATCGTGGACAACGCCTCGCAGCCGCCGGTGGCGGCGGGCAACGACCTCGCCTGGCATCCGCATGGTCGGCACGTTCGCGAAGAGAAGCTGGGGCTGACCTTCGCCCGGTTGGCTGGCATCAATGCGTCCGCCGCTCCCTGGCTGGTGTTCGTGGACGACGACAATGTGCTCGCGCCGGATTATCTGGCGACGGTGCTCGCCGTTGCGGCGCGGCATCCGGAGCTGGCGGTGTTCGGCGCGGGAAAACTGGAGCCGGAATTTGAAATTCCGCCGCCGCCGGAATTGAATGAACTGCTGTTCCTGCTGGCGCTGCGCACCGTGCCGGAACCGCGCTGGAGCCGCGAACCGCGCGACAGTTCGTGCCTGCCGTTCGGCGCCGGGCTGTGCGTCCGCCGCGCGACCGCGGGCCAATTTGCGCAACTCGTCGCGCAGCTCAAAACCGGCATGGTGCTGGGCCGGAAAGGCGGGGAATTATTTTCGCATGAAGACGATTTGTTTTCCTGGGCCGCCGCCGGCGCCGGGCAGGGGTTCGGCATTTTTCCAGAATTGCGCATCACGCATCTGATCGCCGCCGGGCGGCTGAACCGGGCGTATTTTTTGCGGCTGATTTATTACCACACTTTTTCGCATTGGATTTTGCATTATCTGCTGGCGGGCAAATCGCCCCGGCTGGCGGGTTTTCTGCGCCGGCTCCGGCTGGTGCCGCACGCTTTGCGGCGGGGCATTTTTTCAGCGCGCTGCCAGTGGGGCTGGGCGAACGGCGAAGCCCAGGCGGCTCGTTTCATTGCGGAAAACCAACTGGTCCCGCTGGGCCAATTGGCTGCCAAATCTGAAAAGTAATGCCCACGGCCAGAAAATTATTCGGTTGTGTCACGCGCCAAGAACGTTGGGGTATGTCTGCGCGCGGCTGGCTGGTATTGTTGTTGGCCGCGCTGGGCGCCGGCATTTTTGTCGCCCGGAACGTCCAGCCGTTTCTCGCAAAAAACCAGCGCGTGGATAGTAATATTCTGGTGGTCGAAGGCTGGGTTCACGAATACGCCATCCGCGCAGCGGCGGCGGAATTTCAAACCGGCCGCTACGAAAAAATTTACACGACCGGCGGCCCGGTGGTCGGCACGGGCGGCTACGTCAATGACTTCAACACGTCGGCGAGTGTCGGCGCGGAATTATTGGTGAAAGCCGGTGTCCGCGCCGAGCAGGTGCAAATGGTGCCGGCGCACGCGGTGGGCCGGGACCGCACGTTTTATTCCGCGGTGACCCTGCGCGAATATTTCCGGACCAACGGACTGGCGGGAAAAAATTTCAACGTGCTGACGGAAGACGCCCATGCGCGCCGCACGCAGCGATTGTTTCAAGTCGCCTTCGGCCCGACGGCGGTCGTGGGCATCCTTTCCGTGCCGGATCCCGATTACGATCCGGCGCATTGGTGGCGCAGCAGCGAAGGTGTGCGGGAGGTGTTGAGCGAAAGCATCGCGTATGTTTACGCGCAGTTCTTATTTCGGCCACAGGCGCAAGTTCCTTGATTGTCGGCCGATTTTGCAGGAAAATCCCCACTCATAAAAAATATGAATTTGAAAAAACGGAACCCCCGCCGGATCTTCAAAAACAATCGCGGCTGGCTCTGGCTGCTGGCTAGCCCGCTGGCCGTCGCGCGTGTCGCGGGCATGCCGGGCATCATCGCCACCCCCACGCCGCCGGCCATTTTTGCGCCGCCCGCCATGGAGGACACGCTGACGAACAACAGCCAGCAAGTGTTTGTTCCGGCCGGCACCGTCCTGCGCAACGGGTTGCCGCAGCCGTTCCAATTCGGGCCGGTGACGGTGCGCCCGCATGTGGATTACAGTTTCATCTACGGGAACGGCATTCAGGCCGCGCTGACGAACCAGCAGAGCACGGTCATCCAGCAGATTTCGCCCGGCCTGCTGGTGGATCTCGGCCGGCACTGGTCGCTGGATTACACGCCGACCTTCCGGTTCTATTCGAGCGACCAGTTTAAGGACGGCGTGGACCACGCGTTTTCGCTGATCGGTGGAACGGATTACGAAGACTGGCGGTTCGGCCTGACGCAAAATTTTCTTTACACCACCGCGCCGGCGGCTGAAACCGGGGCGCAGACCGAGCAGGAAACTTTTGGCACCGGATTTTCGGCCGCCCGCATACTGAACGAAAAAATGTCGCTGAATCTGGGATTGAACCAGAATTTTTCCTACGCGGACAGTTTGCAAAATTCCCGCGGCTGGTCCACGTCGGACGGGTTGAATTATGAACTCTGGCCGCGGATGATCGTGGGCGCGGGCGTGACAGCGGGTTACGTCAACTTGGATATTGGATCCGACCAGACCTACGAACAAATCAATGCCCAGGTGAACTGGCGGGCCACGGACAAACTCAGCGTTCAGTTCAGCGGCGGCATGGAAGACCGGCAATACGCCGCCAGCAGCCAGCCTGATTCGCTCACGCCCGTCTTTAGCGGCTCTCTTCAATACCAGCCGTTCGCCGACACGCAAATTTCAGTGAGCGGCAGCCGCTCGGTGTCGCCGTCCTTGGTGCCCGGCTCCGACACGACGGCCACCAGTTTTGGCGCCAACATCAGCCAGACTCTGTTCAGAAAATTCACCCTGAATCTCGGCACCAGTTACAACATTTCCAAGTTTGCGCAAATCGCCCTGGCCGTCAGAGAACTGTCGCCCGGCTGGTATCAGCTCTACGCGGAAAATGTCGGTCGCACCGATGACAACATTGGCTTCACCGCGCGCTTGAGCCATCCGCTGCTGCGGCGCGGCACCTGGTCGGTTTTCTATCAATACGCCGACAACCAATCCACCGTGCAGGCCTTCAGCTACCGCAGCAGCCAAGTCGGCTTCGACCTCAGTTACCGCTATTAATTCATCCGCGAACCGCTTCGCTGAATGTCGCCAAGGGAAAAGGACATGACCAATCCAGCCACGCCACCCACCGCTGCCGCCGTAGGCTTCCGGCAATTCCTGCTGGCGGCGGGCATTCTGGCTTTGGCTTTTATTCTGCCACTGGGAAAACTTGCCGTCTTCGCCGTGACCGACGATCTGCATTCGCATATTTTGCTGATCCCGTTCATCAGCTACTACCTGTTCCGGCTAAAAAAAAACGCGCTGCCTCGATTTTCCGCGCCGGCAAAAAATGTCGCCGCACTATTTTTTGCTGCCGGTGGCGCGGTGTTCACTTGGCACTGGTGGCTCAGTCATTCCGGTCCGCCGCTCGCCGCGGAAGACAAGCTGGCGCTGACCACGCTGGCGTTCGTTTTGTTTTTGACGGGGCTGGCCGCAATTTTTCTCGGTGGGGCCACGCTGCGCGCGCTGGCCTTTCCGTTCGCGCTGCTGGTGTTTTTAATTCCGCTGCCGGTTTTTTTGCGGGCCGGCATTGAGTCGTCGTTGCAGCACGGTTCGGCCGTCATGGCGGACTGGCTGTTTCAATTCTCCGGCATGGCGGTGTTTCGCACCGGCATGAATTTCCAGTTGCCGGGCATGTCCCTGGAAGTCGCGCCGGAATGCAGTGGCATTCATTCGACGCTGGTGCTGTTCATCACGAGCCTGCTGGCCGGCCAGATGTTTCTGCGGCAGCCGTGGCGCCGCGCCGCGCTGTGCCTGGCGGTGATTCCGCTGGCGCTGGCGCGGAACGGCCTGCGGATTTTCGTCATCGGCGAACTGTGTGTCCATGTCGGCCCGCACATGATTGATTCGCCGATTCATCATCACGGCGGGCCGCTGTTTTTCGCAGTATCACTGTTGCCTTTTTTCGCCTTTCTTTATTATTTGAAAAAAACTGAACGATTGAACCCGGTGGTTCCCTTGACCTCTAAAAATTAAGATGAAAAAATATTCCTCGCTTCTCCTGACCCTGCTGGCGGTGGTGCTGCTGGCGGCGGCGGGCACCGGCTGCTCGGCCAAGGCCAAAAAAATCTATCATCTCCAGCGCGCCACCAAATTTTACGCGGCCAACGATTATGACCGCGCCGAGATTGAATATTTGAATGTCCTGCGCAATGACCCGCTGAATGCCGAGGCCATCGGGAAACTGGGCACCATTTATTTTGACGAGGGCCGTGTCCAGCGGGCCGCGCCGTTTGTGGCCAAGGGCAGCGCGTTGGCCACGAACGACCTCAGCCTCCGCCTCAAGCTCGGCTACATTTATTCCGCGATGGGCCGCAACAGCGAGGCGCAGGCGGCGGCGAATTTTATTTTGGACCGCCAGCCGCAAAACGACGAAGCCCCGCTGCTGCTGGCGGAAGCGTCGCTGACGCGCAAGGACATTGAGACCACGCAACGGCGGTTGCAAGCGCTGGCGCACACTGGCGACCGCGCCACCCTCGAAGTCGCACTGGGCAGCCTGGCGCTGCGCAGTCACGATGTGCCGGCGGCGATGCCGGCATTCCAGCGGGCGCAGGCGTTGGACGCCAAATCGCCGGCGGTTTATTCCGCGCTGGCCAGCTTGAGCTGGGCGAAAAATGACCTGGCGCAGGCGGCGGCCAATTTTAAACAGGCGGCGGCCTTGTCGCCGCCGCGCTCGCCGCGGCAGATGCAATACGCGCAATTCGTCCTGCAAACCGGCGATTTCGCGACCGGCCAGGAAATTCTGGACGCGCTCGTCAAGCAGGCGCCGGATTATGTGCCGGCCCTGATGGGCCTGGCGGAAATTGCGGCGGCCAAAACCAATTTCACGGAAAGCGCCCGCCAATTGCAAAAGGTGCTGGCCCGCGATCCGGACAATTTTGACGCGCTGTCTTTTGACGGCCGGCTCAAGCTGGCGCAAGGCCAGCCGGACGCGGCGGAGACCGCCTTGGAACGGCTGACCCGCCTGTTTCCGCAAGTGGCGGCGGCGCATTACCAATTGGCAACCGCCTTTGTCGCGCAAGGTGAAAATGTGAAGGCGATCAACAGCCTGAGTCGCGCGCTGGAACTGGACGCGAATAATACGGACGCGATTTTATTGCTGGCCAATGTGCAGATCAAAAACCGGAATCCCAATCCCGCCATCGTTTCATTGGAACGCCTGACGCAAAACCAGCCGCAACTGGTGGCGGCGCAATTGCTGTTGGCCGACGCCTACCGGCAAGCCGGCCGGCCGGAGCGCGCGATGGCGATTTATCTGCCGCTGGAAAAAAACTCCCCGCAGAATCCGCAGTTGCCGCTGCTGATCGGCTCGGCGTTTTTGGAACAAACCAATTATCCGCAGGCGCGCCAGGAATTTGAGCGCCTGCGGGTGTTGCAGCCGGACAATCGGCTGGCGCTGGAACAACTGGTGAATTTGGATTTGGCGGAAAAAAATTTCCCGGCGGCGCAACGGCGCGTCCAGACGGAATTGGATAAATATCCCAAAGTGGATGAACTGCGGCTGTTGCTGGCCAAGGTGTTTTCGACGGCGGGCAATTCTGCCCAGGCCGAGGCGACGCTGTTGAAGACGCTGGAATTATCGCCGGAAAATCAGGCCGCTTATTTGATGCTCGCGCAATTGTATGCGGATGCCAAACAAAACGCGAAGGCCATCGCCCAGTTGGATGCGGTGCTCGCGAAAAATCCCAAAAACGTTCCGGCCCTGATGCTCGCCGCCAATATCCAGAGCGACAACCAGGATTACAAAAAGGCGGCGGCGGTTTACGAGCAGTTGTTGCAGGCCGACCCCAAGTTCAGTCCGGCGCTCAACAATCTGGCGTATATTTACTCGGAAAATCTCGGCCAGTTGGATCGCGCCTACGAACTGGCCAAGCAGGCGCGGGAATTGTTGCCTTACGACGCATCCACCGCAGACACGCTGGGCTGGATTTATTTTCAACGCGGCGCATATTCCACCGCGCTGGGCCTGCTGCAAGCCAGCGCCGCCAAGCTACCCGCCGAACCCGAAGTCCAGTTTCACCTCGGCATGGTCAATTACATGCTGGGCAACGAGGAGGTTGCCCGCGCGGCGTTGCAATACGCCCGGCAGAGCAGTCAGGTTTTTCCCGGCAAGGATGAGGCCGGTCGCACCCTCGAGCTGCTCGCCATCAATCCGCAAACCGCCGATGCCGCCGCCCGGTCGCTGCTGGAAAAACGCGTGGCGGAAAAAGCGGATGACCAGGTTGCGCTGGGCCGGTTGGCCGCCATTTATCTGCGCGCCGACAATTTTGACAAAGCCGGCTCGGCTTATGAAAAAGTGCTCGTGGCCAATCCCAAAAATTTGACTGCGATGCTCAACCTCATTCAGATTTATTCGCGCACGGATGTGGCCAAAGCGTATTCGATGGCCAAGGACGCCTACAAATCCGCGCCTAATAATTCCGAAGTGTCGCATTGGTTCGGCCGGCTCGCTTACCAGTCCGGCGATTACAAACTGGCGGCGACGTTGCTCCAGCAAACCAGCCAAAATCAAGCCGACAACGGCTCGGTGTGGTTTGATTTTGCGCAGGCAGCCTACAGCGTCGGCCGGATCACCGCCGCCCAGGCGGCGTTGCAAAGCGCGGTGCAGTTGAATCTGGCCGCGCCGCAAATGACCGAAGCCCGGCGGATGCTCGACCTGCTCAATCTCGCCGCCGATCCAGCGCAGGCCGCCACCGCCAGTGCGCGCGTGGCGGAAATTTTGAAGGCCGAACCCGGTTACGTTCCCGCACTGATGGCGCAGGCCGTCGGTGCCGAACGTCAGATGAGTCTCGCCGTCGCCGAAGCCGACTACGAAAAAATATTGGAGCGCTATCCGGATTTTTCACCGGTGCAACGGCAGTTGGCGATTCTGTATTCGCGCGAAACGGCCAAGGCCAGCCGGGCTTACACACTGGCGGTCAAAGCCCGCGAAGTTTTTCCGGCTGACCCCGCGTTGACCAAGGCCGTTGGCTTAATCTGGCTTCAGCAGGGTGACGCGGCGCACGCAGTCAAGCAACTCACCGATGCCGCCGCCATGGCGAGCACCGATGCCGAAACTTATTTCTACCTCGGCACCGCGCAGTTCCAGTTGAAAAATCGTGCGGAATGCAAGGCGGCCTTGCAACAGGCGCTGGCGCTGCAACTCGCCCCCGCCCAAGCGACGGCGGCGCACCAAATGCTCGACAAACTCAAGTGAGCAAAGTTGGAAGCCGCCAACAACTTGGCGGCTTTCAGCGGTCACCAATCTTTGACGGGCCGCCGGCTGTCGCGCGGCTTGTCCTGCGGTTTCAATTGTAAAAACTGCTCATTGCCCTTCTGGGCATCCAGCAGGTGTTTCGCTTCCTCCGGCGTCATCTGGCCCGCCGCCTGCGGCTGGCCTTCGCCCTTTTGCTCATCCTTCTTTTCGGCATCGGCTTTTTGCTGCTCCGCTTTTTTCTCTTCGTCGGACTTCTTCTGCTCCGCCTGTTTTTGTTCGTCCTGCTGTTGCTGGCCTTGCGACTCTTTTTGCTGCTCTTTTTTCTGGTTGTCCGACTTTTGTTGCTGCGACTGCTGCTGGTCCTTCGACTTTTGGTTTTGCTGTTGCTGATTTTGCTGCTGCTGCTGCTGCTTGAGCAGTTCCTCCAGTTTTTTCAACTTGTCGTCATCCGGATAAAGTTTCAGCCCCATTTCCACCTGCTCCTTCGCCTGGGGAATGCTGTTGGAAATGTAAAACTGCGCGCCGCTGTGGAAAAAATCATCGGCGGGCGCAAGCTGCGCGCCGGCATTCTGCCATGACAACGGCAGCAGGCTAAGGCTGATGAGGAGTGGCAATCGCATCAATATCCTTCAGTTTTTTGGTGTAGTCTTGAAATTGTTTGGCCACCGGATTTTTCACCAGCTCTTCCATGATCGCCAGCGCGCGGTGATAATTCCGCTGGCGCACCGCCGCATCGGCTTCGCCCTTGGCCCGGCGCATCGCTTCGCGGAACGCCTTGATCTGCTCCACACCGTTTTTGGCGAACGCCAGATTGAATACCGCGTCCGCATCATTTGTGTTGAGCGAAACCGCGCGCTCATAACTTTTGATCGCCATCTCCCAGGCTTCCTGCAAACCGTCCAGATCCTTCGCCGCCGCGCCGGCGCGGAACTGCACATTGCCCAGGTTGTAATACGCCAGCTGTTGCAACTTCAAATCCGGCGCCACCGTCACCAGTTTAAAATTTTTCAGCGCCTCGTCGTAATTTGTGGCGCGATAGGCCGCCGCACCCGCGTTGAACACCAGTCGCAAATCATTCGTGCTGATCTGCGCCAGCCGTTCGTATTCCGCCAGCGAATTGGTGAAATTCCCGGCCTTGTAATCACGCAGTGCCGATGTCGGCGACGCGTTCGTGGCAACCGGCAAAAATAAAATCGCGAAGAGCGTGGCGCTGGCCGCGATATTGCCTTTGCGCTGGGTGGTCGTCTGCGAAGCCCGTTCCGGCAAAAACATTTCAGCCAGTAGCAGCAGCACCGCTACCGCAAGCGGCCATTGAAATTGTTCGTGATAACGCCGGAGCAGCTTTTCCTTGCCGGTGGATTTCGGCAGCGGCTCCAGCCCGCGCTCGTAAAGTGTGTTGATCGTTTCCGCACCGCGCAGCGGCAGATAAAATCCGCCCGTCGCGCCGGCGATTTGCTGGAGCAGCGATTCGTTCAAATGTGATTTCACCGCGTTGCCATTTTCGTCGCGGACCAAATCAGGATTCAGCAAATCGCCCTCCTTCGAGCCGATGCCGATGGTGAAAATTTTCAGGCCGGCGTCCGCCGCTTTTTTCGCCGCGTCGAGCGCACCCGGTTCCTTGTCATTGTCTTCGCCGTCGGTCATCAGCACGAGCACCTTGAAATGATTTATCTCTTTGAAGGTGTTCAACGCCGTATCAATCGCCTCGGCGATGGCCGTGCCACCTTGCGGGATGGAATTCACATCCAGCGCCTGCACGCTTTGCTGGAACGCCGTGTTGTCAATCGTCAGCGGACATTCCAAAAACGCGTTGCCGGCGAACGCGACCAGACCCAGGCGATCCGTGCCGGCACGCTGCATCAACTCCAGCGCCGCCATTTTAGCCCGCGCCAGCCGGTTTGGCGCGATGTCCGTGGCCAGCATGGATTTCGACGTGTCCACCGCCACCACAATGTCCAAACCGTGCTGTTCGACTTCTTCCAGATCAAATCCACGCTGCGGCCGCGCGAGCGTGAACACCAAAAACACCGCCGCCAGAATCAAAAACGCAAACCGCATTTTCCGGCGCGCGGGAGAAATGCCCACCGTCAACTGTGACAACAATCGCGCTTCGACGAATTGCGTCAGCAGCTTTTGCCGCACGCGCATGGACCACCAAAAAAACAACGCCAGCGCCGGTGGTAAAACCAGCAGCAGCCAGAACAAATTGGGGTGCTCGAATCTCATGGCAACCTCCGCAAAATGGTGTGAGCTAAAATTATTTCCAGCAGCCAGATGAATAGTCCAGCCGCGACCAGCCACGGAAATAGCTCCTTGAATTCTGTGTATTTGCTGATCGTCGCCTCCGTTTTTTCGAGCTTGTCTATCTCCGCGTATATTTTTTGGAACTTCTCCGCATTGTCTGCACGATAATATTTGCCGCCGGTCCTATCCGCGATTTTTTGCAGCGTTTCTTCATCCACATCCACCGCCACGTTTTGATAGCCGACTTTTTGGCCGTTCGCAAATACCGGCATCGGCGCAGAACCTTGTTCACCGATGCCGACGGTGTAAACTTTAGCGCTCAACGCCCGTGCTGCGTCCGCCGCTAGCAGCGGCTGAATCTTGCCGGAATTATTTTGCCCGTCCGTCGCGAGAATCACGATTTTGCTTTTTGATTTCAGCTCCCGCAGCCGGTTGATGGCTGTGCCAAGCGCGTCACCGATGGCCGTGGAATTTTCATTGATTGCGCCGATCGCCAGCCGGTCGAGATTTTCCTGGAGAAAATCGTGATCCAGCGACAGCGGTGTGGCGATGAACGCTTGTGTCGCAAAAACCACCAGGCCGATGCGATCGTTCGGACGTTTATCAATGAACGATTTCACCACCGATCGCGCCATGTTAAAGCGGTTCACGCGTTCGCCGCGCACCACAAAATCCTCGGAGATCATGCTGCCCGACATGTCGAGCGCGATGACGATGTCCACGCCGCTGGCCTTGACCTCCGTGGTGCTTTTCAGCAGACGCGGCTGCGCCAGCGCGATGATAAATATCGCCAGCACCAGCCACCGCAATGCCGCCAGAAAACCGCCCGCGCGCGAACGTTTGGCGCGCGTCAATCCTTCCACCAGCTTCACCGACGAATAAAGAAACGCCGGCGACTGGCCGCGTTGGCCTTTCAACCACGCCAGCAGCGGCAGCAGCAACAGTAGCAGCAGAAAATAGGGATGCGCAAAGGTCATTTGGAATTTTCCGTTTCCAATTTCAAATTATCAACGATCGCGACCGCTTCCGGTTGCGGTTCGGTTTCCTCAACCAATTTCACCGCCGAGCCGTGCAGCGCCCGCAATTCATTTTCGCCCGGCTCGTATTTTGCAAATTTCACGAGGTCGCAGCTGGCCAGAAAACCGCCCAGGCTTTCCTTTTGTTCCGGCTGCAACAATTTGGTCCCCGCCAGCTCGCGCAAAAATTCTTCGGTCGTCCGCTCCGGCGCGTGGAAATCAAACCGATCTTCCAAATACGTCCGCGCCGTGTCGGACACCGCGACGACAAACGGTTTCGGCTGCGCGATCAACGCCAGTGCCTCTTCCAATTTTTGTTTGGCGCGGATGTGCGCCGGCACCGGCGGGATGACGGGGACATTCGCCTGCCGCTTCTGCCACCAGCGCCAAAGCAAAATCGCCGCCACGGCGATAGCCAAAAGCGTCAGTGTCCACCACAGCCAGGCCAAGCCGTTGGGGATTTCTATCGGCGGCTTGATATCGCGGATGTCGTTGACGGCGGGCGCCGCGCTTAGGGCCGTGGCATTGGTGATCATCCGCGCAGCCTCCGTTTTTCGCGCGTTTCAAAAAATTTCCCCAGCGCCGCGCCGTAAGCTTCGTTGGTATGCAATTGGATCGAATCAATGCCCGACGAGCGAAATTGTTTTGCCAGCTCGGCGACCTGCTTTTGCTGGCGCAACGCAAACGCGTCGCGGCTGCTCGCGCTGCCGGTGTTCACCTCCAAAACCTCGCCGGTCTCCGCGTCTTCCAAAATCAGCCGGCCGAGCGCGGGCAATTCCAATTCATGTTTGTCGGTGATCTGCACCGCCACGACATCGTGTTTGCGATTCAACATGCGCAATCGCGTCTGCGTCATTTTCGGCAGCGTCACAGCGGCATCAGCGGAGATGAAATCCGACACCACTACCGTGATCGCGCGATGCGCGGTGACGCGCGCCATGAATTCCAGCGCGTTCACCAGATTTGTGCCGCGTTTCTGTGGTTGAAAATATAAAACTTCGCGGATGACGCGTAGGACGTGGCTGCGGCCTTTGCGCGGCGGGATGAATTTTTCCACTTCATCGGAAAATAAAATCAGCCCAACTTTGTCGTTGTTGCGGATGGCGGAGAAGGCGAGCACCGAGGCGATCTCGGCGGCGAGTTCGCGCTTGGACTGGTCGCGCGAGCCGAACAGGCCCGACCCGCTCACGTCTACGACGAGCATCAGCGTGAGTTCGCGTTCCTCGACGAACTTCTTGATGAACGGATGATTCATCCGCGCGGTGACGTTCCAGTCAATCGCGCGCACGTCGTCGCCGGGCTGGTATTCGCGCACCTCGTCGAAGTTCATGCCCTGGCCCTTGAAG
>CAISEZ010000121.1 GCA_903884535.1 uncultured Verrucomicrobia subdivision 3 bacterium
CACATAATCCACAAACGCCGGAATGGTCGCCGCGTTTGTCCAGCCGCCGAGTTCGTTGATCCACGGCGGATTGGAAAAATGATGCAGCACAATCATCGGCGTGATCCCCGCCGCCCGCAGCCGGTCAATCAAATCAATGTACCGCGCCAGCTCCGTCTGATTCAGCGGCCCGTAGGCGCAGTCCTGCAAACGCGACCACTCGATCCCCATGCGATAGCCGTTCTGGTTCAGTTTCCGCATCCAGTCCACGTCCTCGGGATAGCGGTAGTAATGATCGCACGTCACGTGGCAGGTGCCGCCGTCCTGCGCCACAAAATCCGTCCACTCATTCTGGATATGCCCCTCCACCTGCGTCGGCGACGTGGCGGTGCCCCAGAGAAAATTCTCCGGAAACTTCAAAACTTTTTCTGGCGTGGAATTGGACATGGCGGGAATGGACATGGTTTTCCCGCCCGCAAGATACGGTTTTTGGGGCGAAATTCACGCGAAAAGGGCTTTTCGAATGTGCCATTTGTGTGTCAAAAACGGGAATCCGCCAAGCACCGCCCCTGTTTGTCCGGCCAGGACAACCGGATATAAGCCAGCAACATGGTGGCGGGTATCATGCAAAAAATCGCCCCGACAGATAAGGACGGAAGGACAACTTTCAATTGAGACCTAAAATAATAAATCGTGTTATACTGGTTACCGTGATTCGTTTGCGAGCCAGTTGATTTTAATTTCTTTTTCGAGCGGTTTAAATTCAGGGTCGCCGGTGACAAGTTCAGCTTTGTTTTCCTTGGCCAAAGCGGCGGCAAAGGCATCCGCATAGGACATTTTATTGGTGGCCTTAAATATAGCGGCCTGCCTGGAAAGTTGCATGTCAGCCTCAACCACTTCAACCGGCAAGCGGGAAATATCCTCGGCTACTTTGCGGGCGGCATCAGGACCGGACGCGCGCCACATGCCGTAATATACTTCCCCCCAATTAACCACACAAAGCAGGAGTCGAACATGGTCGAAAGCTGCCTTTTGCAAGAGATCTTCGACCGTCTCTCCAGCCGGTTCACCTTTGAAAAAAGCCAGCAGCGCCCATGAATCCAGAACCTTGGTACTCATTAACGGGCTTTTTCTTCTTGCTTCATTTCCTGGAGTGTTTCCATCAACGGCAAATCCCGGTATTTCCCGCGCAGGCTTTTAATATAGGCGCGGGTAACGGGCTTCAATAGGATGCCCTCCGGCGTTGAAATCACCGAAGCCTTGGTTCCTTCCTCAATTTCAAATTCCTTGCGTAATTTGCTGGGGATAACCACCTGCCCTTTGGCCCCAAAGCTAACCGTGCTGGCCTTTATTGTCGCAATCATGGCCTGAAGCTAATCCCAAGATTAAAGTATGTCAATTTATGAAAGTAAAACCTTTATAAAATGACACACTTTTTCGCATATCCACTTTAATAATAAATGGATAAACCTACGTAAACAATATCTTCGTCGTCGGCTCTTTCTCGTCCCACCCGCGCGTCGGGACATCGGTCACGGAAGAGATATCCTTGATGGAAATCTGCCGCCCCAGAGTCTTGGGCGTCTTCACTTCCAACTGGCTCGGGTCGCAGGTCTGCTGCGAGATTTTCTGGTGTGCGGCCGGCTTATAGCGTGCGTAAATAATACTCGCCCAGCCTTACCAGCCGACGATCATCGATCAACCATTGCCGCAAATCCGGCTTCAGATCTTCCGGTTTTTCCACGACCTACCCGCCAGCAACCCAGTCGCCGCCAACCCGCCCAAAAGGAGGGTCGACGGTTCCGGCACGGGATCAATGTTCAAACTCCAGGAAACCAAAGTGGGCGAGCCGGTTCCGATCCCCAGATCTGCCACAAACAATGTCCAATCGCCCGCCACCGCTCCGCCCGCAAAGCTCGCCAGCGAAGTCGCGGGGTGATAATCTCCGGACAGCACCGTGTTGTTCGTCTCATCCTGAATCAAATTGACGCTCGCATCCGTCAGCAAAATATTCATCCCCGCGCCGCCAGCGCCAAAACCG
>CAISEZ010000122.1 GCA_903884535.1 uncultured Verrucomicrobia subdivision 3 bacterium
TACGTCAGCGGCCTTGGATATTTTGAACTGCGGCTCAACGGCGAGCGGGTGGGCAAAGATGTATTGAATCCCGGCTGGACGAGCTACGCCAAGCGCGTTTTGTATTCCACTTACGATGTCACCGCGCAACTCAAGCGCGGAGAAAACGCCGTCGGCATCATGCTTGGCAACGGTTGGTTCAATCCGCTGCCACTCGCTTTGTGGGGGCGCATCAGGCCCGACAACGCGCTCGTCACCGGCGAACCGCGCGCGATGTTGCAACTCGTTGTCGAATTCACCGACGGCACGACGCAGATGATTTGCACCGATGAAAACTGGCGCACTGCCGACGGACCGATTTTGCGGAACAACGTTTATCTCGGCGAATTTTTCGACGCGCGCCGCGAACTGCCCGGCTGGGATCGCGCGGGGTTTGACGATTCGCAATGGAAAAAAGTCGAACTCGCGCGCGAGCCAAGTCTCGGTCCGTTTCACGCGCAGGACGCGCCACCGATTCGCGTCACTCGAATTTTGAAAGCCGTCAAACTCACGGAGCCCAAGCCGGGCGTTTTCATTTTCGATTTCGGACAAAATTTCGCCGGCTGGTCGCGACTCCATGTGAAAGGCGAGCGCGGCACTTGCGTCCGATTACGCTCCGGCGAATTGCTTTATCCCGACGGCACATTGAACGGCATGACTGCGGTGGTCGGACAAATCAAAGACGGCGGCAAGGATTACGTTTATGACGGACATGGCCGGCCGAAAACCGCGTTTCAACTCGACGAATATATTTTGAAGGGCAAAGGCGAAGAGATTTACACGCCGCGATTTACTTTCCACGGATTTCGCTACGTCGAAGTCACCGGCCTTCCCGGCAGACCGACGTTGGATTCGCTGGAAGGTCTCGCGTTGAACGCGGACGTTCAGCCGGCCGGAAATTTTGAGTGCTCAGACGATTTGTTCAATCGCATTCAAAAAATGGTGACGTGGACGGAACTCGCGAATTTGTTCAGCGTGCAATCCGATTGTCCCGCACGCGAAAAATTTGGCTATGGCGGCGATCTCGCGGTGACGAGCGAAATGGGGATGTTGAATTTTGACATGGCGCGCTTTTACGCCAAGGCCGCGCAGGATTTTGCCGACGCGCAACGGACCAATGGCGGGTTCACCGAAACCGCGCCATTCGTTGGCATCAGTGACCAAAATCTCGCTGATGATTCGCGCGTCGCGAATCTCGGCGAAGGCTCCGGCCCGGTGGATTGGGGTGTAGCCGAACCGCTGCTCGCGTGGCAGTTGTTTCAATACTACGGTGACCGCCAGGTGATGAGCGAAAATTACGATGCGATCAAACGCTGGATCAACTTGCTGCGCTCGAAAGCCACGGATGATCTGCTCGACAACGGCATCAGCGATCACGAAAGTCTTGCGCCCAAACCGCGTTATCTCAGCGGCTCCGCAGCTTATTTACAAAACGTCAAAGTGTTCGCGCAAATTGCAAAAACTCTGGGCCACGCAGACGACGTTGCGGCAGCGGAGAGTCTCGCGAAAAAAATCAAAGCCGCGTTCAACCGACAATTTCTGCACGCCGGCACAGGTGTTTACGATTCCGGCAGTCAGGCGTGTCAGGCGTTCGCACTTTATTTTGGATTGGTTCCGCCCGACGAATTAAGCAACGCGCTGAACGCGCTCGTTCACGAGATTACCGATTCGCATCAGGGCCATCTGACCACGGGAATTTTCGGCACGAAATATATGCTGAACGCATTGACGGAACTCGGCCGCGCGGATATCGCTTACAAAATCGTAAATCAGCGCACGTTTCCCGGCTGGGGCTTCATGCTGGAAAATGGCGCGACGACGCTTTGGGAACATTGGGAATTCAGTGATAATATTTATTCGCACGATCATCCGATGTTCGGCTCGGTGAGCGAATGGTTTTACAAAGCGCTCGCCGGCATCAAACCCGCACCGGATGCGGTCGGCTTCGATAAAATCATCATCGCTCCGCAGCCAGTCGGCGATTTGAAATGGACCAAAGCCAGCTACGATTCCGTGCGTGGAAAAATTATTTCCGACTGGCGCAGGTCAGAGGGGAAATTTTATTTGCACGCAAAAATTCCGGTCGGCGCAACGGCCACGGTTGTCCTGCCGTCAAAAATAAATTCTCTAATCATTGAAGGAGGCCGCGACCTCGCCCACGTCCCGGAAATCAAAATTCAGCATTCCGCCCCCGATAAAGTTTTTCTCGCCGTGCCCAGTGGCGAATATCATTTTGTTTCCACCCTGCCGTGAATGAACCATGAGAATTCCATTTGTCGCCAAGCACATTTTTCTGCGACTGCCTACCGTGGCCATTTTATTGTCGCTCGCCTTATCCAGCAGCGCGCTGGCCGGCGTCCATGTGGGTCAACTGCGCTGCGAGTATTTGGAGAATCCGCTGGGCATTGACACGGCGCAGCCGAGGTTCAGCTGGATTTTGGAATCGCAGGAGCGCGGACAAAAGCAAACGGCCTGGCAAATTTTGGCGGCATCGAGCGCTGATGAATTGAAACGCGATCACGGCGATTTGTGGGACAGCGGCAAGGTTGATTCCGACCAAACTACGTTCATCGCTTACGCGGGGAAAACTTTGGCATCGCGACAAAACTGTTTTTGGAAAGTCCGCAGTTGGGATAAAGACGGTAAGAAATCCGAGTGGAGCAAACCGGCGTTTTGGCAAATGGGTTTGTTGTCGCCAGCGGATTGGAATGCGAAATGGATTGCCAAAACGACCAACATTGACGAACAACCTGCGCCCTTTCTTCGCCGCGAAATTATTTTGGACGGCAAAATCAAACGCGCCACGGTTTCCATCTGCGGACTTGGCTATTACGAATTGCACATCAACGGCCAAACCGTCGGTGATCAGTTGCTCGATCCCGGCTACACGCGTTACGACAAGCGCGTTTTGTATGCGACGCATGACGTGACGACGTTGTTGAAGCGCGGTAAAAATGCGGTCGGGGCCATTCTCGGCAATGGCTGGTTCAATGTGCAAACCAAGGCCGTTTGGTATTTTGACAAAGCGCCGTGGCGCAAGTCGCCGCGACTCCGGCTGTCGCTCTTTGTGGAATATGCGGATGGGCGCACGCAAATCATCGGCACGGATGAAACTTGGAAAGCAATCACCGGACCGATTTTGTTCAACAGCATTTACGGCGGTGAAAATTACGATGCGCGACTCGAAATGCCAGGCTGGGACAAACCGGGGTTCAACGACTCAAGCTGGCAACCGGCGCACATTGCTGACGCCCCGAAAGGCAAGCTCGTTGCCGAAATGATGCCGCCGATTGAGGCGCCGCAAATCATCAAGCCGGTGAAGCTCACCGAACCCAAGCCGGGCGTTTTTGTTTTTGATCTCGGCCAGAATTTTTCCGGCTACACGGAATTGAAAGTGAAAGGTTCGGCGGGAACAAAAATCACTTTACGCCACGGCGAAAGGCTTTTCAAAGATGGCACGCTCGACACCACCGACATCATCGAGCACGTGAAACGCATGGGCGCGGATCAACAGTTTCAGACGGACAATTACACATTGCGCGGCAGCGGCACGGAAACGTGGCATTCGCGTTTTACTTACTACGGTTTTCAATATGTCGAAGTCACCGGTTTTCCAGGCAAGCCGACGCTCGATTCTGTGAGCGGAGTTTTTACGCACACAGCGGTTCCGGTCGCGGGCGAGTTTGAATGTTCCAATCCGCTGCTGAATAAAGTCTGGACCGCCGGGCGCTGGTCTTATTTGAGCAACCTCCAAGGCATCCCAACCGATTGCCCGCATCGCGAAAAAAATGGCTGGACCGGCGACGCGCATCTCGCCGCCGAACAGGCCATTTACAATTTCATGCCCGCCGGCATTTACACAAAATGGATCAACGATCTCGGCGACGAACAGCAGCCAGACGGCCGCCTGCCCGGCATTGTGCCGACGAGCGGCTGGGGTTATTCCTGGGGCAACGGCCCCGCGTGGGACAGCGCGTTTGAGCTGATTCCGTTTTATCTCTACGAATATTACGGCGACGCGAAGCCGCTGCGCGACCATTACGCCGGAATGAAACGCTACGTGGATTATCTCGCGACGCGGGCCACGAATAATATTGTCAGCATCGGCCTCAATGACTGGGCGCCATTCAACACCAAGACGCCGGCGGACATCACGGACACCGCGTATTTTTATCGCGACACGCAAATCGTGGCGCTCGCCGCCAGATTGCTTGGAAAAACT
The DNA here is from genome assembly GCA_903884535.1 of uncultured Verrucomicrobia subdivision 3 bacterium. GTDB lineage: Bacteria > Verrucomicrobiota > Verrucomicrobiia > Limisphaerales > UBA11358 > UBA11358. The sequence goes on from CAISEZ010000122.1 coordinate 4,241, forward strand.
GATGACGCAAATGAATACACCGAACGCGCGGCGCAAATAAAAAAATCCTTCACCGAACATTTTTTCCACGCGGACACCGCCACGTACGGCAATGGCAGCCAGACTTCGTTGAGTTGCGCGCTGTATCAAGGCTTGGCGGAACGGGCGACGGAAAATCGTGTGCTCGAAAATCTCGTTGCCAACGTCGAAAAACAAAACGGCCACATAGACACAGGCATCCTCGGCGCAAAATACATTTTGAATACCTTGACCGATCACGGTCGAAGCGAAGTGGCCTATCGAATGGCGTCGCAAAAAGATTTACCGAGTTGGGGTTGGTGGATCGAGCAAGGCGCGACGACGTTGTGGGAAACGTGGCGCGGCGTGGCCTCGCGCAACCACATCATGTATGGCGACATCAGCGCTTGGTTTTACAAGGCGCTCGCCGGAATCAATCCCGACCCGACGAATCCTGGCTTCAAACATTTCATCATCCGTCCGCATCCGGTCGGCGACCTCACGTTTGCGCGCGGCGAATACAACTCGATTCACGGCAAGATTGTCAGCGATTGGAAAATCGAACATGGGCAACTTTGTTTGCGCGTGGTGGTGCCGGCTAACACCACCGCAACCGTTTTCGTGCCGAACGCAAAGTTGGCTGAAATTCGCGAGAGCGGTCATCCCGCGGTGAAAGCTACCGGCGTCGCCAGTTTTTCTCAGACTTCAACTGGCGCTGACTTTGATGTCGAATCCGGTGAATATGTTTTTACGTCGCCGATAAAACCGGATGCAAAATAATTTTGCCGGCAACCCGGAATTACCCAAACGATGAACCTGCTCATGAAATTTGAATTTTCGCTACGCGATTTTTTCCCAATTTTTGGAACTCTGGTTGTTGGCTTTCTTTTCACAGGCTGCGCTGTCACCAGCCGCCAACCGCTTTCCCGCCAAACCGGTGAATCGGTCGTGTTCTTCGGGCAAGAGCCGGCTTGTCTGGCTCATAATCCACAATGGAATCAGCGCTTTCATGCACGCAGCACTTATCTGCTGGAAAGCAACACAGTTGAATACATCAGCGGCAAAGATTTTATTTTGGACTGCAAGCGCGGCACCTTGCGCCGCACAGCGAATTCGCGCATCCCCGATTTTCGGACGAATATTTTGTTTGGCGTGGAGAATTTTGATCACACGAAGTTTCGTGGTTTCGGCAACGAGGCGTTTTTCGTTTTCGTGGATTATGACTTCGCGCAAACGAAACCCTGGCCGGTTCAAGTTTCAGAAAAAAGTAAATTACAGGCGACGCATCGCAAACTTCTCAACGGTGAGCCGGTAAAAATTGTGGCGTTCGGCGACAGCATCACGGTTGGTCACAATGCAACACGGACCAATTTGATTTTCTGGCAGCACTGGGCGGGCGAACTGCGCCGCAAGTATCCCAAAGCAAACATTTCAACCGTCAACGGCGCTACCGGCGGCGACACCACGCGCCAGGGACTGCAACGGCTGCAAACCAAAGTGATCGCTGAAAGACCCGACTTGGTTTTGATCGGCTTTGGAATGAACGATCACAACGTCACCGGCGTTCCGTTGTCGGAATTCAAAAAGAATTTGGAGGAAATGGTGGCCACCATTCGCGCGAAAACCGGCGCGGAAATTATTTTGTATTCCGCCTTTCCGCCGAATCCGCGCTGGAAATTTGGCAGTCATCACATGGCGGATTACGCGGCGGCCACGGCGGAAGCTGCCAAGGAAATGAATTGCGCCTACGCGGATGTTTTTGACAACTGGCAAACGATGGCCGCGCGAAAAAAGCCCGAAGATCTGCTCGGCAACAACATCAATCATCCCAACGATTTTGGGCATTGGATATATTTCAGCGTTTTCAACCAGCTCGGATTGTGAAGCTCGCTCGCATATTTGTTTTTTTGTTGTTTGCCACCGGCATCGCGTTTTGCGCGCGGGCGAGCGAAACAAATTCCATGAGAATTCCGGTCATCACCGCTGGCCCAAACGCCACGGTTCTCAAGGCTGGAAAACCATTTCGCAGTATCGGCGTCAATTACTTCGACTGTTTTTTGCGAACCCTGCGAAATCCGGCGGACACCAGTTACGTCGCCGGTTTTTCTGTTCTGGCGAGCAAGGGCATTCCGTTTGCACGATTCTCCGCCGGCGGCCAGTGGCCGAAAGATATGCGGCTTTATCAGACGAATCGTGCGGAGTATTTTCGCCGGCTTGATGCGATTGTGAAGGCTGCCGCGCAACACGGGGTCGGACTGGTGCCGTCGTTTTTTTGGAATTATTCCTGCGTGCCGGATTTGGTCGGCGAGCCGATGGATCAATGGGGGAATATGCAAAGCAAAACCCGCGCCTGGATGCGCGAATATGTGCGCGAAGTCGTCACACATTATCGCGACAATCCCGCAATCTGGGCTTGGGAATTCGGCAATGAGTTTTCACTTCAAGCCTGCCTGCCAAACGCTGCGGAACACCGGCCACATGTTGATCCCACCCTCGGCATCGCCACGAGCCGAACCAGCCGCGACGACTTGACGTTCGAGATGATTGATGCGGCGTTCGCCGATTTTGCTAAAGTGGTGCGGACTTATGATTCACAGCGGCTTATTTTCACCGGCGACAGCTTTCCGCGCCTGAGCGCCTGGCATCAGCAGCACGAAAATAATTGGGCGAAAGACTCACCGGAACAATTTGCTGAAATGCTTGGCGGCGCGAACCCCGATCTGATTTCCGGCGTCAGTCTTCATGCTTACGAAGACGAGGACGAAAAGCGTCTGACACAAGCCATGGCGGTTTCGCGAAATTTGAACAAGCCGGTTTTTGTCGGCGAATTTGGTGTGCCGGGCGAGTCGCCGGAGCAGGCGGCGAAATTTAGGCGGCTGCTCCAGGCTGTAATGGATCACAAAATTCCACTGTCAGCACTGTGGGTTTTCGATTTTGCCAAACAAAAAGATTACAACGTTACGGCAGAAAATTCGCGGTCGTGGCAATTAAAATTGATTGCGGAGGCAAACCAACAGTTGCAAAACGGTGACCGCAATTCGGAGTCCCGTTGACTGGCGCTCAAGTCAATCCCACATGCTTCAACACTTCCGGCGGCGGGCCGTCGAATTTTTGCAGCGCGACGTTGCCCACGTAGCCGATGTCTTTCCAGCCCGCCGGCGTGGTGTAAAAGCCGCCGGTGGTCAGGTTGCGAAAGAGCGAGAAGAAATTTGCCACTGTCCGAAACTCCGGCGCGGCTTTGGGCGCGAAACAAATATCGTCGCAGATGGAGTGCTGTTCCGGCTCGGTCAATTCTGGGAAAGTTTTTTTGTATCGCTTCGCCGATTCAGTCTCCATCCACGCAAGACCGTTCACAATAATTTCGCGATGCGCCTGCTGTCCGGGATAGGGCGCGCTGATCCATTCATCAATGAAATCCACAACATGCAGTTGGCTCGCGGCGGGGGATTTGTTATCGGCGGGAATGATGACATCGCACAATGCCGTCGCCGTGCGGCGCTGGGCCTCGGTCAACGTGAGCGGCCACAGATCGCCAGGATTGTAGGTTTCCAACAAATTTGCATCCAAGCCATATCCCTTGGCGGTGACGGCGGGCGCGCCGAAGCTTCGCCAGTCGAGCATGGAAATCGTCGCGCTGGCGGCGACCATCCATTTGAGAGCCACGCGGCGGGGAAGGCGACTAGTTGGTTTGGGCTTCATCAGATATTTCCTTTCCGCATTTCTTCGATGATGTGATCCGTCGCGCGCCAGGCGTTGGCCATAATGGTGAGCGTGGGATTTTTGTCGGCGTTGGAGACGAACGGCCCGCCGTCGGTGACGAACAGATTTTTTACGTCCCAAGCCTGGCAAAATTGGTTGAGCACAGAGTTTTTTGGATCGCTGCCGATGCACGTCGTTCCGACTTCGTGAATGATGCATCCGCCTGGCAGAATGGCTTTCTTACCATCGAGCTGCGGCGGGCTGGTCACGCGACCGCCCATGGACTCGATGATTTCGGCAATGGTTTTTTGCATGTGCGCGGCCTGGCGTTCCTCGTGTTCCGACCATTTCCAATGAAAACGCAAAACGGGAATGCCCCAAGCGTCTTTTTTCTCCGTATCAATTTCGCAGTAACAGTCATCGTTAGGAATCATCTCGCCACGGCCTGCAAAATAAACAAACGAGCCGTAGTAACGCCGCAAATCCTCCTTCATCTTCTTGCCGTAACTGCCGCCGGTGAAGCCCTCCATTCCGAAAAAAGTTCCCGCGTCGGGCATGCCACGTCCGCCGCCGAATTCGATGTGATAGCCGCGCGGAAAATTCATCTTGCCCGCAGCCTGTTCCTTGTATTTCCACCACGGCATATACATGTGCATCGTCATCGCGCCGTCCTCGTTGTGGACCGGCGCGTTTTCGAGCGCGGGAATTTGTCCACCGAGACCGCTGCCGACCGTGTCCATCAAATAGCGACCGACTTTGCCGCTGGAATTGGCGAGACCATTAGCAAAGTGTGCGGATTTTGAATTGAGCAATATGCGCGCGGATTCGCAACCGCTTGCGGCAAGCACCACCACGCGGGCTTTCACGTGAATGTCCTCGCGCGTTTTTTTATCCACATAATATACTCCGGTCGCGCGGCCCGTGTCATCCATGCTCACTTCGCGCACCATCGCGTCGGTGATGATGTCGAGATTGCCAGTCGCGAGCGCCGGCGGAATGTGAACAGTCGTGGACTGGTAATTCGCCTTGATCGCGCAACCGCGCACGCAATGTGTCGCCCACATACACGCGAGGCGTGTTTGCATATTTTTGGCGAGCGCCTTTTGCATCGCGGGCGAATCGGGATGCAACAATTTTGGAATATTCTGATGATCTTGTTGTTGGCTCAAAATCGCGACGTGCGACGGAATCACTGGAATACCGATTTTTGCGCAACCTTTTTTGGCGAGCAATTCATACGCGCGCGGTTTCGGCGGCGGCAACAAAACTCCGGGCGAGGAATCCGGCGTGTTTTCCAAACCTTCGTTGCTGCCGAACACGCCGATCAACCGCTCTACTTTGTCGTAATAGGGTGCGAGATCTTTGTAATCAAACGGCCAGTCAATACCCAGTCCGTCGCGGCTGCGCGGCTTGAAATCATATTGGCCCATGCGGAACGAAAAACGTCCCCAGTGATTCGTGCGGCCACCCAACATGCGCGGACGCCACCACATGAAATTCTGCCGCGCGCCGACATCCGTGGCGCTGGCCTCCACCCACGCGTCGGAGCCGGGCCGTTTTGTTACGTAAGGCTCACCCGGCACGCGCCAACCGCCGCCAACCGTCGCATCAAAAAATCCAAACGGTTTATCCGGCGTGGGCGAACCGCGCAGCGGTGCGTGATGATTCGTGCTGAACATCGGTGTTTCGGAAACCGGATCGTAGCGCCGACCCGCTTCGAGCATCAGCACCTTCACGCCGGCCGCCGCGAGCACATAGGCGGTCTGCCCGCCGGCCGCGCCAGAGCCGACGACGATAACATCATAATTGGTCTGCGTTTTGGTGCTGGGAATGAAAGGCATGATTTTATTCTGTGGAAAAAATGATTTAGTTCAATTTTCTTTTCTATTTCTCTTGGGCGAACATGCAGCCAATCGCCGCAATAATGCTTCTTGAAAATGGTAACCAGGTAAAAAGAGCAAAGCCTTGGCCAATTCGATTCGACTTGTCATTTGTTTTTGTTTTGGAATAATTAGTTGCAAACCAACTTCTGACAAGAATAAAATCATTTTCATGAAAATAAAATGCTTCCTGCTGCTGGCTTTGTCCCTCGCGTTGTCTGTGAAATCTGCGGAGCTGGAGAGATTGCAGACCAATTGCCCCGCGTGCGATGACCTCGGCTGGCAACTGGCGATCACGCCATATTCATTCCGTCTTTATTCGTTTTCCGAGGCGATTGATAAAACAGCGGCGGTCGGCATCAAATACATTGGTCTTTCAGGAAATATTAACGTCGTCAGCAATAAAGCAGTCAGGGTTTTGGATTTGAAGGACGAACAGCTTCAGGCCATCCGCAAAAAATGCGATTCGGCGGGAATCAAAATAATCAATCTAGGTATCGTGCCGCTCACTGCGAATGAAGCCGAGACACGCAAGGCTTTTGAGTTCGCCAAAAAACTTGGCGTGGATGTCATCGTCGGCGAACCTGAGGCGAACGCGCTGGATCTCGTTGAAAAACTTTGCAAGGAATACAACATCAAGGTGGCCATCCATGATCATCCGCGGCCCTCGCATTATTGGAATCCCGACACCGTGCTCGCGGCGATCAAGGACCGCACGCCGTTGATGGGTGCGTGTGCCGACGTGGGTCACTGGAAGCGCTCCGGTCTTGATCCGGTGGCTTGTCTGAAAAAACTTGAGGGTCACGTCATTTGTCTACATTTCAAAGACGTCGTGCTTGACGATCCCCATGCCGGTCCTCCCCCGCCCAACGGTGCGAACAAAATGCACGATGTGCCGTGGGGCACCGGCGACAGCAACATCAAAGGCATGATGGCCGAATTAAAACGCCAGCATTTCCACGGGGCTTATTACTTCGAGTATGAATACCATTGGGATCGGTCAGTGCCAGAAATTGCGGAGTCCGTAAAATACTTCAACACCACGACAACGGAACTGGCGAAATAAATTAACAATTACTTCACCTGAAAAGTTACGGTCGCTGGCGCAAGTCCGGGTGAAGTGGCAGTAAGTTTCATGGTCTGGCGCTTGGCTCCCGCCTGAATCACTGCGATGCAGTGACCGTTGAAAGCATTCCGTTGACTCGCGCGATCCGGATCATGGTCGCCGGGATTGCCGTTGCCAACGCCCAACAATTTTCCGCCCGTCAGTTCAAAGGTTATCCTGCTATTTGCATTGGCAACGAATCTTCCTTTGTCGTCGAGAATGGAAACCGGCACCACGATCGTATCCTGATCATCCGCTCGCAAAGTAGTCCGCTTTGGCGCTAACTTAATTTTGGCGGCGGCATCCACGGTTTCAACCGAGTCAGTCGCGACTAACTTGCCACCGGCAAAACCTTTTGCTTCCAACTTTCCGGGCGCGAAAGGAATCTGCCACTCCAAATGGCCGTCCTGCGGCATGGTTTGCAGACCGTAACTTGTGCCGTTGAGAAACACTTCGACTTGCTTAGCGTTGCTGAACGCGATCACCCGGATGTTCTGGCCTTCCTTGCCGGGCCAGTTCCAGCAGACAGGCATCAAATGCACCATCGGCTTGTCCGACCACCAAGATTGTTGGTAATAAAACTTATCCTTGGGAAAACCGCAGTTGTCCAACAAACCGGTGTTGTTGCTCACATCTGGCCAGCCGTCGGGATTCGGTTCGCCGCGATAATCAATGCCGGTCCAAGTGTAGGAACCGGCCATGAACGGCCTTGAAGCCACAGGTTGCCACCCACCGTCAGTCAAGTTGTAACTGCTCATTAATCCTCGGGCTTTGTCATTCTCGTAGTTACTGCGCGCCGTTTTATTATTTGCGGTTTCACTGCCAAACATAGGCTTGTCGGGGTGCGCCTTGTGAATATCGTCATAACGCTGATAACTATAGTTCACGCCAATGATATCTTCCACATTGTCAAACCCAGAACCCAGCCAGCCGCGCTCCATAGCCGAAGTTATCGGGCGCGTGCGGTCGAACTTATGCACTTCATCCATCATTGCCGAAAAGATGCGCTTACCTTCGGGCGAACCTTCCATGTCTTCAACCCATTCCTCATTGCACATGGACCACATGATGACACTGGGATGATTGCGATCGCGCAAAATCATATAATCCAAA
>CAISEZ010000123.1 GCA_903884535.1 uncultured Verrucomicrobia subdivision 3 bacterium
GAAGCACACCGCATCCGGCGCGGGTTGGATGCCGGCGAGCGCCTTGTAAAACCATTCGCTCACCGAGCCGAACATCGGATGATCGTGCGAATAAGTATTGTCGCTGAACGCCCAATGTTCCCAAAGCGTCGTCGCGCCGTTAGCCAGCATGAACCCCCAGCCTGGATAAGTGCGCTGGTTCACCATTCCGTAGGCGACGTCGGCCCGACCAAGATCCGTCAACTCATTTAACATGTATTTTGTGCCGAAAATGCCAGTGGTCAAATGGCCTTGGTGTAAATCCACAATGTCGTGAACCAGCGAGTTCAGTGCGTTGGTTGTTTCGTCCGGCGGAACCAATCCAAAATAAAGCGCGAACGCATGACACGCCTGGCTGCCGGAATCGTAAACACCCGTGCCGGCGCGCAAAAATTGTCGGTTGAACGCGGATTTGATTTTCTCCGCGAGCTTCTCGGCATCCGCTGCATCGGCATCGTGGCCCAGTGCCTTTGCAATTTGCGCAAAGAGTTTGACGTTTTGAAAATAGGCCGCTGAACCGGTCAAGTAACGCGGTTTGGGCGCAAGACTTTCGTGGTCGCTGATGCCGTTGTCGAGCAGATCGCCCGTGGCCTTGGATTGGAGCAAGTTGATCCAGCGTTTTATCGCGCCGTAGTTTTCGCTCATCACGTTGCGGTCGCCGTAATATTGAAACAACTGCCACGCCAGCAGCGGTTCAGCCACACCCCAATCCACCGGCCCGCAACCTTCGCCGAGATTCGCGGCGCGGGAATTGTCATCAAGATTTTGGTCGCTGATGCCAACGAACGGCGCGGTTTCGGTGAAGCCGCCGTTGGTCCGCTGCGCATCGGCAAAATCTTGCGCGGCTTTTGCGTAAAAACGCGCCATGTCAAAATTCAACATGCCCATTTCGCTCGTCACCGCGAGATCGCCGCCGTAGCCAAACTTTTCGCGCGCGGGACAATCAGATTGCACGCTGAACAAATTGGCGAGTTCCGTCCACGTCACCATTTTCTGGATGCGATTGAACAGTTCGTTGGAACATTCAAAAGTCCCGGCCTGGCGGACATCCGCGTTCAACGCCAGACCTTCCAGCGACTCCGGCGACGGCTGGCCGGGAAAGCCGGTGACTTCGACGTAGCGAAATCCGTGGAAAGTAAATCGCGGCGTGTAAGTTTCTTCGCCTTTGCCCTTCAAAATATATTTGTCGAGTTGAAACGCGGTTTTCGGCCGGCCATGTCCGTCATAAACGTAATCCTTGCCGCCGTCTTTGATTTGTCCGACCACCGCAGTCATGCCGTTCAGCGTGCCATCGGGATAAAGCAATTCGCCGGAGCGCAAACGAATCTTGGTGCCGCGCTCGCCTTTCACATGGAGTCGCGACCAGCCGGCGAAATTTTGTCCGAAATCGAAAATGAAAACGCCCAGCTTGGGCTCCGTGAGTTTGACGGCTTTCAAAATTCGAGTGACGCGAATCGGCGGCGCGTCCTGCGCGCACAACGGACCCAGTTTTGGCTCGTTGGCGAGTTCCGCTTTTTCCCAATTCGAATCATCAAATCCCGCGCGATCCCAGCCGGGCCGTTCGCGGCGCGCGTCGTAAAATTCACCGAGATAAATGCTGTTCCGCAAAATCGGTCCGTTGGCGGTGCGCCAACCTTCATCGGTGCCAATCGTCTGCGTCGTGCCATCGGTGAATTCGACAACGAGTTGCAACATCGCGCGCGGTTCGCCGGTGACGAGCGCGTTGTCGGGCCTGATGCGCCCCCACAAAGCGAGCGGCAGCGGATTGAACCAGCCGTTGCCGAGCATGATGCCGACGGTATTTTGTCCGCGCTTGAGTTGCGCGGTGACATCGTAAGTGGAATACAAAACGCGCTTGGCGTAGCTCGTCCAGCCGGGATTCAATACATCTTTGCCCACCCGCTCGCCGTTGAGCCGCAGTTCAAAATATCCAAGGCCGCTGACGTA
>CAISEZ010000124.1 GCA_903884535.1 uncultured Verrucomicrobia subdivision 3 bacterium
GGATCTCGTCCGGCAGACGCGCACGATTTACGACAACTACGGTTTTAAGACGCAGATTCTCACAGCCGCCGTGCGCCATCCAGGGCACGTGTTGGAATCGGCGCTCGCCGGTGCTGACGCCTGCACGATGTTTTTCGACTTTATGAAAATGCTCTACGATCATCCGCTCACGGACAGTGGACTCGACACGTTCCTGAAAGACTGGGCGAAGGTCACCGGTAAATGAAAACGTATCCGCTTTATCTCAACGGGCAGTTTGTGCGAACGCAGAAAACGATTCGCGTCTTGAATCCGTCCACGACGGAAGTGTTCGCGGAAATTTGCACCGTTGACCGCGCGGCGGTTGCGCAAGCCATCAAAGATGCGCACGCCGCGTTTCAAAGCTGGCGTGCGCTCACGGGCAAAGCGCGCGGTGCGTTCTTGAATAAAATTGCGGATGAAGTGGAAAAGCGGCGCGATGAAATTGCCCGCGCCATCACGTCGGAAAATGGCAAGCCGCTGGCGCAAAGCGTTGGCGAAATCGCGATGACGGTGGATCACCTGCGCTGGTTTGCCGAGGAGGCGCGGCGCGCGTATGGCCGCATCGTGCCGCATCAAACGGACGGCAAGCGTCACCTCATTGTCAAAACACCGATAGGCGTGGTCGCCGCGATCAGTCCGTGGAATTTTCCGCTGGTGCTGGCGGTGCGCAAAATCGCGCCGGCGCTCGCCGCGGGTTGCACGGTGATTTTGAAACCTGCAAGCGCAACGCCGGTTTGCGCTGCGCTGTTTGCCGAATGTGTGGCCGAGGCAAAATTGCCAAATGGCGTTTTTCAGCTCGTCGCCGGTTCCGCGCGCGAGATTGCGCAGGAATTTTTGGACAATCCGCTTTGCCGCAAAATTACTTTCACTGGCTCGACGGAAGTCGGGAAGGAACTGATTCGCGGCGCGGCAAATCAGGTCAAACCGCTGTCGCTCGAACTCGGCGGCCACGCCCCGGTTTTGGTTTTTGAGGATGCCGATTTGGACGCGGCGGTGGAAGGGGCGCTGATCACGAAATTCCGCAACACCGGCCAGTCGTGCATCGCGTCAAATCGTATTTTTGTGCAGCGCTTCATTTACGAAAAGTTTCTCGCGAAGTTTGTCGAAAAAACCCGCGCGCTGAAAACCGGCGACGGATTGGAAGATGGCGTGGCCGTTGGTCCACTCATCAATGAAGAAGGATTGAACAAGGCGCTGGAGCACATTCAGGATGCGACGAAACGCGGCGCACGTTTACTGTGCGGCGGAAAAAGAATTGCGCGCAAAGGATTTTTTCTCGAACCGACAATTCTCGCTGACGTGCCCGCAGATGCTCTGTGCATGAGCGAGGAAACGTTTGCACCCGTCGCACCGGTGGTGCCGTTTGATAACGATGACGAAGTGATCGAGCGCGCGAATCAATCGCAGTATGGCTTGAGCGCGTATGCATTCACGCGCGATCTTTCACGGACGTTTCGCCTGATGGAAAAATTGGAAGCCGGCACGCTCGGCATCAACGACGGCGTGCCGACTACGAGCAACTGTCCGTTCGGCGGCGTGAAGCAAAGCGGCTGGGGCCGCGAGCTTGGCGTCGAAGGCATGGACGCGTTTCTCGAAACCAAACACGTTTCGTTGGGACTTGGAATTTAATTATGATATTTGCCACATCATCAACCAGCTTGCAAACCGGCGTCAGCTCTATTGCTTTTCGTGGTTGGGACAATAATCTTCGCCTAATGAATGATTCCGTGGAGTTGATTGCCACGCTGGATGTCGGGCCGCGCATTTTGGCGTATCGCAAACACGGTGGCTTCAATCCGCTGAACATCTTTGAGGATCAAGCCGGAACGAGCGGCGAAACGGTTTGGCGCAATCGCGGCGGGCACCGGCTGTGGACGGCACCGGAACACAAGGTGAAAACTTATTTTCCCGACAACGCGCCGGTGGAGTGGGAACAACTGGGCGAGTGCCATGTGAAATTGTGTCCGCCGCCAGAAACCTCCAACGGCCTGCAAAAGGAAATTGAAATTCAACTCGATTCGGTCGGCACCGGCGTGACTTTGGTGCATCGTGTGACTCGGATCGGAAAAACGCCGGTGACGCTCGCGCCGTGGGCGCTTTCGGTCATGGCTGCCGGCGGCGTGGCCGTGGTCCCGCAACCGGAAATGGGCGAGCACCCGCGCGACCTGTTGCCGAATCGCAACTTGGTTCTCTGGCCTTACACCGACATGTGCGATCCCCGCTGGCATTTCGGGAAGAAATATATTCTGCTGCGTCAGGATGCCACGCGCGGTCCGACCAAAATCGGCTTGCCGCATCAAATCGGCTGGTCCGGATATTTGGTGGGTGGAGTGTTTTTCCTGAAACGTTACGCTTGGGATCCGGAGGCAAACTATCCGGACAACGGTTGCAATCTGGAAATTTTCACCAACGCGCGGATGCTCGAACTCGAAAGCCTCGGCCCGCTCACGGAGTTGGGCAGCGGGGAAAGTCTGGAACACGTCGAGCGCTGGGAGTTGCACGACGGCCTTGGAACTTTTGATGCAAAATCAGAACAGCAGATTCACGAATTGTTGCAGCCGATTTTGTCTGCACCTGGTTCTTATTTTGCCAAGGTGAATGGCCAATTGAGTTGATATGAACACAGCAAATTCAAAAATCAAAGTCGGTGTCGTCTTTCTTGGTCGCCGCCGCCCCGGTTTCGACATGGAGTGGGGCAAGCAAATGGAGGCGCGCGTTCGTGGGTCACTTGCAAAAAGCGACTTTGAATTTTTCGAGCCATCTGAGAAGGCCGTTGATGATCCGTCGCTGCGCCGCGTGATGGCCGAATGTGAAGCGCAAAAAATTGACGCGCTGGTTTTGCTGCAAACCACGATGGGCGACGCGCGTCTGTCCCAGACGCTCGCGCAGCTTTGGCCTGATCCGTTGATTTTGTGGGCCACGCCCGAAAAGCCGGACGGCGACATGATCAGTTCGTGCTCGCTGGTCGGCGCGCATTGCTGGGCGTCGGTGCTGCGGCAAATGGGCCACGCGTTTGAAGTGGTTTACGGCGATCCCGACGCGGCGGAAACGCAGAAGCAATTTTCCGAAGCCGTGCGCCTCGCGATCACGGTTCGGCGCTTGAAAAAAGTCCGGCTCGGCATCATCGGCGGACAGGCACCCGGATATTTTGCGATGAGCCCCGATCCGTTTGTGATTCATCGCGCAACCGGCGCGCAGGTGCAATCGTTCAGCCTGATTGATTTTTCCAACGCGGTGAATGAATTGACCGCCGAGGCGGTCGCCGCCGATGTCGCGAAAGTGAAAGCGCTCGGCCTGCCGCACAAAGACACGACCGACGACGATCTGCCAATGTCTTCGCGGCTTTATCTCGCCATCAAATCATTTTTTGAAAATGAAAATCTCGACGCGCTGACGATTCGCGAATGGCCGGAGATGCCGAATGTGTTCGGCCAGTGGCCGTATTTCGCCGTCGCGCGTCTCGCGGACGAAGGCCGCGCCATCGGCATCGAAGGCGACGCCGACGGCGCGCTGGGCGCGTGGCTCGTCGAGAGTCTTGGTCTGGGCCGCTGCTATTTGTCTGATTGGCTTGAGCACGACGACAAGACGATCACGCTCTGGCACGGCGGCGCGGCACCGATGTCGTTGTGCGAGCCGGTCGGCAAACCCGGTGGCCCGCAAATCGCAAAACATTTCAACATCAAGAAGCCGGCGGTGATGGAAGCGACGTTGCGCGCGGGAATGCCCGTGACGATTTATCGTTTCTGGCGGTGCGACGGAAAATATTTTCTCACCGCGCGCGAAGGCGAGACGCTCAAACCGAAGCGTCATTTGATGGCCACGAATGGCCTGGCAAAAATGAATTGCGATCCGCGCGAATGGTTCGAGGAACTTTGCCACGCCGGAATGCCGCATCACGTCGCCGTGATTGGCGGCCATCATGCGGCTTTGTTAGAACGGCTGGCCCGCGCGTTGAACATCCAGACCATTTGAAATGGACACGCGGCTCGCCATTGCCATCGGGCTCATTTTGTATGTGGTCCTGACGACGGCGGTTTCGTTCTTCATGCTCACGCGCGTGCGCAAGCCGGCGGATTATCTCGTGGCCGGACGCGGACTGCCATTTTGGGTTCTGGCCGGAACGATCACCGGCACATGCATCGGCACGGGGGTCATCATTGGAGGTTCGGGCCTCGCGTATCAACACGGCTGGGCGGGCTGCGCGTATCCCATCGGACTCGGCATCGGCACGCTCATCACGGGTTTGTGTTTCGCCGGGATGCGCAAATATCAATTCATGACGCTGGCCGAGGAAATGGCGTGCTACTTCGACGGCAACCGCGTGGTCGCAGAATTTTCCAGCATCAGCTTGTTTATTTCGCAAGTGTTCTGGCTCGCGGTGCAAATCATCGGCGGCGCGGCGGTGCTTGGTGCCGTGACCGGGTTGCAACCAAAAATGTGCGTGGTGCTGGCCGGTTTTGCGAAAGCGATCATTTCCATTCCCGGCGGATTGAAAGCCGTGGTTTATACCGACGTGCTGCAAACGGTGATTTTATTTTGCGGCTTTGGATTTCTCGTCCATTCCGCGTTGCAGGAATCTGGTGGACTGGACGGATTGCGTCAATCCACGCCGCCGGAATATTTTTCGTTTTTAGGAGCCGCGTCGTATGGCACTTGGTCCATCATCAGTTTGATTTTAGTGATGATTTCCAATCCGCTCGCCGATCCCGCGCGTCGGCTGACGATGTATAGCGCGCACAGCGAGGCGAGCGCCAAATGGAGCATGGTGCTTTCCGGGCTGCTGGTGATGGCGTTTTCGGTCGTCATCGGCATCACGGGAATGTATGCGTATCGGATGAATCCGCATCTGCCGGTCGCGAACCAGGCGCTGCCTTGGCTCGTGATGCATTCGCTGCCAACGTGGCTCGCCGCGCTCGTCGTGGTGGCGATGGTGTCGGGCATGTCGTCCGCCGCGAACGGCACTGCCGCCTCTGCGAGCACATTTTTTGTGCGGCACATTTTTCCGCTGCTCACCGGCCGTTATCCGCAAAATCCGGTGCGAACCGCACGCTGGCTGCTGGTCTTCATGTTTTTATTTTCAACCACGCTCGCATTGTTCACGAGCGACATTGTTTCGTTCGTCGTCAAATTTTTGCCGCTGACGATGAGCGGGTTGGGCGTGTGTCTGCTGTTCGGAAGATTTTGGCCACGTGCGACCTCGCAGGGCGCGTTGGCGGCGCTAGCAACCACGCCGTTGGTGGCGTTGGGCGTGATGAAATTTTGGGACAACCCGACTTTGCCGGCGATGCTGGCGGGTGCATTGGCGCTCGTCGTGGTGAGCCTGCTGACGCCGCCGAAAAAATTTAGTATCGCGCAAGTCGCCGAGCGGATGGCCATCGAGCGGCAGTCCATTGAAGGCACTTCGTTACATTGAGTCCATTTTTTCAAGCGAACCATGAAACTGCTCAACGCCAAACAAATCTGTGACGTCGCGGCAGCCAAGGGGTTCGGCGTGCCGGCGCTTAACAACAACGGCGGAAGTTATGACATCGGTCGCGCCATCATCGAGGCGGCTCAGGAATTGCAGTCGCCGCTCATCATCGCGGAATACGAGCCGAATCTGGAATACTGCGGCTACGATCACGCCGGCGCGGTCATCCGGATGCACGCAGCTGACACGACGATTCCATTGGCCATCGCGCTGGACCACGGCAAAACGCCGCAATCCATTTTGCGTGCTGTTCGCGCCGGCTTCACGCATGTGATGATTGATTACGCCGACAAGCCGCTTGCTGAAAATGTCCGTGGCACGCAGGAAATTATTGATCTTGTGCGTCCGCTCGGCATCAGTGTCGAGGCGGAGATCGGCCACATCATCAAGAGCTCGGATGATTCCACGCAACGCGGGGTAACCGTGAGCGTGGCTAAGGCGAAAGAATTTGCATCGAAGGTGGATGTGGATTTGCTCGCTGTCGCGAACGGCAGCACGCACGGAATTTTCAAGGAACAGCACAGCATGGATTTTGGTTTGATTCCAAAAATCCGCAAAACGGTGAAAATGCCGCTGGTGCAGCACGGCACTTGTGGTATTTCAATGAAGGACATCGCGCGGCTCGTCAAAGCTGGCATGACCAAGATCAATTTCGGCGAGGGCATTCGCATGAACTACATCCGCTACTGGAACGAATTCAGTCAGACGCTGAAACATGAACATCACGCCTGGCGGATCGCGCGCGCGGCGAAAGAACGCCTCAAGAATGACATCAAGGAAATCATCCGCGCGTGCGGTTCCGAAAACAAAGCGCATTTGTTCAAATAAAACAAAACCGTCCGAAACACATGAAAACCAAAACCGTTCTTCCGATTGTTGCGTTGTGCGGCGCCTTGCTGGCGCTGGTTTGTCCGACGCGGATTTTTGCCGCCGACAGCTTTGACGGCTTGAATTTGGAACTTGGTAATCTTTACCGCGTTTCGGATGCGCAATCGCGCTCCATCAGCCCGGAAAATTTCACCGGCGAAAAAGGCAAGGCCGGCATGGCGACCGAAGGCACCGGCAAAAACGCCGCGCGCGATTTGGGCCAGGGATGGAAAATTTCGCCGTCCGTGCATATCGCCGCGCACAAGAGCATCACGCTGGCCGACATCACCGGACCGGGTGCGATCCAGCAGATTTGGCTGACGCCCGCGCCGGTCGAAAAAACGCGCTGGCAGATTTTGCGGATTTATTGGGATGACGATCCGAATCCGTCCGTTGAGTGTCCGCTCGGAGATTTTTTTGCGTGCGGCTGGGGACGCTATTGCCAGATCAGTTCACTGCCCGTCTGCGTGAATCCCGGCAGCGCATTCAATTCTTACTGGCAAATGCCATTCAAGAAGCACGCGAAAATCACGCTGGAAAATCTTGACGACGCGCCCATGACAATTTACTTCCAGATCAATTACACGCTCACCAAAGTGCCGGACGATGCCGCGTATTTTCATGCGCAATTCCGCCGTGAAAATCCGCTGAAGAATAAGGGCCTCTACACGATCCTCGACGGCGTGGAAGGTCAGGGGCAATACGTCGGGACATATCTCGCGTGGGGCGTGCACAACACCGGTTGGTGGGGCGAGGGCGAAATCAAATTTTACATGGATGGCGATGACAAGTTCCCGACAATCTGCGGCACGGGCACGGAAGATTATTTTTGCGGCTCGTATGATTTCGACACGAAGGACACTGAAGGCAAATCGCACTACACCGAGTTCTCCACGCCTTACACGGGCGTGCCGCAAGTGATCCGGCCCGATGGACATTACGATTCACAAACGCGCTTTGGGATGTATCGCTGGCACATCCGCGATCCGATCCGGTTTCAGAAAGATTTGAAAGTTACAATTCAAGCCTTGGGCTGGCAATCGGGCGGACGTTATTTGCAGGAGCAGGACGACATCGCGTCGGTGGCATTCTGGTATCAGACGCTGCCGCACAAAAAATTTCCGCCGCTGCCCAGCCGAGAAGAATTGGAGCTGCACTAAAATTTTTCCCGCGCAAAATCCGAGGTTTCAGGGCGGACTATTTTTGACTACTACATCTGGACGTTTGGCCTTTGTGAGCAGGCGGATCGTCACCAATAGCATCAGCACGAGCAGAATTTCAGAAAGACACGCCCACGAATTGTGCCGCCAATTCGGCAGGCGGTTCAGGCCGTTGGTCACTAACGAAAACGGCGGAATTTTGTCCCACACCCAGCCGAGCAGGTGATGCATATGCGGCTGCCGATAAAAGGAAATTTGAAAATGAAAAATTTCCTGCGCGTGAATGAAAATCCAGTCCGCATCCGGCAGCATCGAAAAAAGTATTCCCCATTTGTAGGTGCGCCACCAGACATACAGAAAAAATATTGAACCGAACAAGACCGCCAAATGAAAGCTCACCCAAAACACGCTTTGAAAATCCGGATCGGCGGGATGAAACGTGACGTTGGACAGCTTGTCCAAAAAACCATGTGATAAAAAGGCGGCAACGGCCGTTACCGCCATCGCAGTTTTTTTGTAGCGTCCACCGGCGAGGGATTTTTGAATGACCACGCCGGCGAGAATGTGGGTTGGTTCCTGCACACGTCAGTTTGAGTTTGGCTGCCGATGTAAACTGGATTCAATGATGATTTTGTAGCCGCGGGCTGATTGCAGACGACGCAAGTGAAGCTCACGGATTTGCCACATCATGCTTAAAACACATCAGTGGATGCTATCAACCAGTATTTTGCTTTTTGCAATAATGGGTGCGATTCGCATTCTCAACTGTTAACAAAAAATCAATAAAAGTTAAAGATCTGTTGACTATCTGGCGCGATAATTATTAATTGAAACATTATCATGCGAATTCGAAATAATGCAACGAGCATTGGCCTTTGTTTGCTTTTTATCGTTCTTGCCGGTCTTTGCTCGTGCTCCTCACTGCCGACAGCGGAGTCTGTCGGTGGGGTTTCTCAAAAAAATTTGCTCGATGTCGGCTGGAAATTTCATCGCGGAGAAGTCGCGGACGAAAGCCTGGCAATTGCGCCGGATGTGAATGAAAAACTTTGGGAGCCGGTGAACCTGCCGCACGATTATGTGCTCGACGGAACTTATGATTCCAAACTCGACCGCAGCCACGGCTATCTGCCGTTGATGCCGGCTTGGTATCGGAAACACCTTTTTATTCCAGAAAGTTTTCAGGGCAAAAGTCTGGAACTGCAATTTGATGGAATTTTCCGCGACAGCCAGATTTGGCTGAACGGTCAGTTGATCGGGAAACATGCGAGTGGTTATTCTGGATTCAATTTGGACATTTCCAAGACTGCAAAATTTAGTGCCGACAACGTTATCGCGGTTCACGTTGACCCGCGTCAATTTGAAGGCTGGTGGTATGAAGGCGGCGGGATTTACCGCCACGTTTATCTGAACGTGCGTTCACTGCTTCATGTTGCGAATTGGGGCACGCAAATTATTTCCGATGTTCCCAGCGGCAACCAGGGTGCTGACGAACTGGCGAATGTCTCCATTGAAACAGCGGTGGTGAATGAGTCAACGGTTCCCGCAAACAGCGTTGTGAAATCTGAAATCCTGGGCCCGGATGGCAGCGTGCTGGCAACGTTGAAGGGCGACTTGGTTGTGGCCGCTGGCGACCAAAACAAATTAAATCAATACTGCACTATTGCTCATCCGAAACTTTGGTCGCCTGATTCACCCAGTCTTTATCAATTGCGAACGACAATTTTTCAGAACGAAAAACCGGTGGACCGGAAAAACACCACCTTCGGAATCCGAACCATTTTCTTCGATGCGAACAAGGGATTTTTTCTCAACGGCAAGCACGTTGAGATCAAAGGTGTGGCGGCGCATCAGGATTTTCCCGCCGTGGGCATCGCGGTGCCGGACAGTTTGCAACCGTGGCGCGTCCAACAATTGAAAAACTCCGGAGCCAACGGTTGGCGCACGGCACATAATGTCTGCTCCGAATCGGTCATTGATGCGTGTGATCAGCTAGGAATGTTAGTGATGGATGAAAATCGGCAGTTGGGCGATTGCTACGATCAGAAAGCCAAGCCGGGCACGACTTACACAAACTTGCAGGATTTGGATTATATGATTTTGCGCGATCGCAATCATCCCAGTGTCATCATGTGGTCCATGTGCAATGAGGAATGGGTTGAAGACATGGAAGGTTCGCCCGAAGGTAAGCGCATCTTTTCGGCAATGATGGATGAAGTGCATAA
>CAISEZ010000125.1 GCA_903884535.1 uncultured Verrucomicrobia subdivision 3 bacterium
GGATCTCGTCCGGCAGACGCGCACGATTTACGACAACTACGGTTTTAAGACGCAGATTCTCACAGCCGCCGTGCGCCATCCAGGGCACGTGTTGGAATCGGCGCTCGCCGGTGCTGACGCCTGCACGATGTTTTTCGACTTCATGAAAATGCTTTACGACCATCCGCTCACGGATAGCGGACTCGATACTTTCCTGAAAGACTGGGCCAAGGTGACTGGTCAGGCGAAATGAAAACGTATCCGCTTTATCTCAACGGGCAGTTCGTGCGAACGCAGAAAACGATTCGCGTCGTGAATCCGTCCACGACCGAAGTGTTCGCGGAAATTTGCACCGTTGATCGCGCCGCCGTCGCACAGGCTGTGAAAGATTCGCATGCGGCATTTCAAACGTGGCGCGCGCTCACCGGCAAAGCGCGTGGCGCGTTTCTGAATAAAATTGCGGATGAAGTGGAAAATCGGCGCGATGAAATCGCCCGCGCCATCACGTCGGAAAACGGCAAACCGTTGCCGCAAAGCATCGGCGAAATCGCGATGACAGTGGACCACCTGCGCTGGTTCGCCGAGGAAGCGCGGCGCGCGTATGGCCGCATCGTGCCGCATCAAACGGACGGCAAGCGGCATCTCGTCGTCAAAACACCGATGGGCGTCGTCGCCGCGATCAGTCCATGGAATTTTCCGCTCGTGTTGGCGGTGCGCAAGATCGCGCCGGCGCTCGCCGCCGGCTGCACCGTGATTTTGAAACCGGCCAGCGCAACACCGGTTTGCGCGGCGCTGTTCGCCGAATGTGTGGCCGAGGCGAAATTGCCGAATGGAGTTTTTCAACTCGTCGCCGGTTCCGCGCGCGAGATTGCGCAGGAGTTTTTGGACAATCCGCTTTGCCGCAAAATCACGTTCACCGGCTCGACGGAAGTTGGCAAGGAACTCATTCACGGCGCGGCGAATCAGGTCAAGCCGCTGTCGCTCGAACTCGGCGGCCACGCGCCGGTGTTGGTTTTTGAGGATGCCGATTTGGACGCGGCGGTGGAAGGCGCGCTGATCACGAAATTCCGCAACACCGGCCAGTCGTGCATCGCGTCAAACCGCATTTACGTCCAGCGCTCCATTTATGAAAAGTTTCTCGCGAAATTTGTCGAGAAAACCCGCGCGCTGAAAACCGGCGACGGATTGGAAGACGGCGTGGCGGTCGGCCCGCTCATCAACGAAGAAGGTTTGAACAAGGCGCTGGAGCACATTCACGACGCGACGAAACGCGGCGCGCGCCTGTTGTGCGGTGGCAAGCGGATTGCGCGCAAAGGTTTTTTTCTGGAACCGACAATTCTCGCCGACGTGCCCGCCGACGCCGTGTGCATGAGTGAAGAAACATTTGCGCCGGTCGCGCCAGTGGTGCCGTTTGATTCCGATGACGAAGCCATCGAGCGCGCGAATCAATCGCAGTTTGGCTTGAGCGCGTATGCGTTCACGCGCGACCTCGCGCGCGCGTTTCGCCTGATGGAAACATTGGAGGCCGGCACGCTCGGCATCAACGACGGCGTGCCGACGACAAGCAATTGTCCGTTCGGCGGCGTCAAGCAAAGCGGCTGGGGCCGCGAACTCGGCGTTGAAGGCATGGACGCTTTTCTGGAAACGAAACATGTTTCGCTGGGACTGGGAATATGAAAACCGATTTGATTTGTGAACCGTCAGCCAAAAATTCGACGGCAGGAATTGACATTGTTCCGTTCAACGGCTGGCAGAACAATCTTCGCATGAGCAACGGCACGGTGGAATTGATCGTCACGCTGGACGTCGGGCCGCGGATTCTTTCTTACAAAAAATCCGGCGGCTTTAATCCGTTCAAAATTTTTGAAGACCAATCGGGAACCGTGGGCGATGCGGTGTGGCGGAACCGTGGCGGACATCGGCTGTGGATTGCGCCGGAGCATCCGGTGGAAACTTATTTCCCCGACAATGCGCCGGTGGCCTGGGAAAAGCTGGGCGGATTGCATGTGCGGCTGACTCCGCTACCCGAAGCAAGCAACGGGTTGCAGAAGCAAATGGACATCCGACTCGATCCGACCGGCACCGGTGTGACCGTGGTGCATCGGGTGATTCGGTTGGGATCATCGCCGGTTTATCTCGCACCTTGGGCGCTTACTGTTTTGACTACCGGGGGCGTTGCCGTGGTGCCGCAGCCGGAGATGGGGCAGCATCCGCGCGACCTTCTGCCGAACCGCAGTCTGGTGCTCTGGCCTTACACGGACCTGAGCGACAAGCGCTGGCATTTCGGGCGGAAATATTTTCTGTTGCGGCAAAATGTTTCCGGCACGCCCACGAAAATTGGACTCGCGCACCAGATTGGCTGGTGCGGTTATCTGGTTGGCGGCGTCTTTTTTCTCAAACGATATCCTTGGAATCCACTGGCAACCTACCCGGACAACGGTTGTAATTTTGAAATGTTTTCCAACGGCAAAATGCTCGAACTCGAAAGCCTGGGACCGCTCACGCACTTGCACAAAAACCAAAGCGTGGAGCACGTCGAGCAATGGGAATTGCACGACAGGCTTGGTTCGCTCAATCCAAACTCGGAGGAGCAACTGGAGCAGTTGATCGGGCCGGTTCTTGAACGCGCTTTTTGATTTCACCCAATGAACAACAAGAATAATCCTCTCAAAATTGGCGTTATTTTTATCGGCCGGCGCCGCCCCGGTTTCGACATGGAATGGGGCAAAGCCATGGAACAGCGTGTGCGTGGCTGGCTGCAGAAAACCGGATTCACGATTTTTGAGCCGAGTGAAAAAGCGGTGGACGACGGATCGTTGCGCCGCGTGATGGCGGCTTGCGCCGCGCAAAGTCTGGACGCGATTGTTTTGTTGCAAACGACCCAGGGCGACGGACGACTCGCGCCGACGATGGCGCAACTGTGGCCCGATCCGCTGATTCTCTGGGCGACGCCGGAAAATCAAAGCGGCGACATGATCAGCTCTTGTTCGCTCGTTGGCACGCATGTCTGGGCTTCGACCTTGCGGCACCTGGACCAGCCGTTTGAATTGGTGTATGGCGATCCCGATGCCGCCGGCACGCAGCAGCGTTTCTGCGAGGCGGTGCGTTTGGCGGCGACCGTGCGGCGTTTGCGTTCGGTGCGGCTCGGGGTCATCGGCGGACAAGCCCCCGGATATTTTGCGATGAGCGCCGATCCGTTCGCCATCAACCAAGGCTTGGGCGCGCAGGTGCAAAATTTCAGCCTGGTGGAATTTGCGAGCGTGGTGAATGAATTGCCGCCCGAAGCCGTCGCCGCCGATGTGGCGAAATTCAAAACAATGGGTTTGCCGCATAAAGACACGACCGATGCGGATTTGCCGATGTCATCGCGTTTGTATCTCGCGATGAAATCATTTTTTGAAAATGAAAATCTGGATGCGGTGACGATTCGCGACTGGCCGGAAATGCCGAACACCTTCGGCCAATGGCCGCTGCTCGCAGTCGCGCGGCTGGCCGAAGAGGGCACGGCCATCGGCGTGGAAGGCGACGCGGATGGCGCGCTCGGTTCGTGGATGGTTGAAAGTCTTGGGCTGGGCCGATGCTATTTGTCCGACTGGCTGGAGCACGACGCGGAAACAATCACGCTTTGGCACGTCGGCGCCGCGCCAATTTCGCTGTGTGAGCCGGTGGGACAGCCGGGCGGTCCGCAGATCGCACTTCATTTCAACATCAAGAAACCGGCGGTCATCGAAGCCACGCTGCGCGCTGGAATGCCGGTCACCATTTTTCGATTTTGGCGGCTGGGCGGAAAATATTTTCTCACCGCGCGCGAAGGCGAAACCATAAAACCCAAGCGTCATCTCATGGCCACCAACGGACTGGCGAAAATGCAGGACGATCCGCGCGAATGGTTTGAGGACATGTGCCACGCCGGTATGCCGCATCACGTCGGCGTGATTCAAGGACATCATGCCTTTTTATTGAAACGGCTCGCGCGCATTTTGAAGATACAGTTTGTTTGAGTGGGATGAAATCAAACCCCCGTTGGCATAATGAAACCGGCCCTGGCAATGTGCTGTTTTTCCGCGCTGCTGATCTGCGCCGCAGTGCGCGCGGCGGGAGCGCTGGCCAACGGCGTTGATCCAAATAATCTGGGGCAGGGCGATTGGATTTGGGAGATGCCGTCGTGCGAAACTGCGCTCGGAGTTTCCACGGCACAGGCGGTCATTGATTATGAGGCGGGCAGGGGAATGCAATGGGTGACGGTCAAAGCGGGCGATGGCACTTCCGAATGGAGCCAATGGAATTCGACCGTGATCAAGGAAGCCCATGCGAAGGGCCTGAAAATTTTCGCGTGGGTTTATGTTTATGGAAATTACACCAACACCACAAGTGGGATTTATTCCTCGGAAGCGGCGGAATTGAATGTAGCCAAATGGGCGTTGAGCGTGGGCGGGGACGGGTTGATCATTGACGCGGAAAGCGAGTATGAAGGCCAGGGCGCGGCCGCGTCAACGTATGCGTCCGGCATCAAGGCGGCCTATCCAACTCTGTTTTTGGCGTATGCTCCGTTTCCCTACATCAGCTACCACAGCACGTTTCCCTATGTTCAATTTGGGAGGAATTGTGACGCGGTGATGCCGCAGGCATATTGGGCCGACCTCGGAATAACCGTCACCAACATGGTCCATGACATGGATGGCGAATGGATCGCCTGGCAAAACAGCCTCACCGGTTTGAACACGAACGCCATCAAGCCAATTGTCCCCATCGGTCAGGGCTGGAATTTTACGGGCTACACGGAAACGGCTGCCGAAATCACGAATTTCGTCTGGATGCTCGCCAATGATCCATCGCCCGCCGATATTGGCGGTTATCACGGCGTCAGCTATTGGAGCTGTCAGCACCATTCGGCGGCTGACTGGACCGGCATGGCCAAGAGCCTCATACTCGCCGGAACCAACAGTGTCACCGTGCCGCAGGGTTCCAACGTGACCTTTGCCGTGAACCTGCCGGTCGGCGGAAACTTCCAATACCAGTGGAAGTTCAACCAGAACAACGTCGCCGGCGCGACCAATTCCAACTACACCGTCGCCAACGTCCAGCCATTCAATGCGGGCGGCTATGCCGTGCGCGCCAGTAATACCAACGGTTGCGCCATGAATTACTCCGCCGTTTTGTCCGTCGTTTCCCCGCTGGTAAATACACCAAACAGCGTGGTCGCACCAGCCAACATGGTGAACTGGTGGGCGGCGGATGGTAATGGCAGCGACATTTTTGGCGTTGCCACCGCCACGCCGCAAAACGGAATTTATTACACCAACGGCGCGGTCGGCGCGGCCATTCATTTGGATGGCGCGACGGGCTTTTTGACGACCAAAGCTTCCCGCTTGGCGCCGCCCTGGACGGTTTGCCTGTGGGTTAATCGCGAAGATGCGCCGGGGACTTCCGCCGCCCTGTTCTCTGATAGCAGCACCAATGTTCTGAAACTGGAGCAATACAACAACACGCGGGAAGTCGGCGTGACAGTGCAGGGCGTGGCCGACTACATTTTTTCCGGCGGCTATTCCGTGCCGCAAAACACCTGGACGCACCTGGCCTTCGTTGCCAATGGTTCGCAGATTCAACTCTATGCCAATGGCGCGTCGCAGGGCACGCTGGCCGTCAGCTTTCCCTTGCCGCGCGCCTACATCGGCTTGGACTCTTTTGGTGAACCCGATGCCATCGGTTCCAAAACCTATCGCCTGTTCAGGGATTATCTAAAAGGCAGTCTGGATGAAATTCAGGTTTTCAACCGCGCGTTGAGCGCTTCGGAAATCAGCGCCATTTACAATGCTGGCGGCGCGGGCTTGGTTCGCGCGCCTGAATTCACCGGCA
This sequence comes from uncultured Verrucomicrobia subdivision 3 bacterium, assembly GCA_903884535.1. Taxonomy (GTDB): domain Bacteria; phylum Verrucomicrobiota; class Verrucomicrobiia; order Limisphaerales; family UBA11358; genus UBA11358. The sequence goes on from CAISEZ010000125.1 coordinate 5,836, forward strand.
TTGCCGCCGCCAGCGGTGGACAGATCCAGTTGAACTTGCGCGGACTGACCGGCAAGAACTTCACGCTTTACGCCTCGACCAATCTGGTGAACTGGGCTTCCATGGGAACTGTTGCTAATCCGACCGGAACGGTGCAATACCTGGATTCGGCTGCCAGCCCGCAAATTTTTTATCGGGTCTCGCAACCGTAACCGCATTGAGAACTTTATGAAAACCATGATCAAATCACGGCCTCAATTGCTGTTTTTCTCAATGGCATTATTTTCATCACGCGCATTGCTTTCCGCCGCTGACGGGGCGAACCAGAGCCTGAACTCGAGCTTGGCCACCTTGTATCAAGTCACCACGGCGGAATCGCGATCCATCAGCCCTGAAAATTTCACTGGCGAAAAAGGGCAGGCAGGCATGGCCACCAACGGAACCAACAAACGGGCTGCCAGTGAGTTGGGGCAGGGCTGGAAGGTGTCGCCTTCCGTTAATCTCAAGGCGGGAGAAGTTTTTACCCTCGGAGAAATAAAAGGGCCGGGCTGTATCCAGCAAATTTGGATGACGCCGACAGGCAACTGGCGTCATGAAATTTTGAGGTTATACTGGGACGGTGAAACCAATGCTTCAGTAGAATGTCCAGTTGGAGATTTTTTTGCCTGCGGACTGGGCAAGTATGCCCAGATTAACTCGCTGGCAGTTTGTGTCAATCCCGGCAGTGCTTTCAACTGTTACTGGCCGATGCCGTTCCACAAAAGCGCGCGAATCACACTGGAAAATTTGGACGACAAGGACATGGTGCTCTATTACCAGGTCAATTATGCTTTGGCCGCCGTGCCGAAGGATGCCGGATACTTCCACGCGCAATTCCGGCACGAGCGCCCGCTAAAATCCAAGGGGCTTTACACCATCTTGGACGGCGTTGAAGGCGAAGGACAATATGTCGGGACTTACATGGCCGTTGAAGTCCACAATCCCGGCTGGTGGGGTGAAGGTGAAATCAAGTTCTATCTCGACGGCGACCGGGACTTTCCCACCATTTGTGGCACTGGAACGGAAGATTATTTCTGCGGCTCCTACAACTTCGAGAACCATGACACGCACAAGTATCAACCCTTTTCAACACCTTATTCCGGGCTGGTGCAAGTGCTGCCGCCGGACAAGACTTATGAAGCCGGCCAGCGTTTTGGACTTTACCGCTGGCATATCGCGGATCCGGTTCATTTCCGAAAGGATTTGAAAGTTACCATCCAGGCGCTCGGCTGGAAAGATGGCGGCCTTTATCTGCCGCTGGACTGCGAAATGTCTTCCGTCGCTTTTTGGTATCAAAAAGAACCGCATAAAAAATTTCCCGGTTTTCCAGTGCGCGACGAACTCGACTGGCATTGATTCAAAAAATGGTTTTCTGATTCAGTTTTTCAAATGTGCATTGTGTCTTTGGATTCTGCGGGTCCGGCATCAAATCAATTTGGTTTCATCAGCGGAGCTTCCGCCGTCAACAATTTGACTGGACCAATCAGCCCGGATCGTAGAGGCGGCGAAGCCGTTCCGAACTTGTGCATGTTTGTTTCCGTGAATCGAGATTCCTTTGGCAAAAATTCATCGCCGATCAACCGGTTCGGCCACAGATTAACGACGGTGACTTCCAAATCATTGTCCTTCGCCTTTGCCAGGCCGGTAATGTCAACCCGCGCCGGTTTTGTCCACAGGACGCCCAAGTTGTGCCCGTTGAGTCGCACCGAGGCGATTTCATGAACTTCACCCAAATCGAGCAGAAGACGCGGGGCGCTTGTTGATGGCGTCGGCAAATCAAATTTCTTGTGATAAACCGCCGTGCCGGAATA
>CAISEZ010000126.1 GCA_903884535.1 uncultured Verrucomicrobia subdivision 3 bacterium
AATCCCGGAAGTCATTCCCGCCGCGTGGGCCAAAACTCAACGGACGCTGCAACCTACATCATAACCGTCAGAGCTTATATCTCTGACATCTCCAGTCCTTCTCACTGCATCGTCAAGAGGTGCTCCGGGTGACGCTTACGATCCACGAGCGGAACATTTTTCTCGGCGGCAATCTTGCGCACTTCTTCCGCATAGGGCGCGAGGCTGAATTTGATTTTGCCCGGATGTTCCTTGTCCCACTGACGGCGCGGGCTTGGCAGACATGCTGGCCATCCGCCCCGGCGCGATGCAGCAATTTCAAGCGGTGCGTCTCGACCTTGAGAAAATTTTTGTAGCGAACCAATTTTTCCGGCGGCGCGGTATTGGGCGAAAAAGACATGCGCACTTCCGCAGCGGCTTCGGTTTTTTGAGCAAATCCTGCACGGGGGCATAAGTTGCGGCCAAAGGGCGGGCAACGCAAGCCGCGTCCATGCGGCGGCGCCGGGAAATTTCATTCCGTCCCAACCGCGAGCAATTTCAAAATGGTTTCCGAATCGAAACGATCCGCTAATTCAATCAACGGCTGCGCGGTCTCCGGATCGCGCGTGGCCGCTGCCGCCAACAATTCACGCACGCGCTGGTAATCCGCCACCACCAAGGCCTGCTGGAGCGCGGCGCGTTCAGCCACCGGCCACGCCGCTAGTTTTTCGCCCAACTGCGCCGAGCTATCCGAGGTGGCTTTGAGCGGGGCGGCGGCGGACTGCCGCTCGAGCAACCGGCTGATTTTTTCAAACAGTTCATCCAGTTGAACGGGCTTGGCGATGAAATCGTTGGCTCCCACTAACAGCGCCGTGGCCCGGTCTTCGGGATACGCCGTGGCGCTGACGCTAATGATTTTTAAATCCCACAGACTGGCATCGTTGCGCAAGTGCTTGATGGTTTCAAAGCCGTTCATCTCCGGCATTTGCGTATCCATCAAAACCAAATGCGGCTGCCAATTGACACAGAGCGTGAGCGCTTCGCGTCCGCTTTCTGCCGCGCCCGTCTGCACCCCGGCCAGACGGAGCGTCTCCACCAGAAATTCCCGGTTCTCCGCCACGTCATCCACCACCAGAATTCGCCAATGATTGCCGGGCACCGGCCAGCGAGTCGCCGGGGCGGAGGCTGGCTGAAGCGGCGGGGGCGTGGCGGAAATTTCCACCGGCAAAGTGAACGTGAAGGTGCTGCCGACGGCGGGCTGACTGATCACGTCAATATCGCCGTTCAACAAAAGAGCGTAGCGTTTGCTGATGGCCAGGCCCAGGCCGGTGCCGCCGGTCAGCCGTTTCCCGCTGCTCGTCTGGCCAAATTTTTGAAACAGCTGGTCAAACTCTTCCACCGCGATTCCGGGTCCGGTATCCTTGACGGTCATCCGCAATCGAGCCGTCTGTTCGGTCAAAGGCTCTAATGTCAGGGAAAATTCCACGGAACCGGTGCGGGTGAATTTCACGGCGTTGCCGAGCAGATTGACGAGCACCTGCCGGATCTTGCCCTCATCCGCGCGAACGAACGAGTGCGCCAACTCCGGGCGAATCAATTGTAGCGTGAGATTTTTGGCTTCCGCCGCCGGGCGAAACAGGAGCGCCAAGTCATCCACCAATTGCAGCAGATTGAATTCGCCGACCTGCACCGCCAACTGGCCAGCCTCAATCTTGGCGAGATCCAGAATGTTGTTGAGGATGGCAAGCAGATGTTCGCCGCTACGGTTGATAGTGGTGATCTTATTTTTCGCTTCGCGCGAAAGGCTGGGATCCTCGTTCAACAGCTGCGTATTGCCGAGAATGATATTCATCGGCGTGCGGATCTCGTGGGACATGCTCGCCAGAAAATCACTTTTGGCGCGGCTGGCGTTGGCGGCTTGTTGGGCCATGGCGTTGGCGCGGTCGCGCTCACGTTCGATCTGCACGCGGGATTGATCGAGGTCCTCAATCATGCTCAACATCACGCGGCGACTCTGTTCCAATTCCGCCGCCCGCCGTGCCAGATCTTCCGAAGTTTGGCGCAACTGATCATTGCTATATGCGGAATTTTCGCGCGCGCCCAAAAGCCCCTGGCGCGCGCCTTCCAGACCCAAGGCGGCGCGGCCAATCTCGGCCTGCAGCCGGTTGAAATTCTGCGCCATTTCCGCCACTTCATCGCGCGAATAAATTTTCAGCGGGACAAAATCAAAATGGGTTTTCGCCGCCGCCAGATCGCCCGCCGCGAGCGAGTGCATGGACTTGGTGAATTGCGACAGCGTGCCCGTGACCAGTTTGTCCGCCGCTTGGGAAACTTCGACCACGGAGTGCGCGATCATCCCCGGCAAAATCAGTCCCACCGCAAACGTCAGCAACGCCACCATCACAAAAATATCTGACAAGATCGCCAGCAACGCCGG
>CAISEZ010000127.1 GCA_903884535.1 uncultured Verrucomicrobia subdivision 3 bacterium
AACACGCAGGAAAATCCCACCAACCCCGCGCCGAACCTGGACACGGTCAACAACGTGGAAAATGTTTTCCTGCCGGCCCACTCCGGCACCAATTTCACGGTGGTGATTTACGGCACGGCGGTGAACGTGAACGCCGTCACCACGCAGACCAACAGCATTGCCGCGCCGGTCATTTTTGCGCCGGACATCGTGCAGGATTTTGCCTTCGTCGTTTCCAGCGGCAACGGTGCCAACCCGAACGGTTTTAAGATCACCGCCAGCTCGGCCGCGTCCAATCCCACCGGCGACCAGCGCATCACCGTCATCACCAGCACCAATCCCGCGCCGCTGCTCGACCAGTTTGTCGGCGCGAGTTCGCCGCTGCTCGGCACCAACACCGTGGGCTTCGGCGCCAATTCAAAATATGGGGCCGGCGCCCTCGTCACGTTGGGCCAGACCAACCAGTGTCATTTTTATATCGTCACCAATTACGGCACCTCGGCCGACTTCACCAACGCCGCGTTCGTCACCTTCCTGCCGCCGACGCTGGCGCTTCCGCGCGGCGGCGTCTTCGCCAATTCCGACGCCCACTCCACGCGGCCCGAGGCGGACATTGATTTATTCGTGGCGAGCGGACCGGGCGCTTGGGCCTTGACGAACCTTGATGCCACGGTCATTTTCAACTGCGTCAATCATGCGCAAGTCGGCAAGTCTAATCCGCAGAATATCAACGGCGTTTTCTACGGCGCGGATTTGGGCCGCGGCGGCTCGGATTATGTGGTGGATACCAATTCCACGCGGGGCCAGGTTTATTATATCTGCGTGCAGTCGCAGGATCAGATGGGTTCCGAATACGATTTCCTCGCCGAGTTCAGCAATATTCCGTTCAGCTCGCTGGACAACAACGGCAATGAATACGTGCGGTTTTATCCGGTTGAAATTCCCGACGGCGACGCGCCGCATCCGGGCTACACCAATTCCATCGGGCTGGCGATTTTCCCGATCACCGTCGAGCGCGCGGTGGATACCAATGTTCTCTCGCAGCAAAATGTCGGCGATCTGGTGATTGCGCTGAACCATCCCACCACGGCGGCGGGCAACGGCTCCGTGGTCCTGCTGAATCACGATGCGCCGAATTTCCCCGGCGTCTTCACCAATATTTACGACGACAGCGGCCAGGGCGACATTCAAGGTTCGCAGCGCTCCGACGGTCCCGGTTCGCTGACCACGTTCGCGCAACAAGAAGGTTCGGGCATCTGGATTTTGCACGCGGCGGACAGCGCGCCCGGCTTTTCGGGCAGCATCACCAACAACAGCCTGTTCCTCCAGAAACACATTGATCTGGCCGGCGTCACCAACATCACCGTGGTCGTTCCGGCCAACTCCTGGTTCTACGATTATGTGGATGTGGCGGCGGGCTACACCAATCTGTTCCTGTTCGCGATTGATGAAACCGTGACCAGCGTGCAACTGACCCTGGCCGAGAAATACGGCTCCGCCCCGACGACGAATAATGCGGATCAGCAAGTTCAACTGACGATTCCTACCATCTCGCCGCCGGGCTTGAGCAATTCCATTTCCGTCGGGCCGCCGCTGACGCCGGGCACTTATTACGTCGGCGTTTACAATCCCGACAC
>CAISEZ010000128.1 GCA_903884535.1 uncultured Verrucomicrobia subdivision 3 bacterium
GATCGCGGGCCCCACCGCCGCGCCGGACAGCACGCTGGAAAAAATTTCGACCATCAGCGCGAGCGCGTAGCCTTTGTGTCCTGCCATCGTCAGCACCGTGCCGGCCAAGGCGGCCGCCGCATCGGTCGTTGGTTCGCCATCCACCGTCAACGCCCATCCAGAAGGAATCGGCTGTCCGCGCTTTTGCGCGGCGATGATGTTTCCGCGTGCGACGACTGACGTGGCCAAATCAACTTTCACCGGAAAACCTTTGCCGGTCGGAAACGAGGCGGCGAGCGGATTCGTTCCAAAAAACGCCTGGCACGCGCCCTCGGGTGACATCGCCGGTTCGCAACCCGAAGTGGCGAACAAAATCATGTCCTGCGCCGCCGCGCGGTTGCAGTAATACGACAGCGCGCCAAAATGTTGTGAGTTACGAATCGTCGCCGCCGCAATGCCATTTCGTTTTGCCTTCGGAATCAATTTCTCCAAAGTTTTCACCGCCTGCACCTGGCCGAGGCCGTTGCTGGCGTCCACGGCGAGCGTGCTGCCACGCCGCTTTTCGATCACCAGTTTCGCCTTCGGATTGATGAGTCCTTTTTGAATGCGCCGGATGTAGATGTTCAGACGCGAAACGCCGTGCGTCGCCGTGCCGTGAACATCCGCGTCCACAAGCGCATCGGCGAGGATGGCTGCATCCGGCTTGTGCAGGCCGGACGCAGCGGCAATCGCTGCAACGAGTTGCCTGATTTGTTCTGGTGAATGACGATCGGGTGTCATGCCGTTAAGCGCTGCGATACAGTTTGGTCAGCACAAACTCACGATGTCCGAGCGCTTCGGCGGCAGTGAGGCGGCCGTTCGCGGTGCGGACAATCATATCAATGAGTTCATCGCCAGCTTCGTCCACGGTCATCTCGCCGCGCAAAATTGCAGAGACGTTGTGGTCAATGTGTTCGCCCATCGTCGAGCACGTAAGCGGATTGCCGGAAATTTTGATAACCGGCTCAATCGGATTACCGATGATGTTGCCCTGGCCCGTCGGAAACAAATGCACCACCGCGCCGGACGCGGCCCACAATGTCACCGCTTCCGCCGCCGCAGACGATGTGTCCATGAACCAAAAACCTTTTTTACTTGGCGCTTCGGCAGGCTTGAGGCAGCCGACAAATTTGGTTTTTTTTCCGAGTTTCTCGATGTTGCCCAGCGCTTTTTCCTCAATCGTGGTGAGACCGCCGCGAATATTGCCTTTCGTCGGCTGCGACTCGGACAAATCATCGGTTTTTTCCTTCATGATCATGTCCTGATAATCCTTGAAGATCGCATCGAATTGCTGGGCGACTTTTTCATTCGCCGCCTTCGACCGAACGATGTGTTCGCCGCCGGTCAGTTCGGAAGTTTCACCGAACGACGCGGTGCCGCCCATCGCGATGGATTTGTCAATCACGTTGCCCACGGTCGGGCAGGATGAAAGCCCCGTGGTCGTGTCGGACTCGCCGCACTTCACGGAAATATAAAGTTCGTTAAACTTGCACGTTTCGCGCTCCAGTTCGCTCGCCCACTGAACGTATTCCAGCGCCTTGCGCGATGCGTTGGCAATTGTCGTGATGTCGCCGAAACGTTCGATGGAAAATCCCGCGACGGGTTTGCCGGTCTTCGCGATGCCGTCCACGATGCGCTGCGTCCAACCCGGCTCGATGCCGATGACGACGACCGCAGCGACGTTGGGATTTGCGCCGGTGCCGATCATCGTGCGGAAAAACAATTCCAAATCTTCACCGAACTGTAAGCGACCGTAAGCGTGCGGCAACGCGAGCGTGCCTTTGATGTTGTTGGCCACGGCTTCGCACGCCGCGTTCGAAATGTCATCCACGGGCAAAATGATGACGTGATTGCGAATGCCGACGCGCCCGTTTTCGCGGCGATAACCTTTGATGGTGGGAATCTTCATAAAATTTGTGGCGATGAAATGTTACCAGCGTTTCGTTTTGACGTTGTGAACGTGAACGTGATCGCCTTTTTTGATGGGCGCGACAACTTTGCCGATGTCCTCCCCGTATTTGATCACCGTGTCGCCGGGCTTGAAATTTTGTAGCGCGATTTTGTGGCCGAGCGGAATTTCCATCAGCGCCTTCAACTTGGGCTTGGCCTTGCCGTGCAGCGAACGTCCGCCCGCCTGTTTGCCGGCCTTGATGTCAACGACAGCGACGCCGACGGTGTCTTTGTCTTCGTGGATCAGGAATTCAATCATGTTTTTGTGTGTTGATGGTTTGAGAAGTTGTTGAAACAAAATTATGAAATTTGCAGGAGTTTAATAAGTCCCAAAACGACAGATGCGATCACCAGTGCACTCACCGCCGCCGCGATAAACGGACGCCAGCCCGTTTGGCGCATCGCGGAAAATTTGGTCTCCAGCCCGACGCCCGCCATGCTCATCACGATGAAGAAATTCGCCCCGATCTGCGCGACGGACGCGAGACTGAAATCGCGTTCGACATGACCCACGCCCGCCGCCGACGGCAGGTGCACCGTGAGATCCGGCAACCAGCCAAGCGTCCGCAGCAGCGCTAGCGCGAGAAATCCAAAAATAAATTTTGGGAACAGCGAAAAATAATTGATGTGCTTGTGGCTGGTGGTTTCCTGCTGCTTCGCCTTGCTGCGCGCGTAGATCAATCCGGTCAGAAAAACCACCGGAGCCAGCATGCACACGCGCGACATTTTGATGATGGTCGCCGTCTCGCCCGCCTGCTGGCCGTAGGCAAATCCCGCCGCGACGACTTGCGGCGTCTGATGAATCGCCAACCCCGCCCAGATGCCGAAGGCTTGCTCCGTCAACGCCATTGCGTGCCCAAGCACCGGCAGCAAAAACATGCCGATGAGTCCGAGCAAAGTAACAGTCGCCACGCCGAAAACCACATCGCCTTCCTCCGCCTCGATGACCGGCGCGGTTGCCACAATCGCCGTGCCCCCACAAATCGCTGTGCCGATGCCGAGCAGCGTGCCGAGTTTGCCTGAAAGTTTCAGCCAGCGCGTGAACCCCCACATCAAGGCCAGCGCGAGAACAATTTCAAACAAGCTCATCGCGATGCCGACGCCGCCCAGTTTCATGATCGCGATGAAGTCCAGCCGTGCCCCGAGCAGAATGATTCCCAACGGCAAAAGTTTTTTTACGGAAAATTTTATTCCCGGCAGAACCCATTTTGGCAGCGGACAGACGTTGCTCAAGATCAACCCCAGCAAGATGGACAACATCACCGGCTCCAGCGGATGCCGCCCGTCCACCAGCGTGAACGGCCAGACTGGCAGATTGTTTGCTAGCATCGCCACTGCCGTCAGAAGCAGACACAGCAACATTCCCCACACCACGACAGGCTTGGTTTTTGTCGCGGTCAACGTCACGACATCAAACGGCACGCCTTCCATGCAGCCCAGATATTCAGCCCAAGCATACATTTTGGGCTGACCAACCAGCTCGGACGTTTTATAGGATTCACTCATCGTGGCCGCGAAACCTGTGGCATATTTTCAATTACAAATAACTGTTTTCAACGAAGTTGCAACCTCAAAAGTGGGTTAAATCATTTTTTCCCTCCGGCGATTGGCCCGAACAAACACCATTTCCTCCATTAAAATGCGAGTTTTACGGTTCAAAAACAGATTGCGGCTGACCGGCGCTCGCTAACACAGTGAAATCGCGACTTATTTTGCTTACAAAATTAGTTTGACAAGCGCGGTTTTTGGTCCAGCCTCAACGTCATCACGCCGATTTTGGTTTTTCAGCACAAAAATGCACTGAAAAAATTGTTGCTTAAAAACGTGCCGGTGAAAATCACGAGCAAGATATGACTTCCAAAAAAAATCGTTTTATCTCCGAACTAAACCGACGCGAATTCATGCGGCTGCTGGGTGCGGCGGGCGCGGGAACTTTTTTATCGCCCTGGCTGGCACGGGCGAACACCAAACCGGTTGCGCCATCGCCACAACTGGTGCGTTATCCGGGCAAGACGGATCTCATTTTGATGACCGACCGTCCGCCGCAACTGGAAACGCCGCTGCATTATTTCCGCGAGGACTTGACGCCGAACGAGGCGTTCTTCGTCCGCTGGCACATGGAAGGCATTCCTACTTCCGTGGACCTGAACACGTTTCGTTTGCAAGTCGCCGGACACGTCAGCACGCCGCTTTCACTTTCCGTCTCTGAGCTGCGCCAAAAATTTGAACCGGTGACGCTCGTCGCCGTGAACCAATGCTCCGGCAACTCGCGTAGTTTTTTCGAACCGCGCGTGCCGGGCGGTCAGTGGAAAAATGGTGCGATGGGCAACGCCCGCTGGACCGGCGTGCGGTTGCGCGACTTGCTCGATCGAGCGGGTGTGAAAGGCGGCGCGGTGGATGTGGGGTTCAGCGGACTGGATCGCCCGCCGCTCGCCAATATGCCCAGTTTTGCCAAAGCCCTGGCAGTGGATCATGCCCGCGACGGCGAAGTGATGGTGGCTTATGAAATGAACGGCGAGGAGCTGCCGATGCTCAACGGATTCCCACTCAGGCTCGTGGTTCCCGGCTGGTATGCGACCTACTGGGTGAAAGCCTTGAACGAAATCACCGTGCTATCCGAAAAATTTCATGGCTACTGGATGGACAAGGCCTATCGCATCCCGACCACGGTGGACGCGAACGAAGTGTCCGGACATCTCGCGCCAGAAACGACGCCCATCAATCGCATGAGTTTGCGCTCGCTGTTTGTGCGTCCCGAACCGGACGAACAAGTGCCGCGACAAAAGCCGTTTGAGATTCAAGGGCTGGCGTTCGACAGCGGCAACGGCATCGAACGTGTGGAAGTTTCCACCGACGGCGGAGCTACTTGGCAGGCGGCGAAACTGGATCGCGATCTCGGAAAATATTCCTGGCGGCGTTGGCGGTTGATGTGGCGACCGTCGGTGAGCGGCCCGGTTCAATTAAAAGTCCGCGCTTTCAACCGCGCCGGGCAAAAACAAACCGACCAGCTTTGGAACCGCAGCGGTTTCATGCGCAACGTCATTGAACAAACCGACGTGGAGGTGATTTGAAATGAAAACGTTTTTTCGCTTCCTGTTGCCATTGCTGGTTCTACCGCTGTTCGCCACATCCGTTCGTTGTGCCGATGTTGCGAGCAGCCTCCACTCCATCACGCTGCCGAACTTTGAACCGGAGCTGCCGGTCGCACCCGGTCGCAAAGCGTTTGTGGCGGCGTGCGTGAGCTGCCACTCGGCGCGCTATGTTTTCATGCAGCCAAAATTTCCGCAGAAACAATGGGAGGAAACCGTCGGCAAAATGATCAAAGTCTATGGCGCGCATTTGAGCACGAACCAACTCCACGAAATCGTCGGCTATCTCGTCGCGGTCAATGGCGTCGCGCCGAAGGAGTCGGCGGTAAATTCCACTCCGGGAACTGTGCAAGCACGAGATGAGCTGGCTGCTATGTTCACGGCTCCGCAAAATCCTGAAGCGGTCCGGGCCAATTTGAAACGCGGCGCGGAACTGTTTGCGCAAAATTGCGCTGGTTGTCACGGCGCGAGTGGCAAGGGCGATGGCATTGCCAGTCCGGTTTTGTTGCCGCGCCCGGCGAACCTCGCGGTCACGCAATTTTCCGTGGAGTTGTTGAGCGATGTGCTTTGGAACGGTGTTCCCGGCACCGCCATGCCTTCCTGGCGCGATCTAGCGGCGAACGATTTGAATTCACTCGTAACCTATGTGCAATCGCTGCATCCGGCGAACGGTCGCAACATCGCCAGCGCAGAAAATTCTGCGCGCGGGAAATTTCTGTTCGCACAGGTATGCGCCGCGTGTCACGGCCCGCTCGGCGACGGCAAGAGCGCAACCGCCGCAACCCTTACACCGCCGCCCACGAATCTAACCCGCGAGCAGCCGGATGCGGCCTATGTGATGCAAGTGATGCGCGACGGCGTTCCCGGCACTGCCATGCCCGCCATGCAAAACCAGTTTTCCGAACCGGACCGCGCCGCCTTGGCGAATTATGTGCGGTTGTTTTTTATCCAGCCAAAATCAACTGACAAGTAAGTGGTAATTAGTGGATAATTCAGAAGATTTCAAAACCAAAACCCAGGCTGAATTTTTTTCAAGATTCTATGGCAATTGAGGAATTCAACCTTGACGCGATGACCGGGGATATACGATTGAATCTGGATTTGAGTGCGACACGCCGACGCGACAGTATCACAACTGCGTGGACGTGGTTCGCGAGGCTGGGGCGACCATCGTTGCCGCCGCGCAGTCCACTACGTCGCTCATCCCTCCGCTTGGCAACGACAAATCCAAGGTGCTGACGCTGAACCTCCGCAACCGACTGATTTTCCGTTCCGCCGACGAGGCCGATGCCGTGCAAGCCGCTGATTTTCTCGGTAAGAAACAAGTTGTGAAACGTTCGTGGGGGTCAAGCGCGGGCCGGCGCAGCGTGAACTATTCCGAATCCGAGGAAAATAAAATCAAACCCCATAAGCGAGCAGTGAACGGGCTATGGCCGAGCAGTAACAGTTTTCTGAACGGGCAGCCAAATTGGTGAAGATTCCGGTGAAACTCTGACCCAAAACCACCAAAAAACCCTTGAAAATAAAGGGATTTTAATGGAGGCGAGGGTCGGAATCGCACAGGTTAAGTAGTTTTTACTACTCCTGAACTACCCATCCGCCACCAGAGGCGCACTACGCATAACTATCGAACGCCAATAGAATCAGGCATTTTAGCGCGTTTGTCAAGCATTCAGCCTAACTCGAAAAAAAGCCGCAACGACCTATCAACAATCCCATAGAACTCTTTTCACTGGCACTTTCACTGGCACTTTTTTCGGCAAGAGTTGTGCGCGAACACGGTTGTGTAGTCAGCAGATTATTTCAGTATTGCGGCAAGAAAGTCAGCAAGTCTCCGGTGCTGTTCGGTCAGATTTTTATTCAAACCACATTCCTCCGCCATTTCGCCAAAGGGTGCTTCCCAACTGGACAACGGCACCGGCAGCGATGACGGCGCTTCGTGAGTTTTACGCCGCCGAAAAGTTGACTGAATGTTTTCCGCAAGTCGCACCAGGTTAATTGTGCCTGAATCCATCAAGAGGATCATATCCACGAAATCTTTCACCCGCGTATTCGGACGACCTGTGCGGGGCAGCGTGTAGGCGTGCAACTTCTCGGCGAATTGTTCCTCGCGCGAAATGGCTGGCAACTTGGCTTTCACAATTCCGGCAAATCCCATCCAATCTTTGCCCTCCAGAATCTCGAACGGTTCACGAAGGACATCGCCCGCACTCACATCCAAATGGAAGCTGGCAAATCGTCGCCCCGCCATTTGCGCTTCGACCGGATAACGTGAGCCACCGTAAGGGGCAGCATCCAAATCCATGGTCGGTTCGCCAATGGCGAATTCAAAGCCGTCCAGCAAATCAACGCCCGCTGCGCGCTCCAACTGACTGCGTATGGCGGCTTCATCCCATTGCTTTGCTACATCAGGCGAATGACGCATGGCCAAATCAATGTCACGCGTCGTCCTCGCAATCCGAATGCGAAGCTCCATTGCGTAGCCGCCTTTGAGCAGCCACGGTGCATCCGGTTCGTGAAACAGACGACAAAGCAAACGGTCGAACGCCGCTTGCCGGCGCATCCGCTGAATGTCTCCACCTTCGCGTCGCACAGCGGCCAGAAGTCGGTCTTCCAATGCCCGCCGTAGGGCGGTGGGAGTTTCGTAGCGATTCATTGAAAGAGAGATTGAATTATTTTTTTGGCAGATTCAGTTTTCTTCATGGCTGCAATCTCCCGCTCAACGATTAGGCCGCGTCGCCGCGCTTCGGCGGCAATGGGTTGAAGATCATCAACCATGTCGGGATGCGTGCTGGCAATATCACAAAGCGCCCGCAGTGGACGGCACACCATCAGCCCGCGCAGTTGGGTGAATTCACCTGATGCCAGTCGGGTTTGATGCAGCACCACGGCTTTGGGCAGACGACTGTTGCGCCGGAATGTTGGCGGGACAATCATGTGAATCTTGGCCGGATTGAAATCACCTAGTTCAAACAGGCTAAGGGCGGTCTGATGCGACAGCGTTGCCTGCGGCTTTTCATCACGCCCGCGCGACCAGAGCAGCCACATCATCATCTCGCCATCCTCCGGCGTTGGCTGATGCGCCATCCGGTAGATGCCGCGCCAAACCCGTTCCCAATTTCCAGCGCGCACATGATAGGGATGGGTATTGTCCGCGTAGCCCGCCTTGATGGCTTGCTTCGTGGTGAAATAGCCCTGTTGATCTTGGGAAATTACCATCAGGGCGGCAAATGGGTCGTTCTTTTTCGCCATGCACACATCCTCAACTTATTTGAGGATATGTGCAAGCCGACATTTTACCCGCCATGAGTCGTTTGGGAGCCGTCCTGCCGTGTTTTGGCCTTGGTGACAATACAATCTCGACGATCACATTTGATTGGTTTGTGGTGAATAGTTCAAGCCATGCTTGAACTATTCGTCTGAAATCAATCCGTTGCCAAGATTGCCTTGAACGGGAATTACAGCGATGTTTTA
>CAISEZ010000129.1 GCA_903884535.1 uncultured Verrucomicrobia subdivision 3 bacterium
CCAAAGCGTCACCAAAATCAGCGGCACGATGACCATCGCGAGCAGCGTGTGTGTCAGCAGAATCGTCAGGTAAATCGGCCGGAACCACGCGGGATCCACAAAGTGCGTGACGGTCCTGACCGTGGCGTGGTAGGTCAGGTAGCACGCGAGAAAAATCACCGACGTGCCGAACGCGGTGATCCTGCAGTTGCGGTGCGCGATTTTGTTTCCGCGCTTGATGAAGACAAAACCGAGCGTGAGGAAAACCGCGCTCAAGCCGTTGAGCGTGGCGTTGACGGCGGGCAAATCGTGGACGCTCATGGCTCGTTTTCCAATTGGCGGACGGATTTCAAAATCTTCGGCAGCACGGCGTTTGTCCAATCCACGCCGTCGCCGCCGGTCTCAAAAAATCCGCGCAACTGCGCGTGCTTATCCACGATGACAAAAATCGTGGTGTGGATGAACAAGTCGGCGGAATCTTTCTGCTCTTCCGGCTTCACCGGCTGCGCGCTCAATTTCAGACTGTTGGCGGCGACGGCGGCGATTTCGCTTTTCGTGCCGGTGAGGAACGTCCAGCGGTTGAAATCCGCGCCGAAGTGTTCGCCGTATTTTTTCAGCACGGCAGGCGTGTCGAATTCCGGGTCGGTGGTGAGCGTGACGAGCTTCGCGCCGCTGTCCTTTGGTAGCAAATCCTGCACTTGCCGCATCTGCTGCGTCAGACGCGGGCACGGGCCGGCGCAGCGCGTGAAGATGATGTCCGCCAGCCAGACGTGGTTGGTGAAATCGGCAAGCGTCACCGGCTGGCTTTCCTGACTGGTGAGCGTGAATGGCGCGACCACGCCGATGACCGGCAAATTGAATTTACGGCTGATCTGGACAAACCACGTCGCGAATGACAATGCCAGCAGCGCAAACAACAGCAGAAAACCAATCCAGATGGTGCGCGGCGGGCGGGCGGGCGTTGGCGTCATAACGTCCGTCAATTATAGCGGGAATGCTGTTTGCAGCAAGGCACGCCGGAAAAGAAAAAACCGCACCCAAAAACAGGTGCGGTTGATTTACGGAAGGAAATTATCATTCAAAGCTCTGCGGCTGGCCGGCGTTGGACTTCGATTGCAGCCATGCGGCGTATTCCTCCGGCGTCTGCACGAGGACGAAACCACCGGACATCGCGGCGTGGGCGTTGCCGCAGAGCTGCGCGCACTCGACTTGGTAGCGGCCCAGCTTCGTCGGCGTGAAGGTGAACGGAATGCGCAGGCCGGGAATGGCGTCCTGCGTCACGCGCATGGCGACGAGCTTGAACGAATGAATCACGTCCTTGGAACTCAAATAGACCAGCACGGGCTGGTTGAGGACGCAGTGGATTTCGCCGTTGTAATATTGGATGTCATCCTTGCCGGCGGCGTCGGCGGGATCCACGCCGAAGATGTTGTTGTCGGCGATGAGCTTCATGTCCTGCCGGCCAAATTTTCCGTCGAGGCCGGGATAGCGAACATTCCAACCAAACTGCTGCGCCATGACTTGAATGACAACAGTTTTCTTGTCGGCGGGATCGGGAAAGTGATCCACGTTTTTCGACCAGATCGGAATGGCCACGCCGATGAGCAGCACGGCTTCAATCACGACGACGGCGATTTCCGTGTATTTTGGAATCGGGCTGGTGGAGCCGACGTAATCAGCCTGGGGATGCCGCGCGGAGTTGAATCGCCACAAGACGTAGGCGAAATACAGGCTCCAGCCGACGAACAACGCCAGCATCAGCCAGTGGACATAAACCATGAGATTGTCCACGTCGTGACCATGAGCCGAGGCGAGCTGCGGCAGACAGAGGATTTTTTGGGCGAACCAGTCTATCATTTGAATTTTCAGTTTTTAATTTTTAGTTCCAGCCACGCGCGCGACTTCCATGGCTTCGCTCTTGCGGATGGCGTAAATCAGGAAGGTCAGAAACCCGCCGAGGACCGTGGTAAGGACGGCACCGAGCGCGAGGATGGCCCAGTTCATGCCGTCGGCCATCGGCGAATCAATGTTCGGGCCGAAGCACGCGGCGCAGGCAAAGATTTTTGCCGGCGCGAACGCGGCGAGGACGAAAAGCGTAGCGCAGATTGTCAATCTGCTGTGTCGCCGAATGGGATTCGGCGAGGAGCGGCAAGGGCGCGCGCCTGGCGGATTGCCAATCCGCGATACAGCAGACTGGCAGTCTGCGCTACGGCTCACCGCCGGAAATTTAATTTTCGCGTTCACAGGTAGCTGACGCTTTTCAGTTTTCTTAAAAAATAAATGCCGTAAACAACCACAAATATGCCGGCGGCAACGCCCACCGTTCCCCAAAGCACGCTGCCGGATTGGAACGCCCACGCCGCGCAGCCAAACGACAGCGCGGTGAGCAGCGTCACAAAAATCAGATGGAAGGCTTTGAGCGACATAAATGTTAGTGATTAGCGGTGCCGGGCGGAAAACCATTCGTGGCCCAGACGGTCAGGCCCATCAGGCCGATGAAAAAGAACACGGTGAACGCCAGCACGGTGTAGATGAGTTTCTTTTCCGA
>CAISEZ010000130.1 GCA_903884535.1 uncultured Verrucomicrobia subdivision 3 bacterium
GAAAAGATCGAGATCAAGGAGCACAAACTCGAGAAGATCGAGATCAAGGAGCAAAAGGAAAAGAACGAGATCATCGAGCACAAGGTGACGGACAAGCTGTTTGACAAGTTGACCGATGCTCCGATCAATCCCATTGTTCAGCCGATTGGAGGCCAGCCGATGCAGGGGCAAGGGGCTGATGATCTCGCTGCGCGTGTGCAGCATTTGGAGGCCACTCTGGCAACACTCACTTCGTTCATTGAAAGCAGTCTGCGGCCCAATCTCAGCCGGGGCGCACTTTCGAACGAATAGGCAACCACAAGGAAAGCCGGTGCAAATTTTTGCACCGGCTACTTTCATAAGAAATTTACCATTGTGCTGTTGCTCCTTGCCCATCATCACGACGCGGAAGCCCGGTGGCTTCAACAGATGCTGGATCAAGTCTATCATTTGCGGATGGCTTACCTTGTGCCGGAAGCCTTAGGGCTTGATTACAACATCACTCTGCGGTTGAACAACCACGGGCAGCCTAGTGCAACCGTGGCGTTTAATAAAGCCGCATGGAAGCTCGAAAGCAACGAGGTTTCCTATGCCATCAACCGGCTTAGTTATGTTGACCCAATAATATGGCGAAAAGCTCAACCTTCGGAACTAACCTACGCAGCGAGTGAGTTAAATGCATTCTTTCCCGCGCTGATAGCGTCGTTGCCATGCCCGGTATCCAACCGTATTTACCACGGAGCGCTTTACGGGGATGTGAACTTTGCGGCACGCTGGGCAGCGCGGGTGGATGAATGCGGGTTGTCGTTTGATTCATCCTTCATTGACGATCCCAGTAGCTCGTATCAAAAGCTTTCGGCCATCAATCCAACCGAACTACACCGCTTTATGTTTGACGGCGAAGAAATACTTACCCCGCCCGATCAAGCAACTTTGCCTCGGGAAAATGAAATTCGGGAGTGTTTTATCAACCAGGGCGAAGACGAAACGCTGGAAGCCATTTTTATGAATGAAAGCGGAACCCCACGTTTGCTTTACCTATCGAAGACCCCTTCGCTTTCTTGTTATGGAGCACTCTACCTGGATAGTTTGGCGCAACGATTAGTCAAACATAAATATGATCCTGCTCATAGGCATTCCCAGCGAACCGCCGTTGCGGCTGCTGGCTGAAGCATGTTCCAAAAAAGGAATTCCGTTTGAGTTATTCAACCAACGGCAACAAGCGGCATGGCGGGTGGAGACCGATCCCTGGCGGCGAGGAGACAGTATTCTAACCAACGGCTCCCGCCATTATCGGCTGAATGATTGTGCCGGAATCTATTTGCGAACGATGGATCACACCCAAGTGCCCGAATATGCCAGCAGCCAAAATAAGACCGCTATCAATGAAATGTATGGCAGGCTTTTCCGGGTAATGGACGAAAAAACAACTTGCCGGGTTGTCAATGTTCCTTCGGTGCAGATGTCTAATAACTCAAAACCGTACCAATCATTATGTATAAATGAAAGCGGCCTGGACATACCTGATACCTGCATTACCAACGATGCAGACGAAGCCAGGCAGTTCATTGCGAGATACAGTTCAGTCATCTACAAATCAATCAGCGGAACGCGTAGCATCGTGAAGCAGGTTGACGACGCCTCTTTAGTTAGATTGGACAAGATCAAATACTGTCCGGTGCAATTCCAGGAATGCGTCTCCGGATTTAATGTCCGGGTTCACGTCATTGGCCAAAAGGTTTATGCGACGAAAATCATTAGTGATGCGGTTGACTACCGTTATGCGCGCGCCGAGGGCAAAACTGCAAGCTTGGAGTCTTATGACTTAGACGGGACAACAGCCGCCAAATGTGTTGCCTTGGCCAGACGCCTTGAACTTCCTTTTGCCGGTATAGACTTAATGATTGCGGAAGATGGCAGAACAATATGCTTCGAAGTGAATTCATCGCCTGGATACAGCTACTATGAGCAACATACCGGCCAGCCTATCAGTCATGCCCTAGCCAACTACCTGGCATTCGGACCTTGAATGACTGTCGGCAAACCATCCGTCATTCCCGGGCCAGATTCAGGCAAACTTGACTCAATACCCAAAGAAACTTCAGTAGAACGTAACGGCAATTTCTTAAACCACCGGCAGCAGCGGGAATTGCCGGCCCAGGATTGGCGCGCTTTTCGTCTTGAGCCAGTTTTCCAAAACGGCCGCGTAGGCGCTGCGGAAATCCACATTGTATTTGATGTCGCCCTGAAACAGATCATGGGGAGCGAGGCTCGGATATTGTCCAAGCAACCCGGCTTTCACTTTATTGCCGATGATGAACATTGGCGCCGCCGCACCGTGATCCGTCCCGCCGTTGGCGTTTTCGCCAACGCGCCGGCCAAACTCGCTGAAGGTCATCACCAAGACGCGCTGCAGGTTGCCCTGCGCTTTCAAGTCAGCCACGAACGACTTCACGGAATCCGCCAGATCGCCGAGCAACCGCTGCTGCGAACCGAGCTGGTTGGTGTGCGTGTCGTAGCCGCCTTGCGAGACGTAATAAATGCGCGTGGGCAATCCGCCGCCGATGAGTTTGGCGACAAGCTTGAGACTGTTGCCGAGCTGCGAGCCGGGATATTGCGCCTGATTTTGCACGCGCGCGGCGATGCCCCGGATTTCATCGGAGCTTTGCTGCGCGTCCAGCGCGGTGCGGGAAATAAAATCCACCGCGCGGCCGCCGGTCATCGGCATCCCCGCCGGCAACATGCCAATGCTGCCGCCAGAATTGTCGTCCGGCAGCGGGCTGGACATTTCCAGCTCGTTTAGTTTTTTGTAAGATTCCTCCGTCGCCGCGCCGTTCGCCATGAAGCGGTAATTTTGCGGATTGTTGAAAACAATTCCCTTTGGCTTCGCGGCAAAAAACGCCTCCGGTAACTGGTTGCCAATGGTCACGCCCACCGCCGGGTCGGCACCGGCGCACGCGGCGTCAAAGTAGCGCCCGATCCAGCCGTGCTTTTCAATCTGGTCGGCATCGCTCGCCGTCTGCCAGATTTCCGTGGACCGGAAATGCGAGCGGTTCGGATTCGGATAGCCGACGCCCTGCACAATCGAAAGTTGTCCGGCGTCGTAAAGCTCCTTGAACCCGGTCATCGCGCCATGCAGGCCAACCTCGTCATTCAGCTTCAAAATATTTTCCAACTTCAGCCCAAGCGTGGGCCGCGCGCGGTGATAAAAATCATTCGCATACGGCACCACGGTGTTGATGCCATCGTTACCGCCCGCCATTTGCAACACGACCAGAATCGGCGAATCCTTGCCGGTGACAATCTGCGTGGCGGAATCGGCCGCCTGCGTTTGCAATGCGGCAAACGTGTCGGCGAGAAACGCCGGCATGGTCCACGACAGCGCGCTGCCGAGCACTGTGCGCCGCAAAAACTCGCGGCGCGTGTGGAGAAGAATTTCATTTTTCATAACAATTTCACGTCACTTGATATTCCGGCGTGGACATCATCAGCCGGATCGTTGTAGCAATGTCCGCGTTGGACAGCTTGGTTTTGGCGGCGAGAAAATCGCGCAGCGTCTGCTGCTGCCCGCTGTTGAGCGCAGCCTGATACAGCCGGTGTTCCAGCGCGGCGACGAGCGCCGTCTTGTCAGCCCGCTCTGCGGGTGTGAGAATTTTTTCCACGTTCACCCCGCCCAGCCGGACGCGTTGCAAGGCTTTCTCCAGCTTGCCCCCGCCGCCGTTGCCAGCTTTGCGGGCAAAATCCCCTGCGGCCAACGGCGGCACCGTGCCCTCCACCAACGCCTGCGCATCATTATAGCGCGTGAGCAGCGTGTTCGTCGTGATCCAAGTGACGCCGCCGTCCCAGCCTTTGACATTCGGCGGTGCGAACAAATCCTGCCCCAACTGACGCAGCATGCCCCAACTCACGAACGGCGGCGGCAGCTCGCATTCCAGCACGCGCACGCTGCCCACCAGCCATTGCACCGGGCTTTTCACCTGGTTGCGGACAATGTCGTCGCTGTAAAACTCCTCGCTCTGAAACAGGTCGCGCAGGAACGGTTTGAAGTTGTTTCCGTGCGCGCGGAAGTTCGCCGCCAGCGCCGCGTTCAATTCCTCCGACGGCATCTGGCCGGCGAAATAATTCCACAGCTTCGCGGTAATGAACCGCGCCGCCTGCGGCTGCGAAACAATGATCGTGATGACATCATCGCCGTCGAAATTGCCCGTGTGGCCCAGAAACGTCTTGCTGCCCTGGTCGTGGATGAACGGG
Source organism: uncultured Verrucomicrobia subdivision 3 bacterium (assembly GCA_903884535.1). Classification (GTDB taxonomy): domain Bacteria; phylum Verrucomicrobiota; class Verrucomicrobiia; order Limisphaerales; family UBA11358; genus UBA11358. Next base: position 4,231 of record CAISEZ010000130.1, read on the forward strand.
CGGTAAATGTATTGCTGATCCTGAAATTCAAACGACCAGCCGGTGAGCGCGCGCGCCGCCTCGGCGATGTCGTGTTCCGTGTAATGCCCCTCGCCGAGCGCAAATAATTCCATCACCTCGCGCGCAAAATTCTCATTGGGATGCGCCTTCCGGCTTTGCGCCTGGTCCAGCCAGAGGAGCATAGCCGGGTCCTTGCCGGTTTGGGTGAGCAGATTCTGCCAGTTGTCCGTGGCCAGCCGGCGGAAAAGATCATTCTGCCGCCACATGAAATAAGGGTTCCGCACCTTGTCCACGCTTGTGGCAAAATGACCGTGCCAGAACAGGACCATTTTTTCCTGGAACGGCCGCGGCCCGTAGGTCATGCGCCGCAGCCACCAGCCGCGCAGTTCCAGCATCCGCCGCTGAAACGTCTGCTGCTGCTCCTGCTGCAATTTTTTCTTCTCCTCCGGCGTGCCGTTTTTGATGGCGTCGCGGTATTTGAGAACTTCCTCCGGATTCGGCTTGGCCCAATCGGGATTCAGCGTCGGGTCGGAAATGGCTTCGTAATCGAGCAGCGAAGCCACCGCCTTGGCCGGGCCAAGGTCGGCGAGATTTTGAATGTCTGCCGGCGGCCCGCCGAAGCCGGCGCGGTTCAACAAATGCGCGGCCGTGGAATAATTCCATCGGTCAGATGAAAGCGGCTTGAGCATACAACGGCAGACGTAAAACCGTTCGCATTGGTTTCATGTCTGTTCAAACTTGAAAGTTGAAACCCGAAGGATGAAACTTCGGCCATGTCGTTGCCGGCCGATTATCACATGCACACGCCGCTTTGCCGCCACGCGGTCGGCGAGCCGGTGGATTACGCGCGCCGCGCCGTCGAACTGGGCCTGACGGAAATCGGCTTCTCCGACCATTCGCCCATGCCGCAGGACGATTTCGACAACTGGCGGATGTTCGACCGGCAACTGGATGATTACGTCGCCAAAGTCCGGCTCGCGCAGACCACCTTTCCGCAACTCACCATCCGGCTGGCGCTGGAAGTGGATTATCTGCCCGGCCACGAAAACTGGATCCGCTCGCTAGCGGCGCGGCATCCGTGGGATTATTTGATCGGCAGCGTGCATTATGTTTCCGAGACGTGGGACATTGACAATCCGGCCAAGTTATCTGAGTGGAAAAAACGCGACGCCTTTGAGGTCTGGCAGATTTATTTTGAGCGCCTCTCGCAGGCGGCGGAATCAAAACTGTTCGACATCATCGGCCATGCGGATTTGCCGAAAAAATTCGGCATCCGCCCGACCCAACCTTGCGCACCGCTTTATGAAAAATTTCTGACCGCCGCCGCGCAGGCCAGTTGCGCCATCGAACTCAACACCGCCGGGCTGCGGAAAGAGTGCCGGGAAATTTATCCGAGCGCGGAACTGCTCCAGCTGGCATTTCAAAAAAAAGTGCCCATCACCTTTGGCTCCGATGCGCACGCGCCGGCGGAAGTCGGAATGAATTTTGCCGAAGCCGTGGCGCTCGCCCGCTCCACCGGCTACCGCGAAACCTACCGTTTCAACCGCCGCCAGCGCGAAATCGTTTCTTTCTGACATGACCCCCGCGCTGTCCGATAAAAAACTGTTTGCGCTGATTTGCCTGGTGCTGGCGCTCGGCACGGCGGCCTTGTATTGGCCGATCACGCATCACCATTTCATCTTGTTCGATGACGATGAATACATCGCCGACAATAACCACGTCACCACCGGCCTGAACTGGACCAATGCCGTCTGGGCTTTCCACGGCGCGCACGCGGCAAACTGGCATCCGCTCACCTGGATTTCGCATCAGGCCGATTGCTCCGTTTTTGGTGCCGATCCCGGCGGCAGCCACCTGGTTAACCTGCTGTTTCATGTGGCGAACACGCTGCTGCTGTTTCTGTTTTTACGCGGCACCACCGGCGCGCTGTGGCGCAGCGCTTTTGTCGCGGCGTTGTTCGCGTGGCATCCGCTACATGTGGAATCCGTCGCGTGGGCGGCGGAACGCAAAGATGTGTTGAGCGCCTTTTTCTGGCTGCTCACGCTGCTGGCGTATGCCAAGTATGTGATGAGTGACAAGTGGCGTGTGACAAACCAGGCTCCGGCTCCAGCCCTGGTCACTCGTCACTCGTCACTTTGGTTTTACCTGCTGTCGCTGGTGCTTTTCGCGTTTGGCCTGATGAGCAAACCGATGGTCGTCACGCTGCCGTTTGTGTTGCTCCTGCTCGATGTTTGGCCGCTGAAACGAATTTCGAATTTCGAATTTCGAATTTCGAATTGGAAAAATTTGCTGCTGGATAAAATCCCGTTCTTCGCGCTGTCGCTGGGCGGCTGCGTGATGACGATGCGCGCCCAGAGCAGCGGCGGGGCGGTGAGTTCCGTCGAATTGCCCAGCCGCCTGATGAACGCGCTGCTGACTTATCCGCGCTACCTCGCCAAGATTTTCTGGCCGACGGATCTGTCCATCATTTATCCCTACCGCTACCACTGGCCGGCGGCGGCGGTGATCGGTGCGGTCGTGCTCTTGCTGGCCGTTTCATTTCTGGCGGTGAAATTCATCCGCCAATCGCCGTGGGTTTTCACCGGCTGGTTTTGGTTTCTGGGCACGCTGGTGCCGACCATCGGCATCATCCAGGTCGGCGCGGCGGCGATGGCTGACCGCTACACCTATCTGCCGAGCATTGGCTTATTCGCCATGCTGGTCTGGAGCGCGGCGGAATTTTGCGCCCAGCGGCCGAGTGGAAAAATTATTTTAACACTGGTCGGCGGCAGCGCCTTGGTCGGCTGCGTGCTGGCCACCTCGATTCAAATCACCTATTGGCGCGACAGTGTAAACCTGTTTTTGCACTCGCTGGAAGTCACCGAAAATAATTATGTGACGGACAACTGCCTCGGCAAAGCCTTTGAACTGACGGGCAATCCGGCCCGCGCGCTGGTGCTTTTTCGCGAAGCCGTGCGGCTGGAACCGCGTTATCCGCAAAGCCAGTTCAACCTCGCCACCTGCCTCATCGGCTTTGGGCTGATGGACGAGGCGCTGCAACATCTGCAAGCTGCCGCCGAACTGGAACCGCGCAATCCCGACGTCCAGTTCAACCTTGGCGTGTATTTTTCGCAACATGCCAGTTGGACCAACGCCGCAACCTGTTTTAGCACCGCCCTGGCCGTGCGACCGGCTTCGGCATCCGCCGAATACAATCTGGCCGGCGCGCTCGTCCATCTCGGACGTTTTGCCGAAGCCGCGCCGCATTATCGTCAGGCCCTGAAACTGCAACCGGATTTGGCGCCGGCGAAAAAGGAGCTGGCCGATTTGCTGGCCGCGCATCCGGAATTGCGCGCCTCTACCGGCACCCCGTGAATTTTGCCGACCCACCGCGCCGGACAAAGCCATTTTAAAAATGTACACGAGCCGTTTAAAAATGAATCCGTGGAGCATCAGCCTCGTGCTGGCGCTGGCCACATTGGTTTTATACTGGCCGGTGACGTGGCACGGCTTCATCACTCTGGATGACAATCAATATGTGACGTCCAACCCGCAGGTGCAGGCTGGTCTGACTTGGGCCGGCGTGAAATGGGCGTTCCAAAACACTATCGCCAGCAACTGGCACCCGCTGACCTGGCTGTCGCACATGCTGGACTGCCAACTGTTCGGCTTGAATCCGGCCGGCCATCATCTGACCAATGTTTTTTTTCACATCGCCAACACGTTGCTGCTGTTTGCCTGGCTAAATCGCGCGACCGGCGCACTGTGGCGGAGTGCGCTGGTGGCGGCCTTTTTCGCCTGGCATCCTTTGCACGTCGAGTCGGTGGCCTGGGTGGCGGAGCGGAAGGATGTCTTGAGCGCATTTTTCTGGCTGCTCACGCTGCTGGTATATTCAAAGTATGTGACGAGTGACCAGTGGCGAGCGACCAGCGCGCCCCCTACTCTGCCACTCATCACTCATCACTCATCACTTTATTACCTAATGTCGCTGGTGCTTTTTGCGTTTGGCTTGATGAGCAAGCCGATGGTCGTGACGCTCCCGTTTGTTTTGCTGTTGGTGGACTTCTGGCCGTTGAACCGCATTGGGCCGGGGAATTTTTCCTGGAAAACCGCCGGCCGGCTCGCGTTCGAAAAGCTGCCGTTCCTGGCCTTGGCGGCGGCGGCGAGTTGCGTGAATGTCATCGCCCAAAAAGGCGGCGGGGCCACTTGGTCGCTGGCGGCCCTGCCCATGCTGACGCGAATTGACAACGCGTTAGTCTCCTATGCGCGTTATCTTTCCAAAACGTTCTGGCCGGCGGATCTCGCCATCATTTATCCGTATCAAAATCACTGGCCGCTAGCCGCCGTGCTGGCGGCGGCGCTGCTACTGCTGTTCTGGTCAGGCGTGGTGATCTGGCGCGCACAAATAAGTCCCTTCCTCTTTTTTGGCTGGTTTTATTTTGTGGGAACGTTGGTGCCCACCATCGGACTGGTGCAGGCCGGCCCGCAGGCCATGGCCGACCGTTACCTGTATCTTCCCAGCATTGGCCTGCTGATCCTGATTGTCTGGGGCGGCCAGGAACTTCTGACGTCGGTGCCGCAATGGAAAAAACTCGCCACGCTGGCGGTCATCGCCGCACTCGGCGCCTGCGCTTTCGCCACCGCGAATCAACTGACCTACTGGCAAAACAGCGTGAAACTTTTTTCGCACACCGTCGAAGTCACCGGCGACAATTACGCGGCCGATGATTATCTGGGCGGCGCGCTGGAACTCGCCGGTTTGCCAGACGCCGCCGTGCCGTTTTTCGCCGAGTCCGTGCGCTTGGCCCCGCATTTTCCGCAGGCCCAATGGAGTCTGGGCATGGCGCAACTGCGTCAGGGCCACGCCGCTGAAGCCAGTGAACATCTGGCCGTCGCGGCGCAACTCACTCCGAATGATCCCGTGCCACACTTCTATTGTGGCAAAGCCCTCGCGGACGCCGGCCAACCGGACGCGGCGGACGCGCAATTTGCCGAGGCCTTACGGTTGAAACCTGACTTCGTGCAGGCCCACACTTGCCTCGCCGTGGGCCTGGCCCGGCAAAAACAACTCACCGCCGCGCTGCCGCATTTTGCCGCCGCCGCAAATTTGGAACCGGACAATCCGGAACTGCATTTCAACTACGGCCTGGCCTTGCTCGACAATCATCAACCGGCACAGGCCGCGGCCGAATTCACGACGGAGCTCCGGCTGACGCCGAACGAAGCCAAGGCGCATTACCGACTGGCGCTGGCCTTGCAGCAACAGAACCAAACCGCCGAGGCGGTCGCCCATTTTCGCCAGGCCTTGAAGCTGGCCCCGGAATTAACCGAGGCGGGGGCGGCGCTTGACGCCATTATTTCCGCGCATCCGGAACTGAAATAATTTAGGCGGGGCTGGACACCTTCGTTCGATTTTGAAAAACTCCGCGCCTGTGAAACAAGCCATCGTTACTTTGGATATGGAAGGCGTCTTGACGCCGGAAATCTGGATCGCCGTCGCCGAGAAAACCAAGATCCCGGAACTGCGCCGCACCACCCGCGACGAGCCGGATTACGACAAGCTGATGAATTATCGAATTGGCATCCTCGATCAACACGGTATCAAGCTCTCGCACATCCAGGAAGTCATCGGCACGCTGAAACCGCTGCCCGGCGGCAAAGAATTTTTGGACGAACTCCGCTCGCTCGTGCAGGTCATTATTTTGTCGGACACGTTCGAGCAGTTCGCCCAGCCGCTGATGAAGCAGCTGAACTGGCCGACGCTGTTCTGCCACCGGCTCATCGTCGAGAACGACCGCATCGCTGGCTACCAATTGCGCCAGCCGAACCAGAAGCAAAAATCCGTCGCCGCGCTGAAATCGTTGAACTACCACGTCGTCGCCGCCGGCGATTCCTACAACGACACCGCGATGCTCGGCGAGGCGAACGTGGGCTTTCTCATTCACGCGCCGGAAAAAGTGAAAGCGGAATTTCCGCAGTTCAAGGCCGTCGAATCGCACGCGGAACTGTTGAAAGAGATCAAAGGAGCGCTGTAAATGCCGACCAACAAAGGCGCCTTCAAGATTTTCTCGCTCGCGGGAATCGGCGTCTATGTCCATTGGTCGTGGTTTCTGGTCGCGATTTATTCCATCCAGTTCCGCACGCACGAGTATTCCTCGATGATCTGGAACGTGCTGGAATACCTGTCGCTGTTCGCGATTGTCCTCACGCACGAATTTGGCCACCAGTTTGCCTGCCGGCAGGTCGGCGGGCAGACGCACGACATCGTCCTCTGGCCGCTCGGCGGCGTGGCCTATGTGAACCCGCCGCAACGTCCGGGCGCGCAGCTCTGGAGCATCGCCGCCGGTCCGCTGGTGAACGTGGTGCTGATTCCTTTGCTGGCAGTCGTGGTGTCGGTGAGTTCACATTTGCATTGGTATGACACGAATCCCAACGCTTATGAGTTGATCCACAACATTTGGATCATCAACCTCGTCCTGCTGATTTTCAATCTGATGCCGGTCTATCCGCTCGACGGCGGACAAATTTTGCGGTCACTGTTGTGGTTTCCTTTCGGCCGCGCGAACAGTTTGATGGCCGCAAGCATCATCGGTTTTATCGGCGTGGCGGCGTTGATCGGATTGGCCGTCTTTGCGCAATCCCTCTGGCTCGGCATCATGGCGGCATTCATCCTGATGAATTGCTGGGGCGGCTTGAAACAGGCGCGCGTGCTGGCAAAGCTTGCCAAGATTCCCCGCCGCGAAGGCTTCGCGTGTCCGTCCTGCAAAACCGCGCCGCCGCTGGGCGAACGCTGGCGCTGCGGGAAATGCGCCCAGGCATTTGATTTGTTCCTGACGCACGGAGCCTGTCCGCATTGCGGATCGCAGTTCAATGCGGTGCAATGTCTCGACTGTGGCACCTCGCGGCCGATTGCCGAGTGGATGACCGTGCCGCCGAGCAATAATTAAAGCCGAGCGATTTAATCCTCCGCCTTAAACGCCCGCGAAATCAAATCGCGCACGGCTTTCTTGGGTTCCTTGCCTTCGTAAAGCATCGCGTGGACTTCATCAATAATCGGCGTCGAAACTTTTTTTTCTTTGGCTAGGCGGTGGGCGGAGCGCGCCGTGGGATAACCTTCGGCCAGTTTCGGATGCGACGCCTGAATCGCAGCCATCGTTTCGCCACGGCCAAGCCGTTCGCCCAAATCGCGGTTGCGGCTTTGCTTCGAGAAGCACGTCAGCATCAAATCGCCGAGGCCGCTCAAGCCGGAAAACGTGTCCGCCTGCGCGCCGCACGCCACGCCAAGCCGGCGCATTTCCGACAACGCGCGCGTCACCAAACCGGCTTTGGTATTGTCGCCGTAACCCAATCCGTCGCCGACGCCCGCGCCGACGGCGATGACATTTTTCAGCGCGCCGCCGTATTCCACGCCGAGAATATCCGTGCTGCGGTAGATGCGAAATTCGGGCCGGTGGAAAAGTCCCTGCACTGTCTTCGCCGTGCCGTCGCTTTCACACGCGCAAACAACGGTGGTGGGAATGCCCAGTGCCACTTCGCGCGCAAAGCTTGGCCCAGACAATGCCGCCACGCGATCCGGCGGCGCCTGCTCGCGCAAAATCCGGCTCATCGTCTCGCCGGTCTCAAATTCGATGCCTTTGGTGACACTGACAAAAATGCCCGGATGCCCTTTCAATTTCACCGCCACCTCGCGGAAAAATTGCGACGGAATCGCCAGCACCAAGACTTCGCAGCCGCCCACGGCTTTAGCAAAATCCGGCTCGGTTTTCCAATCCGTCGGCAGCGCGACGCCCGGCAGCAGTTTTTCACTGCGGCCCGACTGCAATTCGGCGAGGAGCGAAGCGTTGATGTCCCAGAGCTTCACGAAATTGCCGTTTTCGTGCAGGACTTTGGCCAGCGCCGCGCCCCACGCGCCCGCGCCTAAAACGCAGATTCTCATTTCGTCGCCTCCGTTTTTTTGCCGAGCCGATTTTCCGTTCCTGCCATAAGCCGTTGGATGTTGGATTTGTGTTTGTAGATCGCCAGCACGCCGAGCGCCGTCGTGACGATGCCGAGAAAAATATTTTGCGGCATCATCACCCAAACCGCCGCCGGCAACGCCACCGCTGCCGACATCGAAGCCACCGACACGATGCGCGAAACCAGCAACGCCAGAATGAAAACGACCAGCGCGATCAGCAACGCCCACGGCGCGAGCGCGAGATAAACGCCGGCGGTCGTCGCGATGCCTTTGCCGCCTTTGAATTTCAACCAGCAGGTATAATTGTGGCCGAGCACGGCGAAAATGCCGGCGATGATCGGCAAGTTCCAGCCAGCGTCCATTGTTTCGTCACCTTTGTCTCCGTAAAAAAATAGAAATATAAAAAAAGACAGGAAGGTAACAGCACAAAAACCTTTCGCCGCATCCGCGAGCAGCACAAAAATTCCCGCCGGCTTGCCGAGCACGCGTATCGCGTTTGTCGCGCCAATGTTGCCGCTGCCGACATTGCGAATGTCTATACCTTTGGCGCGCGCGATGAGAAACCCCGTCGGAAGCGAGCCTAGCAGATACGCGCCAAGCGCGGTCATGATGTAAGCGAGAACTGGCACGGCGGTAATCTAACGAATCACGATTCCACAAAGCAACGATGTAACGATTTGCCGCCTCGCCTTGCCTCTGGCAAACTCCGCTTATGGCAAAAGTCAAAGTCGCCGTTCTCGGCACCGGGTCGCTCGGTCAGCATCACGCCCGCATCTATTCCGAACTCCACGCCGCCGGTCAGGTGGAACTCACCGGCATTTACGACGCGCACGCCGAAACCGCCCGCAGCATCGCCGCAAAACACAAGTTGCACGTCTTCGCGTCCGTCGCCGAGGCCGCCGCCGCCAGCGATGCGCTGAATATCGTTACCCCAACCACGACCCACTTTGACATCGCCAAACAACTGCTCACCGCGGGCAAACATGTGCTCGTCGAGAAACCCATCACGGACAATTCCGAGCAGGCCGCCGAGTTATGCGAAATTGCCAAGCAAAAAAACCTCGTCCTGCAAGTCGGCCACATCGAGCGGTTTAATCCGGTTTTCACCTTTCTTCAGAACGTCGCCACCGAACCGCGCTTCATAGAATGTCTTCGCATCTCGCCCTTCCCGGCCCGCTCCACCGACATCGGCGTCGTGCTGGATTTGATGATCCATGACCTCGACATCGTGCTCGCGTTCGTCAAATCGCCCGTGACCAGCGTGGATGCCGTGGGCATTCCCGTGTTGAGCAAAAGCGAGGACATCGCCAACGTGCGCCTGCGCTTCGCCAACGGCTGCGTGGCCAACCTCACCGCCAGCCGCGTCAGCCCGGAGCGCATCCGCAAGATCCGCGTCTTCAGCGGTCCGACCAATCCCTGCTACATCTCGCTCGATTACCGCGTGCAGGAGGGATTTATTTATCGCGTCGCCCGCGATGGCGAAGCGGAAACACCGTTTATCAAAAAAATCATGGCGGCCAAGCTGGGCATCGGCAAAGACTCCGTCATCGTCAGCCAGTTTGGGGGCAAGAAGATTGTGCGCGAGCCGGTGCCCATCAACAAAGACGAGCCGCTCAAGCTGGAACTGCAAAGCTTCGTCAACTGCGTCCGCGAAAAACAGGCGCCCGTAGTCAGCGGCGAATCCGCCAAACGCGCGCTCGACTTGGCGTTTGAAATTACAAGGCAGATTCAGGAGATAAAATAGGAATTTAACGTAAAGGCGCGGAGGGGTAGAGATGAAAAATTATTTTCTAACTTGGAATCCAAAGCGTTGGCATTGGGAGAACCTTGCTGACACGAGCGCGGACACTTTGGCAGGCAAAGGAGTTATCGCAAGCTGGATCTGTGGCAATACAAAGAAAATCCAGCCCGGCGACCGGATTTTTTTAATGCGAGTTTCGGAAGAGCCAAAAGGAATTATCGGCTCTGGATGGGTGACAACCGCTCCTCATTTGCGATTACATTGGGACGCTGACAAAGCTGCTATCGGAGAAAAATGCCTTGGCGTGGATGGAGAGTGGGAACGGCTGCTAAACCCACCAGTTGATGCTCCGCTTGGAATGGATGAACTCAAAAAAGGAAGGCTGGCCGCTTTCAATTGGACGCCTCAATCATCGGGCACTCAAATGCCAGATGAAATCGCAACTGCATTGGAAGAAAAATGGGCGGCGCACGTCGGCAAAACTTCCTTGTCGGCTGTAACAACTGACACGGAATTGTCCGCAATGGAAGGTGCGGAAAAATTGGCGCTCGTGAGACACCGCAAACGCGAACAATCACTTCGAGACGCCAAAGTCGCCGAAGCCAGAAAAATTGGGAACGGCAAATTAAAATGTGAAGTGCCGAAATGCGGTTTTGATTTTGAAGCTGTGTATGACGCGCTTGGTCGAGACTATGCACAAATTCATCATCTCAAACCGCTCTCCGACCGAACCAAGCCAAGCCAAACAAAACTTGATGACTTGGCTATCGTTTGCGCGAATTGCCACGCCAAGATTCATCGCGGCGGAAAATGCCGTCCGCTCGACGGTCTGATTCCATGAAAACTTCGCGCCTTTGCGTCTCTGCGTTAAAATAAACCCGTGAAACCGAAAACCTTCATGCTCACCGCCGGTGTTTTAGCTGCGGAGCAGCGCGCGGCAGTAGCCCATAGCGCCAGCTATGGGTTTAGCCGCCCGCAAATCTTCCTAGCCCCGGCAGGGGCGACAGAAAACCAGCGTTCAAAACCCCATCTCTTTCGCCCCGGCCGAGGCTTAAACCGTTTTGCTACATCAATCCCACGGTTGTCACCGTGGGCTACAATCTCGCGCCACTCCGTGGCTAACACGAACCAAACTGACTCACCGCTAATTTTGTGGCACACACGTTTACCCATTTGCTGACGCATATTATTTTCAGCACAAAAGACCGGCGGCCATTGCTCGACGCGGAATTAAAATTACGTTTGTTTCCGTATCTCGGCGGCATCATCCGCGCGCACGATGGCAAGGCGCTCATCATCAATGGCCCAGCCGATCATGTTCATATTCTCGCATCGCTGGCGGCGAAACATTCGTTGTCCGACTTGATGCGCGAGTTAAAGGCAGATTCATCCGGCTGGATTCACAAAAATTTTCCGAATCAAAAAGCGTTCGCATGGCAAATCGGTTATGGCGCGTTTAGCGTGAGCCATTCAAATTTAATTGAGGTTGAAAAATACATCGCCAATCAAGAAGAACATCATCGCAAAGTTTCATTTCAGGAGGAATTTATGTCGTTTTTGAAACGGCATGAAATTGAATATGACGAAAGGTTTTTGTGGGAATGAATTCTCTTTCGCCCCTGCCGGGGCTTAAAATTCTGTTGGACGTTTTCCCACAGCTATCGCTGTGGGCTACTATCGTGCGCCACTCCGTGGCTAAAACAAATCCGTGAAACCGAAAACCTTCATGCTCATCGCCGGCGAGGCGAGCGGCGATTTGCTCGCGGCGGAACTCGTTTCCACACTGCGCGGCCAATCGCCGGACGCCGTGTTTTTCGGCGCGGGCGGTGCCAAGATGGCCGCCGCTGGCGTGGAGCTGGCGTTCGACCTGACGCAGCACTCGGTCATCGGCATCACGGACGTGCTGAAAAAATATTTTGAGTTCCGGCGGCTGTTCAACCAATTGCTGGCGCTGGCCATCGAGCGCAAGCCGGACGTGATGATCGGGATTGATTTTGGCGGATTCAATCTACGCTTCGGTCAGGCGGTGAAAAAATACGTTCGCGAGAATCCATTTTCCAAGTGGGATCCGAAAATCGTGCAGTTCGTCTCGCCGCAAGTCTGGGCGTCGCGGCCGGGCCGAGCGGACAAGCTGGCGGCGGATTACGATTTGCTTCTGAGCATTTTCCCATTTGAGAAAGACTGGTATGCGCAACGCGTGCCGCAACTGCGCGTGGAATTCGTCGGCCATCCGATGGTGGAGCGGATGCAAAAGTCGGAATTAAAAATTCAAACCAAAGGGCCTGAGCCGAAAATTTTATTGCTGCCGGGCAGCCGCAAGAGCGAGTTGCAACGGCATCTGCCGCCAATGTTGGCGGCATTAAAAATCATCCATGAAAAACTGCCGGCGGCGCAGGCGAAAATGGTTTTGCCGAACCCGGCGTTGGTATCGCTGGCGAAATCGCTGGGCGCGAATCTGGAAATCCAAATCGGCGAACTGCCCTGGGCGCTAGCCGGGACGGACGTCGCCCTCGCCTCGACAGGCACGGTGACGATGGAGTGCGCGTTCTTCGGCGTGCCGACGGTGACGCTCTACAAAACCTCGTGGCTCACCTACCAAATCGCGCGGCGCATCGTGACGGTGAAATCGCTGACGATGCCGAACCTGCTGACCGGCGAGACGGTTTATCCGGAATTCATCCAGAACGAGGCGACGCCGGAAAATCTGTCGTGCGCGGTGCTGGAATTGTTGCAGGACGAGGCGCGCCGAAACCAAATCAAGGCGCAGCTCGCCAAAATCATTTCCTCGCTCGGCGAACCCGGCGCCGCCGGTCGCGCAGCGGCGGCGATTTTAAGTTTGTTCCGTTAAATTCCACGCGGTAATTTCATTTCATGGAAACTCTGCACGCACCGTGGCGCATCGAATACATTCTGGCGAAAAAGCCGGAGCTGAAGGAAGGGCTGTTCACGCGCATCGCACAATCATCCGACGACGTGACGAACCTCGTCATCGCGCGCGAGCGGACGTGTTTTGCGCTGCTCAATGCGTATCCCTACAACGGCGGGCACATCATGGTGCTGCCCTACAAACAGGTGTCCGACATGAACGGCCTCACGGACGAGGAACTCACGGATTTGTGGAAGCTGGTGCGCCGCTGCGCCAACGCGCTGACATCGCTGATGAAGGCGGACGGCTTCAACATCGGCGCGAACATCGGCAAGGTCGCGGGCGCGGGCGTGGTGGAACATCTGCACATCCACATTGTGCCGCGCTGGCACGGCGACACCAATTTCATGCCGGTGATCGCAAACACCAGCGTCGTGCCGGAAGCGCTGGTGGACATCGCCAACAAACTGCGCGCGGAACTGGCGAAGTAATTTTTAACCCGAAACGGCTGTTGGTCATAGCAAAGATTTTTGGCCAGGCTTTCCAGCCGGCAGGTGCGGCAGTTTTCCAATGCCAGTTCCCAAACCACGCGACGGGAAAGGCGCGTGAACCCGCAGACAGAAATGTCTGAAGCCTCCGTTTTGAAAAATTATTTTCGGCGGCAGGCCAGCAGTGAAAGTCCGCCCACCACGGCCAGCGCCAGCGTAGTTGGCTCTGGAGTAACGTCTAAAAAGAACGTGCCGAAGCTGGCAACCACGCCAGACATCGTTGGGAGAGACGAAGCCACGTTCAATCCAGAGGTATATTGAAACGGAGTGCTCCAACCCAGCGCCGAATTATTTGCCGCCGCAATCTCAGGCGTGGCATACTGCGCATCCCAACTGATCATATAAATGGTATAGGTTGTATTCCCCGTGGTGCCGGTCACAGGAAAATTTGCTCCACCATTGTAAGTAATGGCGCCATTTGCCAGCGTCCGCTGGGTCGCCAGAAAGCCCGTCGAGCTATTGGTCGCCAGCGTGAACTGGCCGTCCAGAATTTTTGTCCAATCCCAAAAGGAAAAATGGGATCTCCCATAACCATTCACCCCATTCGCCGGGGTCGAAGCAAGACCTGTATAACCGACAATATCCGGCGTCGTGTTCGCCGGTGCCCACAAAAATGTCATGTCAACATTGGTCGAAAGCGCGGACACGCCCGGCGTGGTGAACCCGTCATACGCCTGACTTTTGCCGGTCACGAATTGAAATTATCCCTGACCGAACGCGGCCGTGGCCGCCAGCCAGCCGGCCAACAGATTGAGTGCGATGATTTTTTTCATGGTGATTTTATCAAGTTGAATGTTATCCCCGCCCGAAGTCTGAAGACATTTATTAACTATCCACGCCAAGAAGGCAATAAAAATAAGAACCAGTTACCGAAGCTGACCGCGAGGATTCACCATGACAGGAGCTTTGGTTGCAGGCAGTTGGTTTGAGCCGCCAGCGATGGCTTGGGCAGGCTGGAAAGACTGCATGACCGGCGTTTGCTCTTACTTTAGACTTTTCAACTCCGAAACGAAGGTTTGAAAGCGGCTAAACCCTGACGATGCGCTTTGATAAATCCGCCCCATTGGGGCCGTGAGCAGTCAATTCACCACCGGCTTGGCTTCCGCCTTTAGCCGGCTCTGCGGCCAGAACGGTTTCCGAAAAGCTTCGGTAAAATCGTAGCCGGTCTGGAAATCGTCGCGCGTGTCCTTCTCCGTCTTGGCGAGCAGACCGATCTCGACCATGTTGAAAACGATGTCGCCAAAATCCTTGCTGTGATTGATGCCCCATTCCTCCAGCACGGTCATGGTCATCGGGCCGAATTGAATCAATGAATACTGCCGGATGCCGTCGAGCAATTCCTGGCCGGTGACATGGCGAACGGTGCCCTTGTTTTCCTTGCTGATCAGTTTCTGCGTGAAATCGAGCGCCTCGCGGACAAAGGTGTAGGCATCGCGCTGAAAACGCACGTCGCTGGCCAGGATTTTCTCCACGGCTTCATCGAAATTGACTTCTTGCATATCAAGGTTTGGCGGTCTGGGTCGTGGCCGGTGCCGGATGCGCGGCGCGATACGTTTTCACGCACCAGCCCGTCAACAGCAGTCCCACGATGACACAAAGAACCAATTGTTCCTGTTTCGTCAGCCCGTTCACACCCGCAATGTAACGGCACAACTTACTTTCGGCAAGCCACGCGCCGGGCTTTAATCTTGCGACGGCATCCCGGCGTTTGTAGGCTCCACCTGTTTATGGCAGCCATCGGACGATTTCAGAAAGGTGAAGAAATCTTTTACGCCAAAGTCGTGGACGGAGAACTGTTCCGTCTGCGCGGCGATGTTTTTGGTTCACCTTCCTTCGACCGCAAAGCCACGCCGCGCAAAGGCGTGAAAACGCTCGTGCCGGTCGTGCCGACCAAGATCATCGCCGTCGGCATCAATTACCTCGACCACGCGAGGGAGATGAAACGCGAACTGCCCCAGGAACCGCTCATCTGGTTCAAGGCCACCACCTCGCTGCTGCCGGACGGCGGCAAGATTGAAATCCCCTTCCGCGAACATCGCACCGATTTTGAGGCGGAACTGGCCATCGTCATCGGCCGCAAAATCCGCAACGTCTCACCCACGCAAGCCTCGCGCTACATTTTCGGCTATACCGCCGCGCAGGACATCAGCGACCGCACGATTCAAAAAGCCGAGTCGCAATGGGCGCGCTGCAAATCGTTCGACACTTTCACGCCACTCGGCCCGTATGTGGAAACGAAGATTGATCCGAACGAGCTGAACATTCAGCAGTTTCAAAACGGCTTGCTGCGCCAGAATTCAAACACCAAGCAACTCATCTTCAAGCCGGCCGAAATCGTCAGCTTTATTTCGACAAACATGACGCTGCTGCCCGGCGACGTGATTCTCACCGGCACGCCCAGCGGTGTCGGCCCCATCCAGAGCGGCGACAAATTGGAAGTGAGGATTCAAGGACTCTCGCCGCTGGTCAACACGGTGAAGTGATTTGTGAAATAAAAAACGCCCGCGACGTGACGCCGGGGGCGGTTCCAACAGTGCAAAATTCGCCGCTTACTTCAGCGCTTTCTTGATCAGGAATTTTCCCAATTCCTTGCCGGTCTTGGCGTAGCCTTCCTGCAACCGGTAGCCCACGTCGTAATCGTAACCCATCGCGTCCTGCCCCGGAGCTTTTAAAATGGTGATCACCGCCAACGGCTGGTGGCGATCATTCGTGGCGTAGAAGTCCATCTCGGTGTTGACGGCGGCCGGACGCCGCATGATGGCGGCATTCCAGCCCGGTTCAAGATTGGTCGTCTTCACAACCAATGTGAACTTTGCAGCCGGATGCGCCCCGGCATTCAGCGTGATTTTCTTTTCCGTAAATTGCTTGTTCAGCAGTTCCTCAAATTTGGGTTGAAAGCGTTTTTCCCGGTCGGATTTCCACGAAGCGAGCCAGGCATCGCCTTTGCCGGCTTCCTTTTTATTGTATTCCGCAACTTTTTCATCCACGTAGGCCTGTTCGGTGACTTTGCCCACGCTCAGGCCGTCATAAACATATTCGAGATTCAGCGCCGGCTCCCCTTTCAAAAAATCCAGCGAACCGGATTGAAGTTTGATGTCCTGCGCGGAAGCTGACGCCACTCCTAAAAAAACGGCCCCGACCAGCCACCAGTTGAATTCAAGTTTTTGCATAAGTTTTTGTTTGAATCTGAAATTGACCGGCGTCACAAAGCCAGTCGCCGGGGTTTTAGTCAAACAAAAATCTGAAGCTGACCACTTCACGCGGAAATTTTCCGCCGCAAAATCAGTTCGCCGATGGCGCAAGGTGCAGCAGCTCACCGATGCGTTTTTCGAGCCGGTTCAAATCCAGCGGCTTGGTGAAGAAATCCTCGGCGTGCATGGCGGCAGTGCGTTTAGTGATGTCGCCGGTGAGCGCGCTCATGAAAATGACGGGGATTTTTTTGGTGTTGGGCTGGCGGCGCAAAATTTCGCAGACCGACAAGCCGTCGAGGTCGGGCAGCAAAATATCCAGCAAGATCAGATTCGGCTTCTGCGTTCGCGCCTGACTCAAGGCGTGGATGCCGTCGTTCGCCACGATCAAGTCGTAGCCGTGCCCCGCGAGTTTGTATTGCAACAGCTCGATGAAATCATTTTCGTCATCCACAATCAAAATGCGCGGCACCATGCTCACAACGTAGCTGGGTTTGCGTCAAACACAAAGACGACCGGGTTAAAATCAGGTGACGAACCGGCAACGAAAAAGGCGCGCTGACTTCAGCGCGCCTTTGAAAACCACGGGGATTTACTGCAACTTTGCCAGCGTCGCCTTGACGGCGTCAAAGTTCGGCAAATCTTTCGGCGTCGCGGTCTGCTCGCTGTATTGCACCACGCCGTTTTTATCAATGACGAACGCCGCGCGCGCTGAGGTGTCGCCCACGCCGGCGAGCATCGGGAACACCACGTCATAAGCCTTGGTGACCGTCTTGTTCAAATCGCTGGCGAGCGTGATGCCGATTTTTTCCTGTTTCGCCCACGCGGCCTGCGCGAACGGGCTGTCCACGCTGACGGCGATAACGTCCGCGCCGAGGCTGGCATAGGCGTCGAGGCCGGCGGTGAGGCTGCACATTTCCGCCGTGCAAACGCCGGTGAAGGCGAGCGGAAAGAACAACAGCACGGTGTTTTTCTTGCCCAGGTTGTTGCTCAATTTGACTTCCACATCTGCGGGAGATTTGGATTTGAGCGTGAAATCAGGTGCTTTGGAACCGACGGGAATTGCCATAATCGTATTTTGTTTGTGTTTGGTTAAAAATTGCCAACGCTGGATTCTCCAATTTCGCTCTAGACCTGTCAAACGAGGATTTTGCTGAAAAAATCCGGGCCACAGCCGCCAAGGAGGCGGGACAGAGGATGTCCACTGAAGAAACGGCTGTGCGCCCGGATCAAAATGAGTTTCGATTCAAAAGTATTTCCGATCTAAAATTGGCTGTGGGTTTTCCGGTGGGCACGCCGAGGTGAAAGCCCGCCTCATCCTCAAACCCCATGGGAATTTGAAATGGTGCAACCGAAAACATTCGCGCCGCGCTAAGTCCCAACCAACCGAACCGGGTTGGCACGGCCGACTGGCGGTCAAACCGCGCCATCGCCAGTCGGGCCGCGCTCTTTTCCGAAATCGGACAGCCAATCGTCATGCCGCCACTATCCGAGTCGGCACCGACTTCAGCCAACCATTTTTAGCCGGATAATTTGCAATTTTTGGCATATGCGTCAGGCAACCCTTTGAGTGTCAACGGCTGCCATTCCGCTCCGCTCGCCATCAAAATGCCGCGAGCACTTCCGCCGCGTGTTCCTCCGGCTTCACCAGCGGCCAGATTTTCTTGATCCGACCCTCCGGCCCGATCAAAAACGTGACGCGATAGATGCCAAGATATTTCCGGCCCATGAAACTTTTTTCGCCCCACACGCCGTAGGCTTCGACGATTTTTTTGTCTTCGTCGGCGAGCAGCGTGAAAGGCAGCTTGAACTTTTCGACGAACTTGTCGTGCGATTTGACCGAGTCCGCGCTGACGCCGAAGACGACCGCGCCCTTCTTTTTAAAGTCCGCGAAATGGTCGCGGAACGCGCAGGCTTCCTTCGTGCAACCCGGCGTATCGTCACGCGGATAAAAATACAGGATGACATTTTTGCCGAGATAATCCGCCAGGGAAATTTTCCCTCCACCGTTGGTCGCCACCGAAAATTTCGGGGCGACATCACCTTCTTTCAGTTTGAGTTCAATTGTTTTTGCCATGATTTGTTGCCACAGATTTGCACAGATGAAACAC
>CAISEZ010000131.1 GCA_903884535.1 uncultured Verrucomicrobia subdivision 3 bacterium
ACTTGTTTTTGACCGTTGCTGATCATTCGAAATATGGGTTTTCTCGTCACGGTGTTGGTTCCCGGGTTCCGGCGTTTATTGCCGCCATATTGACCACGTTGCTGAAGACGTCGCAGCAACCGAAGATTGGACTTGCGCGTGTTCACGAAATAGGCGCTGTTCACGGAATCGAGAACGATGTCAGGTCGTCAGTGTTTCTTCCGGTTTTTGCTAAAATAAATGAGCGTTAGCCAATCAAAACCCCTGAAAAAACGCATTTTCCGGCCAAACGATTTGCTTAACTATGGATTTTTATTGCTTAACGGCTGGCTCTTTGAGCAAAAACCATTTGGGGAACCGGCGATTGCCGGCGTTCTGAATCATTTTTTGCCGGTGGCTCAAATCGTAAATCAGATTGTGAATTTTCATCAATTTTTGCTCCCGGCTCACCACCTCTGGCAATTTGTCGAGCAGCATTTCATCAATATCCTTTCGCGAGACAGGTTGGTGTTCACGAATGATTTTCACGATGAGGTCGCGGTAGTATTCGTTGTTAAATCCTTTGTTCCGAATGTGCCTCGCCTTGCCATCGGTGGCGGCGGCAATCTCGGCTGCCACAACGAGATTGGGAAAACGCCCCTCCACCAGCTTTTGCGATTTCAGCCGTTTGTGTTCTTCTCTGGTGATCGGCTGCCGTTTCTGCACCCGGTCCAGCAGGATGATTTCCTCCAGGCCAAGATCTGTCCGGCTCATCAGCAACCGGGCGTAGCGTTCGTCCAGAATCCGTCCGGCCAGTTTTACCTCGACGTATTCCGGCTGAGTCAAATTGTAATCCGGCATGAGGCACCATTTCTCCCGCTTGGGTGAATAATGTTTTTTAGCGTTTGTTTTTTGAAGGAGCCACGGAGATTCGTCAGCATTGGAAATGCTGGGCAGACATTCAACAAAAATCATTCCTGAAGCCGCTGGCAATAGTTTGCCCCGCCGTCCCGCTGCAAATGGCATAATCCCACAAATTAGACTTTTTGCTGCGGTGGATTTGTGTTAATTGGCTGCTGTGGAAACGGTCACCCAACTCGCCAACCAGCTGGTCGCGTCTTACGCCAAGACCGGCGGCATCAACCATCTCGACGGCAAAAACCTGCCGTCCAAGCGTGTCGTCACGGCCATCACGCACGATTTGCTGCGGCTGCTGTTCCCCGGATTTTTTGACGAGAAGCTGATTCATTCCTCCGAAATCAAAGTGGAAACGGCGGCGCTGCTGGATTCGATTCTCGGCAAACTGGAGGACGAAATCCGCAAGAGTCTCGAATACAATCCGCCCGCCGGCCTCGCCAAAAAAGACATCACCAAGGAGGCGCATAAATTGACGGTGGACTTTCTCGGCAGCCTGCCGCGCATCCGCGACTTGCTGCAAACGGACGTGGACGCCGCGTTTGACGGCGATCCGGCGGCGGCGAGCAAAGAGGAAATTATTGTTTCCTATCCGTTCATCGAAGGCATCGCGGTGCAACGGCTGGCGCACGAATTGTATTTGAAAAATGTCGCGCTGATTCCGCGCATCATGGCGGAATGGGCGCACGCGCGCACCGGAATGGATTTGCATCCCGGCGCAAAAATCGGCACGCATTTTTTTGTGGATCATTGCACCGGCACGGTCGTCGGCGAGACGGCGATCATCGGCAATCACGTGAAGATGTATCACGGCACGACGCTCGGCGCTAAATCCACCGCCGGCGGACAATTGCTGAAAGGCAAGAAGCGGCATCCGACCATTGAGGATCGCGTGACGATTTATCCCGGCGCGACCATTCTCGGCGGCGAAACGATCATCGGCGCCGGCAGCACCATCGGCGGCAACGTGTTCATCATGGACAGCGTGCAGCCGAATTCACTGGTGATTTACGACGGCCTGGACATGCGCGTTTTGAGCAAGTCGGACAAAAATATTGCGCTGGATTTTCAGATCTGAAGATCATTCAGGCAAAAAACAACACCGCGCTTCAAGGTGAATTGAAGCGCGGCGTTTTTTTGTGAGTGAATTATTTGGTGACTTCGGCGGCCACCGCGGCGGCTTTGGCATTGGCCGCGTCCTCGGAAATCTTGTTGCCCCAGCCGATGATGCAGGTCGAGCCGACTAGGCACGCGAGCATCACCACCACGAGGAATTTGGTCGGCGCTTTCGCGCCGCGCCATTCCTTGAAGAAAATGCCCCACAGCGTGCTGAAAATAATGATGCTCGCCATGTGCAGCGTCCAACTGGAGAACTTGTAATTTCCCATCTGGCTTTCGCCCATCTGATAGAAGAAAAACTGGAAATACCAGAACGTGCCGGCCAGCGCGCAGAAGAACCAGTTGCCCAGCACGGGTATTTTCAGGTCGGTGGGCGCAGCGGCGGTGGCGGCCGTTTCCGCCGGACCATGTTCGCCGCTGCCGGTGCCGCCGTGATGCGCATGTTCCTCGCGAACGTGAGAGGCGAGGTATTGATATCCGGTGCGATTTTTGATGTTCAACAGGACGCACCAGATAAAATTCGTGGTCAAGCCGCCCAGCAAAATCACCAGAATAACCGGCAAGCCGACCCATAACGGCCCGGTGCCGTGGCTGGCGGAAATTTTGGTGATGGGATCGCCGAACTGGAAACCGTAGGAGAAGCATGAACTCATCACGCCGGAGAACGTCGCGATGGCCAGGCCTTTCATCAGGCTGAATTCCTTGATGGCCGATGATTTGCCGTCATTGCCCATGTCCTTTTCCTTGCGCACGCCGGCGATACCGCCGATCACGATGCCTACCAAACAGACAATCACGCCCAGAAAACAAATGTTGCCGCCGTGCGTCTGCAGCAGCTTCGCCGCAAACTCACCTTTGACGAGCGGAGGCACCAGCGTCCCGAACGCGGCGCAGTAGCCCAGCGCCACCGCCATGCCGAGCGACATGCCGAGATAACGCATCGTCAGGCCGAACGTCAAACCGCCGAGACCCCAGAGCGCGCCCATCAGATACGTCATCCAAAAAGTGTAGGAAGACGTTTCATGCAGCACGGCCAGGAGATCCTTCGTCAATGAAAACGCGCCGATCCACGGGCAGATGAGCCAGCTGAACAGACCGCCGGCGAGCCAAAAAGTTTCCCACGACCATTTGCGGACGCCTTTGTAGGGAACGTAAAATGTGCCGGAGGACAGGCCGCCCAGCCAATGAAAGACGACGCCAAGTAACGGATTCGGTTGCATAATTTGTGTTGGTGGTTGGTTTAAATTAGTTCCGTTTGCTCAAAACAGTTTTCTCATAGCTCTTCACCTCTGCCAGCCAGTGGTCGCCGACGGGCACGCCTTGGCTTTCGCAGTAAAAGTCCCAGACCGCGCCGAACGGCAGCGACTTGGCTTCCTCCTGCAGCGCGAGGCGCGTGGTGAAATCGCCCGCGGCTTCCGCCGTGCGGATCAGCGGCGTTTCCAGCAGCGCGATGAGCAGCGCGCGGAGCATGTTGCGCGTGCCGATGGTCCACGCGGCGACGCGGTTGATGCTCGCATCAAAATAATCCAGCCCGATAAGGACGCGCTTTTCAAAACCGTTCGCCACGATTTCGCGGGCGATGGCCAGCAAATCGTCGTTCAAAATCACGACGTGGTCGCTGTCCCAGCGGACGCCGCGGCTGACGTGCAACAGAATCTCCGGCAGGTATTGCATCACGCTGGAAATTTTGTCCGCGATGCCTTCGGTCGGATGATAATGGCCGGCGTCGAGGCACAATAATTTTTTCCGGCTGACCGCGTAGCCAAGATAAAATTCGTGCGAGCCGACCACAAAACTTTCGCTGCCGATGCCGAACAATTTCGGCTCGACCGCATCCAAATTCAGCTTCGGTGAAATCGCTTTCTTAAAAATGGCGTCCAGCGATTCGGCGAGCCGGGCGCGCGGGCCATTACGGTCGGCGGGCGTGTCTTTCATGCCGTCGGGAATCCACACGTTCGTCACGCAGGTTTTGCCGAGCGCTTTGCCCATCGCCGCGCCGATCTCGCGGCTGCGGATGCAATGCTCAATCCAGAATTTGCGGATGCTTTTGTCAGCATGCGAGAGCGTGAAACCATCGGCGGACTTCGGATGTGAAAAACAAGTCGGATTAAAATCCAGGCCAAGCCCATTTTTTTTCGCCCAGGAAATCCAATTCTTAAAATGCTCCGGCGTGATTTCATCGCGGTCCACTTTCTTGCCGCCGAACTCGCCATAGAACGCGTGCAAGTTCAAACGGTGCTTTCCCGGAATCAGCGAATACGCCTTTTCCAAATCGGCGCGCAGTTCGTCCGGCGTGCGCGCCTTGCCGGGATAATTGCCGGTGGCCACGAGCCCGCCGCCGAGCGTGCCGCCGAAATTTTCAAAGCCGCCCACGTCGTCGCCTTGCCAGCAGTGCAGCGAAATAGGAATCGTCGAGAGAATTTTTAGCGCGCGGTTCGCGTCCACGCCGAGGTCGGAATAACGCTCCAGCGCCAGGGAAAATGACTTTTCAATGTTGTTGTTCATCGTGAACCGGAATTAAACGGGATTTGGTTGCCGGAAACTATCTGAAAAATGCGGCGGTGCAAGCAATCACCAGTTCTGGCTATGGAATGATAAACCGCTAATCAGCGCTGATGGACGCTAATTTCCAAGAAAACAATAGTGTCCTAACGATTAGCGGAAATTAGCGGTTGAAAATCCTACGGCGCAACCCGCAGATTTTCCCAGCGCACCGTCCATTGGCCGTTGTCCGGAAAGCCGGGCGCATTTTTCTTCGGCGCGCCGTCCCAGCCCGCGGCCATCAGCGCGACGGCGTAAAGCAAGCCGCCGTTTGCCGGCAGATAAATCGTCAGGCCGGGCCGCTGATAAACGTGGCCATTCAGGCCGTAATGATTCTTGGGCGTGTCGAGCAGCAGCGCGTCAATCGCGCGTTCCGGTTCGCCAAGCCGCGCGGCGGTCAGGGCGAGCATCGGATAATCCCAGCCCCAGGTGTCCGGCCAGTTCCAGTTTTGCCAGATCCAGTCGAGCGTGTGGCGCATCGTCGACGAATCAATTTGCGGGCCGGGCACAAAACTCAACGCCCCGACGACCGCCGGATGATCTGCATTCCATTTCGGGTTCGTGTAGCAATCGGGTGTGGATTCAGCAAACGCATATTTGCCTTCCACCACCGATGGCTTCGCGAGTTTTTGCAAAACATCGCCCCATTTTTTTTCACGCGGCAGTTTCAGCCGTTCACGCCATTGCTGCGCGATTTCCAGTGCCCAGCGGAAATACGTCAGCTCAAATGTCGGATTAAAGGTTTTGTCCTTCGGAAAAATTTCCTGTGCGCATTGCAGCGTCGGGCCGAGAACATAGCGGCTCGTGTTCGTGTCCCACGTCGCGTAGCTCGCCATGAAATCCGCCGTTTGAAAAACGATGTCGCGATATTTTTCCAGCGTCGCCTGGTCGCGATGTTCGCGCCAGCACAGCTCGGCATAAAAAATCGGATGCGGCTCCTGCCAGACCAGAAACGGCCCGACCGGCGACGGCGACTCCGCGCCGCTGGGACTGGTCATCTTCGGCCAGCGCGCGCCAGCATAGCCTTGTTTTTTCGCGGTTGCTTCCGCGCGCGGCAGGATTTTTTGGTAGTAGCCGAGCGATTTTTCCAGCAGCGGCAGCCGGTTCCACAGCGCGAAATGCGCCTCGTGCCACCAGTGCATTTCGAGATGAAATTTACCTTCCCAAGAATTGTAAGTCAGCCCGGTTTCCTGCGGCGGGTTGTTTCCGGCGTTCTGAATTGCCGTCAGGTATTGCGATAACACGATGCGGCGTTCGAGTTCAAACCAGCGCGAATCTTTGCTGCCGGACAAATCAATCGCGCCGCCGATCTGCCAGAAACGGTTCCAATGTTTTTGCGTATTTGCTTTTACCAGTGCAAAGTCGCTTAACTCCTTATCAAACCTTGGTGAAAAAGAGCAGACGAAATCCAAACCGTTTGACTTTTTATCTGGCACGATTTGGAAATAATGTTTCACAATGTTCGTAATCGCCGCATCTCGCGAACATTCCACGCCCACGGAATAACTATCGCCGTCCAGCTTGCGCTGAAAATCTGCCATGAATTTATACGCGTCGGGTTGACTAAAAATAGTTTCATGCGCGTCGGGCTTGTCCCAGTCCGCTGTTTTCACCTCACCCGTGCCGTAAGGGAAATGGATTTGAATTGCGAGCCGCCCGATTTTCACCAATGGCGATTTAACGTGAACCGCAATTTCATCTAGCCGCGCATCGCAAACCGTTTCCACCTCCACCGGCTCGCCGTCAAATTTGAAATGGCTGACGATTTCACCATTCCACAAATCCAGCTTTTGTTCGATGTCCGTCAAATCGTTTGTCCGCGCCAGCGAGCCATCCGCGTGTTTCAGCACGAAGCCGATTTGCCCCAGATGCAACCGGTGCGGATTGGCGCGAAGCCATTTAATTTCCGGCGTCTGCTGGTTGTGCGGCACGTCGGCGTAAGGCACTTTGCGGCCGTTCAAGTCCGAGTATTCCTTGAACTGAAAGTGGTCAATGTCCCAGCCGTTTGTGTTCGGAATCGTGTGCCAGCCCCAGTCCGACAACGTGCCGAGCGGCGTGGTTTTTTCAAACGCTTCGGGAAACGTTTGCAGGCCGGTCGCATCCACGGTGAAACAAAATTCGCCGTTGCCGACGGACAGCGGATTGGCCGCGTCAAAATTCGACAGCATCACGTCGTGGCGGGTGACGAGCGCATGGCGGTCAATCGGCGCGGCGTGGCCGGCCAGCGCGGCGAACAGGACAAAACTATGCCGGCAGACGTGTAAGAGGCTTTTCATTGGCTGGGTTTGCCGGTATTCTCCCCGAATCAGTCGCGGACTAAAATCATTTTATTCACATGGCCAAACTATTTCTCGGACTCGATTCCAGCACGCAAAGCTTGAGCGCTGTCGTCATTGACCTCGACGCGCGCAAGGTCGTTTATGAAAAATCGTTGAACTTCGACCAGGCGTTGCCGCATTACAAATCGCACAATGGCGTGCTGCCGAACCGCGATCCGCTCGTCAAACACAGCTCGCCGCTGCTCTGGGCCGAGGCGCTCGATTTGATTTTTGCCGCCATGAAAAAGGACGGCGTCCCGCTCGGCAAAATTCTCGCCGTCAGCGGCAGCGGCCAGCAGCACGGCTCCGTTTATTTCAACGACCGGATCGCCGCCGCGCTGGAGCAATTGAATCCACAGCAGTCGCTGGTGGAAAATCTGCGCGGCGTGTTGGCGCGCAAAACCTCACCCATCTGGATGGATTCCTCAACTGCCGTCGAATGCGCCGAGATCCGCAAAAAACTGGGCGGCGTCAAATACACCGCGTCGCGCACCGGCTCGGACGCGTTCGAGCGTTTCACCGGCCCGCAGATCCGCAAATTTTGCAAAACCGAACCGGACGCCTACACCAAGACCGCCAGCATCGCGCTGGTCAGCTCCTTCCTGGCGTCGCTGCTCGCGGGAAAAATCGCGCCGATTGATTTTGGCGATGGCGCGGGCATGAACCTGATGGACATCCGCCGGAAAGTCTGGGACATGGACGCGCTCAAGGCGACGGCGCCCAACTTGAAGAAAAAACTGCCGCCGCTCGCCGCGTCCGGCCGGGTCATCGGCCCGGTCAGCGCGTATTTCGTCAATAAATACGGCCTGAATCCCGAAGCCCTGGCCACCGTCTGGACCGGCGATAATCCCGCGAGCGTCATCGGCCTGGGACTCATCAAGCCCGGCCAGGTCGCGATCAGCCTCGGCACGAGCGACACGTTTTTTGGCACGATGGAAAAATGCCAGACCGACGCCGACGGCGAAGGCCACGTGTTCGGCTCGCCCACCGGCGGCTACATGACGCTGATCTGTTTCAAGAACGGCTCACTGGCGCGCGAAAAAATCCGCGAGCATTACAAAATTGCCGACTGGAAAAAATTCGGCGAACTCGTCGCGCAGACGCCGCCTGGCAACGACGGCGGCATTTTGCTGCCGTGGTTTGAGGCGGAAATCGCGCCGCGGGTCAATAAGCCGGGCGTTCACCGTTTCAATCTGGACGCAAAAAATGCGGCGGCGAACTGCCGCGCGGTTTTCGAAGCCCAGATGCTGTCCATGCGCCTGCATTCCCAGTGGATGAATGTGGCGCCGGCAAAAATTTACGTGACCGGCGGCGCGGCCAACGACCGCGCGCTACTGCAGGTGTTGGCCGACGTGATGAACTGCCGCGTGCTGCGGATCGAGGTTTCCAAAAGCGCCGCCCTCGGAGCGGCTTTGCAGGCCGCGCACGGCTGGCTCACCGCCGCCGGCAAAAATCCGCAGTGGGATAAACTGATCGCCGGGTTCACCGACCCGGTTCCGAACAGCGAAATCCGCCCGGACAAAAAAGCCGCAAAAATCTACGACCAGATGCTGGAAAAATACGCCGCGTGCGAACAGGAAGCGCTGGAACCAAATTAAAAATCCCGGGCGGCTTTACTGCCCGTCCCATTGATAGATTCCACCTTTTTTGATTTTCAAAAATTTGGTGGTTTGGTCGTAGTGCAGGCGCACCGGATTGCCGGCGAGCGATTTGATTCTGGCGGAAACCAGTTTTCCTTCCGCCCACGTCAGGTCCACTTCAAAACCGCCGCGGGCGCGCAGGCCTTTCACGCTGCCATTCGGCCAGGCTTTCGGCAGCGCGGGCAGCAGTTGAATTTCATCGTTCTGGCTTTGCAGCAGCATTTCAACGATGCCGGAAGCACCGCCGAAATTGCCGTCAATCTGGAACGGCGGATGCGCGTCGAACAGGTCGGGGAACGTGCGCGCCGGGCTTAACAGAAATTGAAAAATGCTGAACGCGTGGTCGCCGTCGTGCAGCCGCGCCCACAAATTCATGCGCCAGGCCGTCGCCCAACCGGTCGCTTGGTCGCCGCGAATCTCCAGCGATTTTTTGGCGGCGGCGGCGAGTTCGGGAGTGGTGTTCACATCAATCTGCGCGCTGGGAAATAATCCGTAAAGATGCGAGACGTGGCGGTGATGCAAATCATGCGCCTGCATGTCCAAGTCCTGCAGCCATTCCTGAAGCTGCCCGTTCGCGCCGATTTGCAGCGGTGCCAGCCGCGCGCGGGCCGCCGCGACTTCCTTGCGGAATTTTTCGTCCACGCCGAGAATTTCCGAGGCGTTGATGCAATTAGAAAACAGGTCGCGGAGAATTTCCAGATCCATCGTCGGTCCGGCGGTGATGCTGGTTTTTTTGGCGGCGGGATTGTTGTTTTCTGGCGAGAGCGACGGACAGGTCACGAGCCAGTGATGCGCCGGTTCCTCGACGAGCGTGTCGAGGAAAAATTGCGCCGCGCCTTTCAGGGCCGGATAAATCTGCTTCAGATACGTTTTGTCATCGGTGAAGAGATAATGTTCCCACAAATTCTGGCAGAGCCACGCGCCGCCCATCGGCCACATGCCGTAAGGCGGCCCATCAACCGGCGCGGTTGCCCGCCATAAATCGGTGTTGTGATGCGCCACCCAGCCGCGCGCGCCGTAATGAATTTTCGCCGTGCGCGCGCCGGTCTCGGCCATTTCCAAAACCATTTGCGTGAGCGGCTCGACGCACTCGCCGAGATTCGCGGTGTCCGCCGGCCAGTAATTCATCTCGGTGTTGATGTTAATGGTGTATTTGCTGTCCCACGGCGGCGTCATGGAATCGTTCCACAACCCCTGCAAGGTCGCGGGCTGGCCGCCGGGCCGTGAACAGCAAATCAGCAAATACCGTGCGAATTGAAAATACAGCGCGGCAAGCTGCGGGTCTTTGCCTTCGGCGAAATGCGCGATGCGCACGTCCGTCGGCAACTGCATCGCGTCGGACTCGCCGAGGTTTAGGTCGACGCGGCGGAATAATTTCTGGTGCGCTGCGATGTGATTCTGGCGGGTCGTATCTCGTCCGTCGGCGACCTGGCCGTTCCACCATTTGTGATACGCGCCAGCGATTTGATCTTTGGCGATGACTTCCGGCTGGCCGCTGACGTCGTGGTAATTTTTATAGCTCGTCGCGGCGGCGATCAGCAGTGTGACGGAGTCGGCGTTGGCGACAGAAATTTTGTCCGCGCCCGCCAGGATTTTTCCGTGGCTGGGCAGCACGCAGACGCGGGCCTGAAATTTCAGCCCGCCTGGAATGCCGCGCGCTTCACCGTTGACGCCGTTCATCACCAGCGTGGCGGTGTTCGTTTCGCCCAGGATCGCCGCGCGGGCATTGAGTTCCATTGTCACGCCGGCCTTTTGCGGCGTGGTCAGGCTGGCGGTGAAAGAAATTTGCCCCGGCTGGTCGGCGGTCAAACGCACCACGATGACTTGATCCAACGGGCTGGCAAACATTTCGCGTTTGAAGTGAACCCCGTTGGCCGTGTAGCTGACGCTGGCCACCGCCGTGTCGAGGTTGAGATCGCGGCGATAATTTTCCACGGCCGCATTCGTCGGAAAATCCAAAAACAAATCGCCGAGCGTTTCGTAGGGCATTTCGCGCAACGG
Source organism: uncultured Verrucomicrobia subdivision 3 bacterium (assembly GCA_903884535.1). Taxonomy (GTDB): domain Bacteria; phylum Verrucomicrobiota; class Verrucomicrobiia; order Limisphaerales; family UBA11358; genus UBA11358. The sequence continues at coordinate 10,493 of CAISEZ010000131.1, forward strand.
CACCGCCATCATTTTGTCGCCGATCAGTTTGGCGGCGGCGTCATATTGGCCGGCGAACACGAGCTTGCGCGCCTCCGGCAACGCGGCGAGCGCGTTCGTGTTGTTTGGATTGTAAGGCCCGCCCGCCCACAGCGTGGCTTCGTTGAGTTGCAGATGCTCGCGCGCGCCGCCGCCAAAAACCATCGCGCCCAGCCGGCCGTTGCCGATGGGCAGCGCCTCGGTCCATTTTACGGCGGCGTTGGTGTAAAACAACGTCAGCGGCGAAATTGTTTCCGCCGCATGGCCGGTGGAAAAAATAAAAACCGCCGAAACGGCGGCGAACAAAAAACGGAACAGGGCTGGCATGGCGAAATTCTCGCCAGCAACGCCGCCCGCACAAGTGAAAACTTGCTAAACCGGCGAACAATCTTGCGCAACGCGGGGCCGTTCGGCCGGCTATTTCGTGGCGTCGTGCACCTTTTCCTTGAGTTCGCCCAGCAGGTTTGTGGTCGCGGTTTTCACCTTGGCGGTGACATTGGTTGCCACCGCGCCGGCTTTTTGCAGGCCTTCCTGGACCGCCACCTTGCCTTGCGCCACGACATCTTTTGCGGTGTCCGCCGTTTTTTCCGCCGCCGCCTTGGCGTCCGCCTTGGTTTTTTCCGTTTCGGAATTATCCTTGCAGCCGGCGAGCACCAGCAACGCCAGCGACAAAATCCTCAGTTGTTTGCCATTCATTTTCATAATTGGGTTCTTTGACGACAGGAGCGGTATTTCGTTCAACCTACGCCCTTCTTTCTTTAATACACGCCAAAATATCCGCCACGAACTCCGCCTTCGGCTTCGCACCCTGCGGGCCGCCGTGATGCAAGCGCACGCTGACGTGTCCCGCTTGCATGTCGCGACCGCCGATGACCAGCATCTTGTGGACGCGCAATTGTTCCGCGTTGGAAATCTTCGCGTTGAACGGCGTGGCGCTGAAATCCGAACCCAAGCGCACCATATTCGCGCGCAGTTCGGCCACGATGGGTTTAGCGTAGTTGATCAACGCTCTTATCCATTGTTCGATTCGTAACCAGCCTCACCGGGCCAAGCAGGCCGGACTTGAGTAGCGGCGTCCCATTGGTGAACGGCTGCCATGAACTCCATGTCACACGCTCGTTTTCAGGCAGCGCCGCGTCACCAATCATCCGATTCGGCCACAAATTTGCCACGTCGATTTCCAATTTATTCCCGCCGGATTTCAGCGCGCGAGTCACGTCCACGCGAAACGGCGGACGCCATGCGACGCCGCAGTCTTGGCCGTTCAACGTCACACGCGCCATGACTTTCACGTCGCCAAGTTCCATGAGAATGGGCGAGTGCCGGTTGCTGATTGCCGACCTCTGAAAATCAAACGTCGTGTGATAAACTGCCGTGCCGGAAAAGAATTTCACGCCTGCATTCGTCGAGTCACTCCACGAAGTCAACCACTCGAAAGTCGCCGACTCCGGGCCGCCACGCTTGGGATCGAACGCAACCGTCCACTGCCCGCTGATTGCTTGCACTGCGTTGGCGGCGAAATCAAACGGTGGCAGTGCCCGCTCTTTCTTGCGGAACACGACGAATACCGCGTCCGACGGCGCGAGCGATAGCGTCAGCGCGGTATTCGCTCCGTTCCGGCGAGATTCAATGCTCCGCGCTTCGCCAGTTTCTGGATTCCAGATTTCAGGATGCGTCACCGCGCGAAACTCGCAATGCGCCACGATGGATGTCTTTGCCGGATTGGAGACAAAGTAAATATCCGCGGCCACCGTGCGGCGATGAATCCAATTCAAGGCAGCGTCGCTCGCAAAATCCGGCGACGTTTTCAAATCCGCCAAAACTTTTTCGAGCGGCTGTCCCCAGACGACTTTGCCTTTGCCCAGAGCGCGTTCGGTGACGTTCTTACCGTCAAGTGAGCCCCAGATTTCCTGTGCGAGATTTGCGACCATTGCATCACACTTGGGAAAACCTTCAAGACTGGGTGAGGTTTGTGGCCGTGCGCCGGTAACGACGACGGTCGCGCCTTCACTGGCGAGCGACTTGATTTTTTCCGCCAGCGCGGGTGTCATCGCTTTCACAGGTGGCAGGACAAGCGTGCAGTAACTCATTCCGTCCGGCAAAATAAGTTTGCCGTCCTTCACCGTTACGCGCGCAAGCAAGGCTTCGGCACTGATTTCATCAGAGCGATAACCGGTCGGTAGCTCTGGTGCCGGCGTGAATTTGTTTTGCATCGGTGATTCGGGTCGCAGGTAAAGCAAATCGGCCACAAACAATCCCTGCCGAAGCATCAACTGGCAGCGCGCGAGATATTCGTGCCACGGCTTCGACATCTCCCACCACGTCTGCGTCCGCTCGTAGTGCAAACCCCACGGACCCATCGTCGCTCCGGGCACGCGGTCGAGCCACGGCTGATGCGCGTAGCGGTGGATGACGAAGCGATTGACGCCTTGTGTGAATTCAAAATCACCCAGCGCCTTGATGTCGGCGGGCGTCGCTTTCCATTGCTCATTTTCGCGTGACGTGAACGCCTCTGCACCCACGACTGCATGACCAAAAACATGCGCCACGGAGGCTGCCTCGTGGGTGCGGGCATCGGTGTAGCCCGGATTAAATTTATAGCCCGTCCAAAATTCCGTCATCGGTTCGTCTGCGCGCGACTCGTAGGGAAACTGGTCGCCAAACGGCAGCGTGTAGCCTTCGAGGGAGTAGCGCAGGCCGTATTGGTGGGCGAGTTCGGCGAGGCGACCGGAATAATTTTCCGCGAGCAACTCGGAGATCGTCTGCTGAAAATCCCAACGGAACCGGGACGCCAGTTCCGCGCCGCCGATTTCGTGCGGATAAAGCGTTACGGTTTTGTCGCCAACCTTTTCGCGGGTGGAATCGAGCAGGCATGGGAGAAAGGGAGTCGGATCATAGCCGCGACGTTTCTGAAATTCTTCGCCCAGCTTCGCTGTCCAGTTCTGGCCGCCAACCTCCCAACTGTCAATGTGCGTGGCCGTCAGCGATTTTCCCGCCAGCGGCCCGGCGGTTTGGATGAGCTTCGCCATCATGCCGGCGAAGTGCGCGTCTATGCCCGCCGCGCTCAACTTGTCGCACTCCAACCCATTGCCGCCCGCGACGGGCGGACGCGTGCTGCTGCCGGTCGTCGTGTGGCCGATGCGCTGGATGATCCAATCGCCGGGCGGAACTTCCCAGTTCAATTTTCCATCCGCACCGAGTTTGGCCGTAAGATTAATCACCGCGTCGCGCGGCATGAGACCATTCGTCGGCATGGGAAACGCCAGCACGGCGATATCCCGATAAAAATCCGCATACTTCAACGAGCTATCCAAACCGTCGCGCTTTGGTTTTGCCAGTTGAATGGCCGGCTGCGCCAGTGTGCGGGAAAAATTTGTCGGGCCGGACACCGCGAAATTGGTTGAAACGATTCTTTGCATGGAAAGCTCCGGCGTGATCCATGGGCCGCTGCTGCCACACCAGCCCGGGCCGTTGGCCATGTTGATTTCCAGTCCAAGCCGGGCGGCTTCCGATACGGAAAACTGAAAAAGACGCTGCCACTCGGGATTCATGAACTCCGCCGTGCCGCGCGGCGGGGCGAACCGTTCGAAAACATCCATGATCAGCACGCCACCAATGCCGACGCGTTGCATCGCCTCGAGGTCGGCGGTGATGCCGTTGCTGGTGACATTGGCGTTGTTCCAGAACCAATAGACCCAAGGACGAGCGGTAGCCGGCGGATGCTGAAACTGCAATCCGAGTTCGTCAGCGCGGACAGAAGCGATACCGGCAACCACTAGAAAGTAAAACAGGCGCATACCGTTAAGATACGCGCCTTGAAAAGCTCAGACAACAGTTGGCTTCACGCTGCCGTTCTTTGATGCTCGCTAAAATGTCCGCCACCACTTCCGCCTTCGGCTTCGCGTCCTGCCGGCCACCGTGGTGGAGGCGGACCCACCTTTCCCGAAAATACGCTGAAGCGGGAATTCACGACACAAAGTTAAAAGCATTTTGGGAGAGCAAAGGTAATTTTATCGATTGATAATGCAACGACCGGTAGCACTTCGCAGAATTTTCGGGTAATGAATTATGTTAGCCAACGCGAATTCAACCTTAGTCATGCAAAACAACTTTATGTCACCGGCTGTGATTTCTGTGGTGCTGCTCATTGCCAGCATCTCCGGCATCACCAACGACGCGAGCGCACAATCAGTCGGCGCTCGCTCCCTTTCGAATGTTCCCGCGGCCAAAACTCCCCCAGTGACCAAGCTGTCGGAAATCGCCACGTCGTTGCAGTGGGTCGGGCCGGCCGTCAGCGAAAAAGATTTTTACATCTGGTGCACGTCGCCGATTGAAGGGCCGGATGTGGCAAGACACACCTGTTTGTCTCCCGCTGGCCGAAAATTTATAAAATGGACGGCTGGCGGACGCATTGTGAAATTGCCCATTACGTTGGCGACCAACCGGAAGGGCCGTTCAAGTTCCGGGACGTCGCCTTGTCGGCCAATCCCGACGCGCTTTGGAACAACACCAAGCACAATCCCTGCATCCGGCAAGTGGGGAACAAGTATTACTTACTTTATATGTCCTTCGATCGGCGGCCGTTGGCCTTGCTCGCCGCTGGCAAGACACCGAATTGGATCGGCATGGCCGTTTCGGATTCGCTCGAAGGCCCTTGGAAAAACCTCAGCGAAAAAGAGCCGCTCTTCTTGCCGTCGCAGAACACCAACCATTGGTCGTTTGGCGACTGGCAATTTACAAATCCGACGTTTCTGGCCTACGGAGGGAAATACTATCTGTATTTTCACGGCGGCAAGCACGTTGGAAAAATGAAGAGCTACCAGTATGCCTATGCCGTCGCGGATAAGCCGGAAGGACCATACACGCTGGGCGGAAATCTTTGCACGGACAATATCGCGAAGATCGAGGACGCCACGGCGTTCGTTTGGAATGATAAAATCTGTCTTTTGACCGATGACAACTATGGCACGCATACGGGGATTCCTGGGGCTGGCCTGCTGTGGATTTCTGGCCG
>CAISEZ010000132.1 GCA_903884535.1 uncultured Verrucomicrobia subdivision 3 bacterium
ATCGTGCCGGCGCGTAAAAACGGTTCGCCAATGTCGCCGGTGAACGCGGCGCGCCAGCCGAGCGTCATGGCCCAGAGCAAGCGCAACGGCTCGTCTTCATTGGGCAAACCGAGGGCGAGCGTGGCTTTCGACCAGTTCAAAAACCGGTCGGTGAGCGGCGGCGCGGTTAACTGCGGGTCGAGAATTTTCCAGTCATTGGTGGCTTCGGTTTTGAGCTGGTAAAAAATGCCGCGGGTCGCCAGATAATTTTGAAAATCAAAAAGTCCCTCGGCCAGCGGCGGCTCCGGCGGCGCGAGCACGCCGGAAATCTCCACATTCTGGCCGGCGAAAAATTCCGCGTCCAGCACGTCCGGCGTGGCGACGAGAATTTCCCCGGCGGCGGGCTGAAAATCATTTTCCCGCCGGAGCTCGCGGACGCGGACGCGGGCGACGCTGCGCCATTTTTCCTGGTCGTCGCGCTCGACGATTTTAAGCCGCGGCGTTTCGGCGAGCGTGCCGCGAACCGTGACCAGCGCGGGTGTATTGCCCAGCAGGACGCGCAAATCATTCGGTGAAATGACGGCGGTGTGGACGGCGAAATTGGTCCAGCCGGCAAGCGCGAATAAAGGCCAGAACAGGAATGGCCGGATTTTTTCGAGGACCAGGACGAGAACGAGGATGAGAAATGAAAATCCGAACAGCGCGACCAGCGACGGCTGGAACCATTGGGCAAGCAGCAGGCCGGTGGCGTAGGCGAAAACGACGGCGACGAGCGGGCGTTTCATCGCTTCCGACGATACCGGATTTGATAGACAAACCACAAGCCCAGCAGTCCGAGCGCGCCGCCGGCGGTGTCAATGAAAACATCGGCGACCAGCGGCGTGCGATTGGGGACGAAGCTCTGATGAAATTCGTCGGTGGCGGCGTAGAGAAAAACCACCAGCACCGTGCCGCAGACTTTCGGCCACGACCAGTCCGGCAGTTGATTTTTCTGCCGATGCAGCGCCCGCCAGACCAGCAGCGCGAGCACGGCATATTCGGCGAGGTGGCAGCATTTGCGGAAAACATGATGCAGCTCGGCGACGTGGGCCGGCGACATTTGGGGAAACAACCACCGCAGCAGCGGTTCAAAAAAACGCGACGAATGATCGTAGGATTGCGAGTCGCTGGACGCCGTGAAAATGAGCCCCATCCACAACAGCGGCGGCAGCCAGAATTTCAAAAATAAGCGGAACGAACGCACGCAAATAGAAAACAAAGTCTTTGGTGCGGGGCAATTGAATAATGATTGGATTTGCCAAGTCGCCTTGATTTTGGCACAGAAATGCACCCGATGAAAAAATTGCTGGTCATTATTTTGTCCCTGACACTCGGCGGTGCCGCGAACGCGGCCCTGCCGCAGCCGGATCTGCTGGCGCAAATTCATTTTGCCGGCGCGCAAAAAATTTCCGCCGACGCCAATGCGGCGGCATTCACAAATGAATTTTGTTCCGCCGAGGCGCTGGCGCTGCGGGCGCAGACGGCGGGCAAATTGTCCGTCTGGCTTGCCGGCTGGTTGCAGAAAAACACCGGTGTCAACGTGGCGGACGGCCCGGCGAAGCTGCGGCCGCTGCTGGATGATTTGCAGCAGGCGGAATGGTTTTTGGAAGCCCGTATGGCCGCGAACGGCAAACCGGAAGTGGCGCTGGCCGTCCACCTGGCCGACGGACAGGCACAATTGTGGCGTGCGAACTTGCAGCCGTTTCTTCCCGGGGCCACGTTCAAAAATGCCGGCGGCTGGCTGGTGATTGACGACGGCCCGGCCGCGCCACAGCTCGGCGACCGGCTCGCGCAAAAAATTTCCGTCCCGCCGGTCGGCTGGCTCGCCGTGGATTTGAACTGGTCGCGGCTGGCGCAGTGGTGGCCGCAAGTTAAAACATTCGATCTGCCGGAAACGCAGTTCACTGTCACGGCAGCGGATGCCAACCTGCATTTTGATGGAAAACTTTTATTTCCGGAAAATCTTTCGCTGGCGCTGGAACCATGGCGCGTGCCGACGAATTCGCTGCGCCAGCCGTTCGTCAGCCTGACGGCCGTGCGCGGTTTTGCCTCGTGGTGGCAGCAGCGGCCATGGGCGCAGGCTTACCAGATTTCGCCGGTGCCGAACCAACTGTTCGTCTGGGGACTGCCGCAGGTGCCGTATCAAACCTTCGCGGCGCTGCCGGTGCCCAGCGCGTCGAACGCGCTGCAGCAGGCTTACGCGCGTTTGAAACCGCAGTTTGAACCGGGCGCGACGAATCCGTTCCTGATGCCGCTGACACTGACGCTGACGAACCGCGAGGCGGATTTGCAAGGCGCGCCATTTGTCGCGCCGTTTCTGGAAGCGAAGACGGAACGCGCGGGACAATTTTTGCTGGCCGGCGCTTTTCCGAACACGCCGGGATTTGCGCCCCTGCCGGCGGAATTGTTGAACCGGCTCGCGGATAAAAACCTGGTATTTTACCACTGGGAAATCACGGCCGAACGGATGCCGCAAGTGCTGCACCTCGCCCAGTTGAGCCTGATGCTGACGTCACGCAAACAGCTCGATGCCGAATCGGCCGCCGGCAAATGGGTCAACCTGATCACTCCAAAATTTGGCAACACCGTCACCGAAATCAAGCAGACCGGACCGGCGGAAATGTCGTTCACGCGCCAGGCGCCCGGCGGGCTGACGGCCTTCGAATTTTTCGCGCTGGCGAGCTGGCTGGAGGCAAATAATTTCCCTGGCTTTGATTTGAAACAACCGACCCGCGGGCCGAGAATGAAACATCCGCAGCCCAAACCTCCCGGCGCTTTGCCCGCGCCGGCACCCGCACACTAAATTTTAATGCTCAAACTTGGCGTCAATATTGACCACGTCGCCACGCTGCGCGAGGCGCGGTATCGCGGTGGCAGCACGGGCGAACCAGATCCGGTCGCGGCGGCGCTGGCCGCCGAAGCGGCCGGCGCGCACGGCATCACCGCACATCTGCGCGAAGACCGGCGACACATTCAGGATCGCGATGTCTGGGCGTTGCGCGAAAAAATCACCACGCGGCTGAATCTGGAAATGGCCAATGTTCCGGAGATCGTGGCCATCGCATTCAAATTGAAACCCGAGATCGTCTGCCTCGTGCCGGAACGTCGGCTCGAAGTGACGACGGAAGGCGGACTGGACGTGGTCGCCGCCGAAACCGCCTTGACCGAAACGCGCAAAAAAATGAATGACGCCGGCATCGCGGTGAGTTTGTTCATCGCGCCGGATGAGGCGCAGATTGCCGCCAGCGCGCGCACCGGCAGCCAGTTCATCGAATTGCACACCGGAAAATTTGCGGAAGAATTTTCCAAAGCGGAAAGCGGAAAGTGGAAAGCGGAATGCGAATTGGAACGACTGATTGCCGGCGTAAAGCTGGCCCATTCGCTCGGTCTGCAAGTGAACGCCGGGCACGGCTTGAATTGTGAAAATCTGCCCGCCCTTTTGCGCGTGCCGCATTTAGTGGAATTAAACATCGGCCACAGTATTATCAGCCGCGCCGTAACGGTTGGCTTGACTGCCGCCGTCAAAGAAATGCTGGCGCTGATGAAAAATTATTCCGCATGATCCTCGGCACCGGCATTGACCTCATCGAAGTGGCGCGCATCGCGTCTTCGTTTGAAAAATTCGGGGAACGGTTTGTGAACCGGATTCTGTTGCCGGATGAAATTGCGTATTGTCTCCAGCACCGGAAGCCCGCGCCATTTCTCGCGGCGCGCTTCGCGGCGAAGGAGGCCATCTCCAAAGCGTTCGGCACCGGCATCGGCGCGGCGCTGAGCTGGCAGGACATGGAAATTCGCCGGAAGGAATCCGGCGAACCGTTCGTGATACTGCACGGCAAGGGACTCGAATTATTCGCGGCACGGGGCGCACAAAGCCTGCACGTCAGTCTGACTCACACGGAAAATTACGCGGCGGCCACGGCCATTCTGGAAAGTTAAGCATTGTGCGCGGCTATGAAAAGTTGCCGCGGTTGGGATGTGTCGAGTTTGATTATTCATGCCTTACCTTGCGGCCAGGCCAAAACCCGCAGGCAACCTTTTTTACACTTCACCCTTCAACCCGGTGAGTCAGCAGTGAAAAATGTCTTCCACCCGAATGCCACGGTTTTGAAAACGCGCCAGATTCGCCGGCTGGTTGACCAATTTGAATTCGCCGGTCACCGCACCGTTCGCCGCGTGCCCGGTAATTTCATAGCGGAAAATATCGTTGAGCACCACCTGCCCGTCCTGGATGCCGCTCACTTCGGTGATGTAAGTGATCTTGCGAGAACCGTCCACGAGCTGCTCGTGCTGGATGATGAGCGACAGGCCGGAGGCGATTTGCCGGCGAATTTCCGAGGACGGAATATTCAGGCCGGCATACATCGCCATCGTTTCCAGCCGGCCAATCACGTCGGTCGGCGTGGAAGCGTGCAGCACGGCTAGCGTGCCGTCGTGGCCGCTGTTGACCGCCTGCAAAAAATCCATCGCCTCTTCGCCGCGGATTTCGCCAAGAATGATCCGCGTCGGCCGCATCCGCAGCGTGTTGCTGAAAAGCTGGCGGACGCTGATGGCGCCCTTGCCTTCGATATTGTTGCCGCGAGTCAACAACCGCACGACGTGGTTTTGGCTCAACTTCAACTCCAAGGCATCCTCAATGGTGACAATGCGTTCGTCCGGGGCGATTTCATGGGAGAGCACATTCAGCGTGGCGGTCTTGCCGGCACCAGTCGCGCCCGAAAACATGATGTTCAATTTCGCCTTGATGGCCGCCTGTAAAAAATCCGCCATCTGTTCATTGATGGTTTTCAGCGCAATCAAGTCGTCCAGCGACTTCAAGGTATCCAGAAATTTCCGAATGGTAATGCTTGAGCCGTCCACGGCCAGCGGCGAAATGATGGCGTTGATGCGCGAGCCGTCCTTCAGAGAAAAATCCACATGCGGCGAACTTTCGTCCAGCCGGCGTCCCGCCAGCATCAGCATCTTGTCCAGCGTGGTGCGGAGGTGTCCTTCATCGTCAAACTGGACAGTGGATAGAGTCTTCCGGCCTTTGCGTTCGACGTAAATCCGATCCGGGCCGTTGATCATGATTTCCGTGATGGTGTTGTCGGCCAAGAATGGCTCCAGCGGACCAAGGCCAAGCAGGTCATCCACAATACCGTTGATGACGGCCTCCTTGATCTCGCCATCCAGTGACTGCCGCTTGTGCTTCAGCTTGGATTCCAGAACCTGCCGGACAGACTCTTTAACCTCTGCGATAGTCGGAGTATTCCGGCCAAACCGCATGCCAGTTTCCAGGCGAACCTCCCGCTTCAAATCTTTGTCAATACTCATGGCAGGCCTAATTGCGATTCAAACCTGGGAGAATCGAAGATTATTTCGCGTAGAGACTGTCTATATCCAACCCGTGTTGCCGGGCGGCATCCATGAAGGTCGGCCGGTTCTCCGTGAAAACATGGCGGCCATTGATTTTACCTTCGGGCGACATACCTTCATGCTTGAAAACATAGAGGTCTTGCAACTGGTATTCCCGGTCTTTCAACGGCAACACTTCGGTGATGGTCGTGATTTTGCGGGTGCCGTCATGGAGTCGGGCCGTTTGCAGCACAATATGAATCGCCGAGGCCACCTGCTCGCGCAACGCCGACAGCGGTATTTCAATACCGCTCAACAGCGCGCAGGTCTCCATGCGGAGCAGACTATCGCGGGCGTTGTTGGCATGGATGGTGGACATGCTGCCTTCATGGCCGGTGTTCATGGCCTGCAGCAAATCCAGCGCCTCGCCGCCGCGGATTTCGCCGACGACCACGCGGTCGGGACGCAGGCGCAATGCCGAATGCAGCAGGTCGCGAATCGTGACTTCGCCCTTGCCGTATTCATCCGCCTTGCGCGTTTCAAAACAGACCTTGTGCTCCTGCTGCAACTGAAGTTCGCTTGCATCTTCCAACACCAGAATGCGGTCATGGTCAGGAATCAAGCCGCTCAACACATTCAACACGGAAGTTTTTCCTGACGAAGTGGCGCCGGAAACAATCAAATTTCTTCCCAACTTGACGATGACGTCCAACAAGTGTGCGCCTTCCTTGGTGATGCTGCCAAAATCAATCAAATGCTGAATGGTCATTTTTTCCCGGCGGAATTTGCGGATGGCCACAATGGTGCCGACCCGCGTGAGCGGCGGCATCACCGCATGCACGCGTGAGCCGTCCGGGAGACGTGCGTCCAGCCGGGGATTTTCCTTGTCAAAAAAGCGGCCGACACTGCGCGCCACATTCATCACCGCCGCCTGCAATGCCTGGTCGTTGGCAAATTTCGCCGGCGTCAAAGCCAGCTTGCCTTTGCGCTCGATATAAATTTGCTTCGGGCCGTTGATCAAAACTTCCGCGACATCGTCATCGGACAAGTATTCCTGCACCGGCGCAAAGAATAAATAAAGATAGGACAGTCCGGCCTTTTTGGGCGGCGGCGTAACTGGCGGTGTCGTTTTTGTCTCTTTGACCTCCGGCACCTTGATGGCCGAGGCAATGGCGACGCGGGTCAACTCCTCATCCTCGGTTTCCAGCGGTTTTTTTTCCGCATCGGTTGCCGCCACTATTTCAGTCGGAACCGCCGGCACCACCTTGACTTCAGCCGGAGCCGGTGTAGCCGCCACCGCCGGTTCGGGCAAATTGCGGACGGCGATGCGGTAAGCCTTGCTCGTGATCACGTCGCCGGATTTGATCGGCATGTCGGCCACACAGGCAGTGCCGTTGAGACTGAAGGTTCCGGGGCCGGATTTAACCTTCAGCAGGCACGGTTCGGATTGGGTGACCAGCGCCAGTTCGGCGGCGGGGTCGGCGAAGGGTTCCAACGCAAGGTTGCAACGGGCGGAAAAGCCGATGGTGATTTCGGCTTCGGCAAACCGGAACAACCGAGACTTTTGCCCATCTTGTTGAACTTCAAAGGTGACATTCATGGCTTTATTGGCTAACCAAGTTACACGGCGAAACACCAACTGTAGTGATTCGAGGGAAAGTTCACCACCAACTGGCAGACCGCGCCGTTCATGATCACGGCGTTGTTGGAAATCTGAAACATCTACTTCAGCTTTTATCTCATGGAAACCTGGCAGAAATTCGGCCGCGGCGACCTGATCGTGAATCG
>CAISEZ010000133.1 GCA_903884535.1 uncultured Verrucomicrobia subdivision 3 bacterium
CTTCGTTATGCGTTACTTCTTTTCGTCGACCACTTCCGCGTCAATCACGCCGTCGTCCTTTTTCATCTCCTCGGACTTCGGAGCTTCGCCGCCGGGCTGGCCACCAGCACCGGCTTTGTCAGCCTGCGCCTTCGCGGCGGCGGCCTTGTAAAGTTCCGCGCCAATCGCCTGCGCCGCTTCGTTCAGCTTCTCGCCGGCCGACTTGATGGCGGCGGTGTCGCTGCCCTTGAGCGCTTCCTTCGCGGCGGCGATCGCGGTTTCGAGCTTGGTCTTGTCGTCCGCCGAAATCTTGTCGGCGTTGTCCTTGACCAGTTTCTCGGTGCGATAGACGGCGTTGTCCACTTCGTTGCGCGTCTCGATCTCTTCCTTCTTGGCCTTGTCCTCGTCGGCGTGCAGCTCGGCGTCCTTGCGCATCTTCTCGACTTCGTCCTTCGAGAGACCGCTGCTGGCCGTGATGGTGATCTTCTGTTCCTTGCCGGTGCCGAGGTCCTTCGCGCCGACGTGCAAAATGCCGTTGGCATCAATGTCGAAGGTCACTTCGATCTGCGGCACGCCGCGCGGTGCGGGCGGAATGTCCGCGAGATTGAACCGGCCAATCGTCTTGTTGTCCTTGGAGAACTGGCGTTCGCCCTGGAGCACGTGGATTTCCACACCCGGCTGGCTGTCCGACGCGGTCGAGAAAATTTCCGATTTGCGCGCGGGAATCGTGGTGTTGCGTTCGATTAATTTCGTGAACACGCCACCGAGCGTTTCGATGCCGAGCGACAACGGCGTCACGTCGAGCAGGAGCACGTCTTTGACTTCGCCCTTGAGCACGCCGCCCTGGATGCCCGCGCCGATGGCGACGACTTCGTCGGGATTCACGCCCTGATGCGGCGGTTTGTTGACCAGCTTGTGCGCGGTTTCAACCACGCGCGGCATGCGCGTCATGCCGCCGACGAGCACGAGTTCGTCAATCTTCGCGGCGTCAATGCCCGCGTCCTTCAAGCACGCCTTCACCGGCCCGATGGTGCGCTCGAACAATTTGTCCGTGAGCTGCTCCATCTTGGCGCGCGTCAAATTTTTCTGGATGTGCTTCGGCCCGGTCGCGTCCGCTGTGATGAACGGCAAATTGATGTCGTAAGTCTGCGCGCTGGAGAGCGCGATCTTGGCTTTTTCCGCTTCTTCCTTGATGCGCTGGAGCGCGTCGGGCTGCTTGCGGAGGTCCATGTTATACTCGCGTTTGAATTCATCGAGAATCCAATCCATGAGCACATTGTCCCAGTCGTCGCCGCCGAGGTGCGTGTCGCCGTTGGTGGCCTTCACTTCAAACACGCCGTCGCCGATTTCCAGCACGGAAATATCAAATGTGCCGCCGCCCAAATCGTAAACGGCGATCTTCTCATCTTTCTTTTTGTCGAGACCGTAAGCGAGCGAGGCCGCCGTCGGCTCGTTGATGATGCGCAGCACTTCGAGACCGGCAATCTTGCCCGCGTCTTTCGTAGCTTGGCGCTGTGAGTCGTTGAAATACGCCGGCACGGTGATGACCGCCTGCGTGATTTTTTCGCCGAGCCGCGTTTCGGCGTCGGCTTTGAGCTTGAAAAGAATCATCGCGGAAATTTCCTGCGGCGAATATTGCTTGGCCTTGCCGTCCACTTCCACTTCCACGGCGCAATCGCCATTCGATGCCTTCACCACTTTGTAAGGCATGCGCTTGATCTCTTCGCCGACTTCATCAAATTTGCGGCCCATGAAACGCTTGATGGAATAAATCGTGTTGCGCGAATTGGTCACAGCCTGGCGCTTGGCGGCATCACCGACTACGCGCTCGCCGGATTTTGTGAACGCCACGACCGACGGCGTCGTGCGTTTGCCTTCGGAATTTTCGAGCACCAACGGTTCGCCGCTGTCCATGACGGCCATGCAGGAGTTGGTGGTGCCTAAATCAATGCCTAATACTTTTGCCATAAATTTTTAAAATTTGGGTTGAATTGGATTAACTGCTCCCAGTTCTAGTGCAATAATGATGCCGCCCGGCGGAAATTTTGAATTATGTTGGAAACAAAGGGGAATGCGGCGATTTAAGCCAAAACAGGCGAGCGGAAAACTGTGCCATCAGTGGCACCGTGGCACAGTTGCTGGGCGGATGGCGCAGCTTGCGTGGCGCAGTTGGGGTTTGGTGGGGAGAGCGTCCCCGCGAGCCGTTTCCAAAACCAATTTCCTATTTTCCACTCCAAATCAAATACCCGTCTGGTGATTCGCGCTATTTGCTCCCCGGTTTCACAGCCGGAGTTTTGGCGAGGTCCGGCGGCAGATTGTTTGGATCGAACGTCTCCACTTGGAGTGAAATCAAACTTTCAAAAGGAATTCCAAAATGCACCGCGCCGTTGGAACGGTCCACCACCATCGCCACACCGACGGTCTGGCCGCCATGCGCGCGGACGATATCTAAAGTCTCCTGCACGCGTCCGCCCTTGGTCACGACATCCTCGACCACGAGGATTTTTTCACCGGCCGCAATCTTGAAGCCGCGGCGCAAAACCAGTTTGCCTTCCTCTTTTTCGACAAAAATAAAACGCAAGCCCAGTTGCCGCGCCACTTCTTGGCCGATGACCAGTCCGCCCATCGCCGGCGAAACCACGGTCACCGCGCCGAGCGGTTTTAATCTGGCCGCCAGCGCCGCGCCGAGTTTTTCGACGACGGGCATCTGCTGGAGCGCCAGCGCGCATTGGAAAAACTGGCGGCTGTGCAATCCGCTGCGCAAAACGAAATGGCCTTCGAGCAACGCGCCCGAATCGCGGAAAATCTGCAACGCTTCATCTTTTGTCATGCGCGGATTTTAAGTCCAAAGCTCAAAGTTTAAAGTTCAAAGTTTTTGCCACAGAGACACAGAGTTCGCAGAGTTTGGAATTTTTCCTCTGTGTTCTCGGCGACTCTGTGGCTAAATTTCCGTGGTGCCGAAGTGGATTAAACTCATCCTCGCGATTTTCCTGCTGCCGATTTGCGGCGGCGCGGCGCGCGCCCTGTGGCTGGTGCTGCACGCGTGCGGCAGCGCGGACACGACGTGGGTTCCTTTTCTTGCCGGTGCAGCATGTTGGATCGTAATTTTCCTGCTGCTGCCGAAACCAATGTGGCTTTATGTGCTCGGCCACGAATTCACGCACGCACTGTGGACGTGGCTGTTCGGCGGCCAGGTCAAAAAAATGAAGGTGAGTTCCAAAGGCGGCCACGTCCTGATTTCAAAAACGAATTTTCTCATCGCGCTCGCGCCGTATTTCTTTCCGCTTTACGTCGTGTTGGTCGTCGGCATTTTCGCCTTGGGCAATCTGATTTGGAACTGGCATCACTACCTCGTGTGGTTTCATCTCTGCGTCGGCGCGGCGTATGCGTTTCACCTTACGCTGACATTCCACGTGCTGCAGACGCAGCAATCCGACATCACGAGCCAGGGCTATTTGTTTTCCGCCGTCGTCATTTTCCTCGGCAATGTCTGCGTGCTGTTGTTTGGCATTCCGCTGCTGACGGCGAAGGTGGGACTGTTGAATTCGTTGGGCTGGTGGTCGGAAAGCACCGGCATGATTTTCCACTGGCTGCAGCGTGTGCTTTGACCCGACACAAAATTGTTATCAATTCAGTCTTGAATTGTCCGGTCGTTTCGCTTCATGCTTCATGTCGCTATGGATTTGGCCGACATCTTAGGACGCGAGCAGATCGTCCCCGAACTGAAAGCAGCAAACCGCTGGGAAGCGATTGATGAACTGATTGGCAATCTTGTGGCCACCGGCAAAATCCAACCCGGCGACCGCGACGCCGTGACCGCCGCCGTCAAGAAGCGCGAAACCTCCATGTCCACCGGCATCGGCTTCGGCATCGGCATCCCGCACGCCTCGACGGATTTGATTTACGAAGTCGTCGGCGCCCTCGGCCGCTCCCGCGCCGGCGTGAATTTCGACGCGCTCGATAATCAGCCCGTCAAGCTCGTCATGCTCTTTCTCGTCCCGCAAGGTCAGTTTCAGAAACATCTCCACACGCTCGCCAACATCGCCAAACTTTTGAACAAGGCCGATTTTCGCGAAGCCCTCGAAAAATCGCCGGACGCCGACGCCATGCTCGCCGTCATTCGTGAACACGGGAAAAAGTAATTTGGGTTGGTGGTGCGAGTCTCTGTCGAGCCGCTAATTTTTTCTGCCGGAAAATTATCCGTGTTCATCCGCGTCCATCCGTGGTTAAATTTCCGGCGTGTTACCGCACAAACAAATTGAATTGAAGCTGCAAGCCGCCGTCCGCGCGGTCTTGCCGGATGCCGATGTTTCCGCTGTTCTCGTCCGGCCGTGCGATCCGAAATTTGGCGACTACCAGTCCAACGCGTTGATGTCGCTCGCCAAGGTGCGGAAGCTGAATCCGCGCCAACTCGCCACCGACACGCTGGCCAAGCTCGACGTTTCCGACATTTGCGAAAAAGTGGAAATCGCCGGCGCGGGCTTCCTGAATTTCCGACTGAAAAATTCCGCGCTGAAGCAAACGCTCGAAGCGGCCGCGCGCGGCGAGCATTTGTTTTTCGTCCAAGCCTCTTCGCCAAAAACGGTCGTCATTGATTTCAGTTCGCCCAATGTCGCCAAGCCAATGCACGTCGGCCACATCCGTTCCACCGGCATCGGCGATGCGCTCCAGCGCACGCTCCGCCTGCTCGGTCATCGCGTCATCAGTGACAACCACATCGGCGATTGGGGCACGCAGTTTGGAAAATTATTACTCGGCTGGAAGCAAGCGCTCGACCGTCCCGCGCTCGCGCGCGACGCCATTGCCGAACTCGAGCGGCTTTACAAAATCATCAACGCCGAGTGCGAC
>CAISEZ010000134.1 GCA_903884535.1 uncultured Verrucomicrobia subdivision 3 bacterium
TGAAGCGGTTGCCCTCATTTGAGCAAACAGCTTGAGAAACCGGTAACAAATTGCCAACTGGTTGCGGCGAGGTTCGCAGACGGACGTTCTTGATCATTTGCGGAGAGATGGCCGAGTGGCTGAAGGCGCTGGTTTGCTAATCCAAAATTTCCACTTCACGACGTTGCACGAACTTCAACTATCCCCGCGCGAACATTGACTAAACATAGCATTGACAATGGTTTTACACTTTAGCGTTAATAGTGCGCCGTCGTGCAATTCCGGTGTTGCAATCTGTTGCAACCTTTTTGGGTTACTTTTCGGCGGGCATTTTGGCGGGCATCCGGGGGAGGTTTTTTAGTTCAAAGAATCCTTTTTTCGCCGGGGCGACCCGTCCCCGCCGGGTGCCGGGTGGAGGGGTAAAATCACGCCAGCCATTCGCACCGGAGTCCCGCCTTCCACCGAAGCCAATTCTTGACAAGGCATGACGCCGAGCGTTATAGTTGTCGCAGATGATACGCGGCTTTGCCTGCCACGAAACTGAAAAGCTGTTCAACGATGAATCTTCCCGGCGGTTGCCGACGCAGATTCAGCGCGTGGCGCGGCGGAAATTGCTGGTGCTGCATCAGGCGCGCAGCCTGAATGATTTGCGCGTGCCGTATGGCAACCGATTAGAAGCGTTGAAAGACGACCGCAAAGGCCAGCACAGCATCCGTATCAATGACCAGTGGCGCGTGTGCTTCCGCTGGCAGGGCGAAGATGCGCTGGACGTGGAAATTGTGGACTATCACTGATTATGAAAGCGAACAAACTTGAACCGATTCATCCGGGCGAAATTCTCCGCGAGGAGTTTATGACGCCGCACGGCCTTTCGCAAAACGCGCTGGCGCGGGCTTTGGGCGTGCCGCCGCGCCGGATCAACGAGATTGTCTTGGAGAAGCGCGGCATCACGGCGGACACGGCGTTGCGACTGGCGCGCTTCTTTGGCACGACGGCGGAACTGTGGACGGGTTTGCAGGCCGACTACGATTTGCGCTTGGTGCGTTACGAGAAGGCGCGGACGATTGAGCGCGAGGTTGAACCGTTGGCGGCGTTGCAATTCGCGGCAGCGTGAATCCGACGGACACGGCGGTGCGGTTGTGCGTGGCCTGCGCAAAACACGCTGGCGTTGCCTATGGAACTTCTCGGAGCCTGAAATAACGCCCGACTGCATCCACGTCAAATTCGCTCACGATACTTTCGGACTCGGCGGTAAATTGCAAGCTGGTTGCAGTCCAATTTTGCAAGTCGTAAGAAGCCTCAAGAATGTAATTATGGTTGACCCGCACATTTTGCGTGACCTTTACTTTGCTCACGGCGATGCCCACGGTTGGCACGAACGGTGGCGATTCGATTAAAATCTTTGGCAGATTGGTGTAACAACAGCCTCCATTTGTGACGTTGATGCTCACAACATGGCCATTCAATACCTCTGCTGTTGCCCCCGCCCCAGAACCCCCACCGCCGATTATCCTAACCGATGGGGAATTTGTATAACCGCAACCCAGATCAAGTAAAGACGCCCCCACGAATACACCGCTCGCAAGCGCTGCCAATGCGGTAGCACGATGTGGCGAGCAAAAATTATCGTTAGTCACCGTTACACTAAAGCTCCCAGAATTGTCATAGCAGACATTGTCCATTATCCCCAAAAAGAACCTCGTAGCGCCCGCAGGTGCCACGAATTGTTGCGTGACACCACCGGAGGTAAGGCCATCTCCAATGAAAAACGGCTGACGCAACGACGGCTGCAACGTGAGAAAATCGCGCGCCGCTGCCGTGCTAAAATCCAAACCCGGAGGCGGTGAGAATCCGCTTGGAACATTGTCGTCGAGGAAAACGCCCAACAGAGCCACTGTTGGTGCGGTAATAGTCGCCATGCCGTTCATCGGAGATACTTGGTAAATGTTGTTCGTATCTCCCTCTGGGCCTATCGAACCGCAGCAAGGGTAATTGAACGCTCCACCGCTTGCAGAGAATGTGAATACCGCACCCGCACTGACCTGAATACCGGCAGCATTCACCGGTGATTCGGCTGGAGCAGTATCACCGCCACCGCCAGTGGAACCATTTGGCATTCCGGCCAACCAAGGGCAGGACGTGCCAGGGACATTGAAAGAACCGGCTCCGTGAGCCGTAAAAATGAAAAATCCCAATGCGGTGATTGCCGACAGCGGTTTCAATGTTTTCATAAGTTTGTGTTCCAATTTTGAGCCAGCACCACATGGAAATAAAAAGGCGCGAACCTGACGCACCCCAGCTAGAGGCACCGCGAAGCGCCTTCACAAGAAGCACGCCAAGCCGCGCCAATGGGCGCGTGCCTGACGGGTCTTGTGAATGAAAATTCGCGGTTTTCTAGCTGACCCCGTAGCAAAGCTACGCAAAATGATGGTTGTTTATTTCAGTATCGTTTTTTGTTTTTCAGACGCTCCCGTTATGCACTCGGCGGCAGGGTGATGCAAGCAATTTGCGTCATCGGCGTTTGTCGGCGATAATGGCTGGCGTGAGCGTTACCAACGCAAGTTTAATTAAACAGCAGGCCAGCACCACCAATCTTGACCCGCACGAATGGGATTTTCGCGGTGTTAATCCCGATCACTTGGACTCGATTCTGTTATACGAGCAGTCACGGGAAAGTGTGGCCTTGGCACGCGCCAAACAATTACTCACTTCAAAAAATCGCCGAAGAATCTTCGGCATGAAAGCAAACGAATTCGGGGAACGTCATTTGGCATCTAAAATTGTCGGCACAAACTTGGCTGATGATTTTCAATTCTTTCATATTGTGGCGGCTTGCTGGCTGTGCAATGAATTTCCAAAGCCGTGGATGGCTTTGTCAGGGAAAAATTGGGACGAAGCTGCGAGACGCTACACTGCAAATAAGTGGCTCTCTGAAAATATGAATTTCCGAGTATTGAGCAGAGCAGAGTTGGCGAAAATGGAGGATACTGAAGAATGGTTATGGCGAATTTCCCCCGATAAAAAACCGAATCCTAATTCGCCCACCCGCCTCATAATTCAAATTGATTGGGCTAAAGTGGATGACAGAGAGTTAAAAACGCTTTTGCTGAATTTGTTAAAGTTGCGCCCGGATGGAGTTCAGCCTCGAAAGATTTCGACCGGCAAAAGGGCGGCGGCGCAAATTCACAAACTCAAGCAGCTTGCTGCATGGCGGTTGTCCAGCAAAGCCAAATTGAATTTTCAACAAGCCCACAAAAAAGTGGCTGCATACCAAAAGGCTTTCCCAGTTAAGTGTGATTTTGATTTGCTGCCGAATTATGCTTCCGCTGGTGCTTGGAGTGATGCGGTGATGGCGGGCAAGAAATTGATACGAGGTTTTTAGATTTCGCCGAAGACAGCCTGCCATTGGCGAGACGACCCAAGAATTCAATTGTGGTTTATTTGTGGCGTATGTCACAGACAACCATAAAAAACGCCCATGCGCGCGGCGGCGAACTTCCAACCGCGCCCGTCATAGCACCGACGGTCAGTGGTGTAACTTCCCTACGCGACAGCGAGACGTTCCGTTTGCCAAAACCTTCGGCTCGCTGTTTATTAAGCGGGCTTTCAAGAACCACAATTTTGCAGCATGGCGAGGCTGGGGATTTCAAACTTATTCGTTTGAGAAAACGCGGCAGCCGGCGCGGAATTGTGTTGGTGGGGACGGCGAGTTTTCTTAAATGGCTTCACGGGCAACCGGCAGTCACAAAGGAGTTTTCCAAATGAAAACCGAAAGCGTGTCGGAAATTGACCGGACGGCGGAAAGCAAATTCCAGTTCGCAGCGCGATTTTCTGTTAGCAAACGAACAATTGACGCATGGCTGGCTCGCGGTTGCCCGCATTTGAAATTGTCAGCTCGTTGCGTTCGCCTGCCAGTGGCCGAGGCAACACAATGGGTTCACGAAAATTATTTCACGCAGCGCCGTGCGCAGCCGGAAAAGGTGACGACGTTATGACGCGGGAAATTCCACAATTTGTTCACGATTTGCTGGCCGCTCCGCCGCGTGCTGGTGAAGGAGTTCATCCTTGGCTTTTTCGTGTCGCCCGCCAGCTTCACGCGCATTTACCCGCAGTGGAAATTGTCGCCCTGCTCGAAAGCCGGGTGCAAAATTGCGGGCGTCACGTCAGCCGGAAAGAAATAACAGACGCCGTGCAAAATGCGTTGCCGTGCGCGTGGCAGCCGCGTGGTGATACCCCAGCGGTGCAACCCGTCGCCAAATGGCCGAAGTTAAATGACGAGCAACGCGCCGCAATCATCCGTGACGGCGACGGGTTGGCTGACCTTTGGGAAGCCAGCCGCGTGAGAATTGAGGACAACGAGCAACACACGGAAGAAATCATTGACCGGCTTTTTCCCGGCAACCCGCTTTTGTGTTGCGGCAAGGACAATTCAGTTTTCGACACCAAGCCGCGCGACGATTGGCGCGGTGAAATGTCCGCACTAGCGTTAATCGTGCCGTCGCCTATGTCCGCACTTTCGGGCAGGAAGAAAAATCCCAAGCCCGGCGAAAGCGAATGGAGCGCGCACACTTTGGACAACACCGGCAACCGGCGTTTTCTGATTTGTGAATTTGACACCGGCACGGCGGACGAACACGCGGCGTTGCTGATTCACTTGGCCGGATATGCGCCGCTGGTCTGCGCGGTTCACAGTGGCGGCAAATCCCTTCACGGCTGGTTTTATGTCCACGGCCAGCCAGAAGAAAAGATTAAAAAGTTTTTTTGTTACGCCGTGAGCTTGGGCGCGGATCACACGACGTGGACACGGTGCCAATTCGTGAGGATGCCGGACGGCACGCGGGACAATGGCAACCGCCAGACAGTTTTCTTTTTGAATTTCAGACCAATGGAGATGACACAATGAGCGCATTACTTGAATCACCCGAACTCCGCGACGTGCCGGACGCGGTGACGGAGACAAAGCCCGCCAAACCGATGATTGAATTTTTCACGCCGTCGCAACTGTCCGCGTTCACGCCGCCGGAAGGATTCAAACTTGTGGGCGATTATCACATTCAAAGAGCCGCGCCGTTTGTCATCGGCGGCGCTCCTGGTGTCGGCAAAAGCCGTGGCGCGGTCGCACTGGCAGTCGCGGGCGCGACGGGTGCGGATTGG
The DNA here is from genome assembly GCA_903884535.1 of uncultured Verrucomicrobia subdivision 3 bacterium. Classification (GTDB taxonomy): domain Bacteria; phylum Verrucomicrobiota; class Verrucomicrobiia; order Limisphaerales; family UBA11358; genus UBA11358. Next base: position 5,134 of record CAISEZ010000134.1, read on the forward strand.
TTTGGCTGCAAAGTGCATCGCCAGTTCAAGACGATGATAGTCCAAGCGGAGAATGGCCGCGTGCGTCTGAAAAATGAATTTGCGGACTTGGATTGCGCCACGCTCGATGAATTTGTGCGCGTGTGTTCACCGCCGCCGTTTGGTTTCGCCTTTGATAAACTGGCCTTCTGCGAACTGCTCCGGCGCGAGATTGAAAATTTCCAGCCCGATGTTTTCATTCTTGATCCGTTCAACCGGCTGGCGCGGGATGACAAGGCAAAAGACTACGCGCAGGCATTTGAAGAACTATTGGCCGTGTTGCCGAATGGTGATGACGCCCCGGCTTTGGGCATCGTGGCGCACACGCGCAAACCGCGAGCCGAGGAGCGCGCCAACGGACGGGCGTTGCTCAATTTGCTGGCGGGCAGCTACGTCATTGGCAGCGTGCCGCGCGCCGTTTTCATCATGCAAGCGGCCAGCGATGACACGACGGACAGCCGCATCGTGTGGACGTGCTGCAAAAATAATGACGGCGAACTTGGCAAACGCTCCGCGTGGGAACGGCGGAATGGTTTATTTGTGCCGGTTCAAGATTTCGACTGGAAAACTTTTGACGGTGATGGCGAGAAACGGCGCACGGTGAGCCTTGACGACTTGGACACGCTGTTTGAAGGCGGCAAGCGGCAACTGGCGCGGAACGGTGCTGTTGAACAACTCATGGAGCAAACCGGCTTGGGCAAGACGGCGTGTTACCAAGCGTTGAAACTGGACGGCAAGTTTGCGAAAAACATTTCGGAACAAAATGGACTGCTCAATTTCAAATCGTGAACGCTTTCCGTCCGCGAAAACCCCTAGGGATTTGGCGGAACGGAAAATCTTCCGCGAGCCATTCCGCGAATTTCCGCGAACGATTGGCGGAAAAACTTTATGAACATCGCACGCGAAAATTACCCGCAACCGTTCCGCTTCACCAAAGAGAACGCCCGCGAAAACGCCGTGAAAAGCTGGCAGGCGAGACGGCAGCGCAAGGCCAAGCTGGAAGCCGAAGCCGCCCAAGGCCGGTTATCCACACCGCAAAGCGAACGTCTTGCTCTACAAATCGAGCGCGTCGAGCGGATGATGGAAAACTGCAAAGACCCGGACAGCCTGCAAAAGTTGTCGGCGGCGCATTCACGGCTTTTCAGAGCGTGGCAAGTTCTGACCGAAACGCCGAATCCCGGTTCGCGGCGCGTGAGGGGCAAGCCGAGCCGGGATCAACGGCCAACAGCGCAACCGCTCCAACCAACACCACAAGAGCCGACGCCCTGACACCGTGGTAGTTTCCGTCAGTTTGCAGTCGCGGCCAGCGGCAGGACGTTCACGGATTGCGCCGGTTTCAGGTTGAAAAATTTCTGCGCGTCAGCGGGTGTGCAAAGTTGCTTGTAGTGCCGATGAATCACGCTGGGCGAGTTCCCACAATACCCTGCCACACGCCCGGCGTCGGCACACAAGGCGAAAGAGTAGCTGGCGAAAGAGTGACGGCAGCCGTTCGCTTTCCACTTCACCGGCTTTTGTGCGGCAACACCGCTGTCCGGGTCTGCCTTCACTTCCGTTGCGCGGGCAGTCGCAAGCTGGCATTTGTGAAACCAATCCCGGCCATGCGGCCAGATTGCGCCCGTGCGCTCTGCGTAGGGTTTCAACCATTCGGCAAGATTCTCCGCAACCGGCACAATGCGGCGGCTGGCGGTCTTGGCCTTGTCCGCGCCGACAACGATATGTCCCTGCTGCAAATCAATGTCCTGCCATTCCAACCGTTCAAGCTCCGCGCTGCGAAGTCCGGCGAACAATCCAACCGCAAGGCACGGCAGAAAATCTTCCGTGGCCGACGCCAGCAAGCGGCGCGCTTCATCCGGCGTGAAGATTTTCACTTCACCGTTGCGGATTTTCGGGCGTTCAACCTTTAAGGCGGGATTGTCCAAGCAATAACCGCGAGCAACCGCAAATTCAAAAAGCAAATGCGCCACACGGCGATTGTTGGCGTAGCTCTGCGAAGATAATTTCAGCCCGTCCAGCCACGCTTGAATGTCTGACGTTTGAACGCTGCTGATGTTGCACGGAAATTTTTCGGCGAACTTGTCCAGCCGGAAGCTCAAATCCGAAACGTATCGCTCCGCCCCGCCGCGTGACTTTTTCAGCGCGAGCAATTCGGCGACGACCTCGGCAACGCGCTTGGGCGTGATGGTCTTGTGTCTGGCCTTGTAAAACCGCGCCGCCGCCGCTACGCCCGGCAAGTCGCCGGTGAGCTTGACGGCCTCGACAATCGCAGCGACGGCTGCGGAGAGCGTGATGCCGAGCGGTTGCAATGATTGGACGGCGTTGGCGTATTCAACGCTTTGCTCCTTGGTCATGCTCGCGCCGATCACGTCGCGGGCGGACAGTTGCCGCGCCAGCTTGCCAGCGGCGTCCAGCGCCTCGGCTTCCGTCGCGTGGCTGTCAAAGCGGCGTTTCTCGCCAGCGTAGTTGGCGACCATGTAGGCGAAGTTGCCGAGCGGCGTCTTGCGGCGATAGACGGAAACAATCACGCGCCCAACGGTGACTTTACGCGGCCAAGTTTCACCTTGTTTCAGTTTTCGTGACGCGGTAGTATTCATGCACTGACTGTTGCACGAGTGTTGCAACTTGTCAATTCAATTTAAGGATTTGCGGTGGTAAATGGCGACAATCGCCTTTATTAACAGGCAAACGGAGAGATGGCCGAGTGGCTGAAGGCGCTGGTTTGCTAA
>CAISEZ010000135.1 GCA_903884535.1 uncultured Verrucomicrobia subdivision 3 bacterium
ACAGATAAACACGGATGATTTTCACTTTGGATTTTATCCGTGTTCATCCGTGCCCATCCGTGGTTCATATTTCTTCTCCATTCGAGTGCGCGTGCGATGCAACCACCACTTCCACGCCACGTTCACGCAAGGCCGCGACCAGTTCATGCGGCGCGCGGTTATCGGTGACAATCGTGTCCACCATGTCGAGTCCGCACAACGGCGAGACCGATTGCCGGCCAAACTTTGAATGGTCGAGGCAGAAAATAATTTTCTGCGCGGCCTTCAGCATCGCGCGCTGGATGTCAATCAGCAGCGTGTGCGAGTTTGTGACGCCTTCGAGCGTGATGCCGCCGGCGCTCATGATCGCCACGTCGGCGCGCATTTTGGAAAACGCCTCGACCGTCATCGGCCCGACCAGCACGCCGAGGCGCGGATAAATCACGCCGCCGGCCAAAATCACTTCCACCTTGTTCGCCGAAGCGAACAGGTTCGCCACTGGCAGCGAGTTGGTCACGATCTGCGGCGCTTTTTCTTCGAGATGCCGCGCGACATGATAGACCGTCGTGCCGGCGTCGAGAATCACGCTTTGATTCGAGCCGATCAGATTCGCGCACGCTTTGCCGATCAATTCTTTTTCCGAAAGCTGATGCGTGTCGCGCGCGGAGAACGCAAATTCATCCGTCTTCGGTGTGACGATGCGCGCGCCGCCGTGCGTCCGGCGCAATTCGCCCGCCGCTTCGAGCACCGACAAATCCCGCCGAACCGTCGAAACCGACGCTTCGACGTGCTGGGAGAGTTCTTCCAGCGACGCGAATTCCACGCGCTGAAGATAGGCTTCAATGCGGTGTTTGCGTTCGTCGGCGGTCATGGTTCAAATTTAAAAATTATTTTGGAGCAAGCTCTCCAAACCAATAGGCAGCGGTAACTCCGCCATCCATGAGAAAATCACTGCCAGTAATAAATGTGCCGTCCGCGCCCATCAAAAGCGCGCCAACGGTTCCCACTTCATCCGGCGTGCCGACGCGACCGGCGGCGGAAAGTTCAATCATGTGCCGGTAGCCCGCGCCGCGCGGACCGGATAATTCATCTTTGGCGAGCGGCGTCATGATTATGCCAGGACTTATGGTGTTGACCCGCGCACCGCGTTTGCCCCAACGAATCGCCTCAGCCATCACGCGCAAAGAATTTCCGCGTTTTGAAATTTGATAAGCGTGAAGCGGGTCAGTGATTGTGTCCGGCTGAAGCATCGGCAGCGCCAACAATTCGTCAACGGGCGTCAACGCCAGCAATTTATTTTCTTCCGCCGTCAGCGCGCCGAGACGATGTCCCGACTGCGAGGCGATGACGACGCCCGCGCCGCCGCGCGCGATGACGTTGCCAAATTCTTCAAGGACAAGCGCAGTGCCATACAAATCAACTTTCAGAATCGTCGCGGGCGATGCTTGTGTCGGCGAAACTCCGGCGGCATGAATGACGCCGGTGACTTCGCCAATCTCCATGGCTTGCTTGACCAGCGCGTGAACTGATTCGCGCGAAGTAATGTCAACGGTCGTCGTGCTGATTTCAAATCCGGCCTCGCTCAAAATTTTTGCCGCTGCTTCGGCATTTTCACGACGCAAATCGGCCAGCAAAATATGCTTCCCAGCACTAACTCGTCGAGCGATGGCTTGGCCGATTGAGCCAGTGCCAATGACGATGACTATTGGGTTGTTTGCCGATTTTTGCACTAGATTTGCACGAAGATGATAGATTTTGGAAGTATTTGCAAGATAAATGTTGACTTAAATCTAATAACTGTCAAAGTCAGTCAAATCTTATGGCTGTAGCTGCACCAGCACCACATCGCGCCGTTGTCGAACACATGGTTCGCCAGGCGGTTTACTCCAAGCTTGGCAAGCCTTTGCCGCGCATCGCCAGCGGGCAAAGTCCGCTCGTCGTCAACGTCAGCGCGCGGCACTGCCACCTCACGCCGGAAGCGGTGGAGACTCTTTTTGGCAAGGGCGCGAAACTCTCCGTTCACAAGTGGCTTTACATGGACGGGCAATTTGCCGCGAAGGAAACCGTCACGCTCATCGGTCCGCGCAGCCGCGTGATTTCCAATCTGAGAATTCTCGGCCCGTGCCGGAATTTGAATCAAATCGAACTCGCTTTCACCGACGCCGTCGCGTTGGGCTTTGAAATTCCGTTGCGCAGTTCCGGCGATATCAAGGATACGCCCGGCTGCATGTTGATGGGGCCGGCGGGGTTTTTTGAAATGCCGCAAGGCGTCATCCGCGCCAAGCGCCACGTCCACATGCACCCAACCGATGCGGAATTTTACGGCGTCAAAGCCGGCGACCACATGAAATTAAAAATCGGCGGCCCGTGCGCGATCACGCTGGATCAGTTGCTGGTGCGCGTGGATCCGGCTTTCAAATTGGAAGTGCATATTGACACCGACGAAGGAAACGCGTGCAATCTGGAACCGCACACGCCGGTGGAACTTTTGAAATGAAAGCGAACAAAAACATCTTTACCGCGAACCACGCGAAATACGCGAAAGAAAATTTTTGTTCGCGTGTTTTGCGTATTTCGCGGTTTGAAAATCCGTGTTTATCCGTGTTAATCCGTGGTTAAAAATTTCTTACAACTCTCAACCATCAACCAAAATAAATTATGAACGAAGCAATAGGAATGATTGAAACCAAGGGCTACGTCGGCAGCGTGGAAGCCAGCGACGCCATGGTCAAAGCGGCCAACGTCACGTTGGTCAAAACCATCGCCATCG
>CAISEZ010000136.1 GCA_903884535.1 uncultured Verrucomicrobia subdivision 3 bacterium
ATTTTACAGATTTTGAGCCTCACTCTGTTTGAGAAAATGCCCGTTTCACAGGCGCTTGCTCAGCTTCCACTCCCACCCCAACCCCCCAACCCGCAAAATCACCAATGTTTACTTGGTTTCTAAACCGGACAGCAGTGATTTCTGGTAAATAAATGGTAAAGTTTTGGATGCTCTATCAACCACTTACGACAATTGACCGCTCCGCTTGGTAAAGAAAGGCTGCTGCGTGGCAGCGAACGTGAGTCCGCTCAAATTATTTTCCGCTTTCCACTTTTGTCCCCTTGTCGTCTTGGCGGTGAATAAACCCTATGATTTGCATTCCTGCCGGGGAATTCATCATTGAGCGTCAAGAATGGGCGGTGTGATAAAACCGGCGGCCGGTAAAATTCGGTAAAATTCGGTAAAGAAAGGGACGGACCGCTGCGTTCCGGCATCCGGTCTTGGAGTCTTGGTTTTATTTCAGGTTTCAGGTATCAGCTTTTCAGCCTTGGGCAAGGTGGGGTCCAGCGTCACGTTGGTGACCGTCTGCCAAGACTGGCCGCCTTCGCTGGGGTGAACACCCCATGGTGAACGCCTTCAAAATGGGGAATGGTATCTGTGCCAACGCCTCACTTGGCGGGCGAGCAGCCATTGACCTGATCACCTTATGAAAATCATCCTGATAACCTTAACCGCCATCAGTTTGTTCACCACCGGTTGCCTTTTCGCCGACCACCGGGATCATGCCGACGACCGGAGCCGGCCTGAACATCACCAAGAATCTTCCGCCGGTGTTGATCATGGCGAACATCCGGGAGACATGCAGCATGGGGAAACCATGCAAAAATAAATCCAAGATTCAGTTTAACCGGATGTCCGTTCTGTTCATTCGGACGGTGTTTGTTAGGATTCGCGAGAACCAATCACCAACTCCAGCTTCATCGGCACGGCGACCGTCATCACCGCCGGGTGTTTTTACTTTGCCCGACTGCTGGATTATGACGCCGAGTCCGGTGGCTGACACCCACCGCTATTCCGATAAATCACCGACTCTGGCAGCTACGCCAGAATCTGCTCAATATGCGCCAGTTCTTCGCCGGAAAAATTCAAGTTCCGCGTTGCGCCGACGCAATCATCCACCTGCTGCACTTTGCTCGCGCCGATCAATGCGCTTGTCACGGCCTTGTGTCGCAGCACCCACGCCAGCGCCATCTGCGCCAGCGTCTGGCCACGCGACTGAGCGAGGTCATTGAGTTTTCTGGTCTTCGCCAAAATCGCGTCCGTGATGTGTTCTGGCCGCAGAAATCTCGGATCGTGCCCGGCGCGGGAATCGGCGGGAATGCCCTTGAAATAGCGGTTGGTCAAAACGCCCTTCGCCAGCGGCGAAAACACCGTGCAGCCGATGCCTTCCTGCTCCAGCGTGGCGAGCAACTGCGGTTCCACCCAACGGTCCAACATGCTGTAACGCGGCTGATGAATGAGGCACGGCGTGCCGAGTTCGCGCAGAATTTTCGCCGCGCGCGCGGTGTCGGCGGGTTGGTAATTGGAGATGCCGGCGTAAAGCGCCTTGCCGCTGCGGACGGCCTGCGCGAGCGCACCCATCGTTTCCTCCAGCGGCGTGTCGGGGTCGGGCCGATGCGAATAAAAAATATCCACATACTCCAAACCCATCCGTTTGAGCGACTGGTCGAGCGACGACAAAAGATATTTGCGCGAGCCCCATTCGCCGTATGGCCCCGGCCACATGTCGTAGCCCGCCTTGGTGGTGATGATCAGTTCATCGCGCCACTTGCCTAGGTCTTCACGCAGAATGCGACCGAAGGTCTCTTCCGCTGAACCCGCCGGCGGCCCGTAGTTGTTCGCCAAATCGAAACAAGTGATGCCCAGGTCAAAGGCGCGGCAGGCGATGGCACGGGCGTTTTCGTAGGAATCCTGCCCGCCGAAATTGTGCCAGAGGCCGAGCGAAATCAGCGGCAGCCGGACGCCGGAGCGGCCGCAGCGGCGGTAAAAATCAGGCGAATCGTAACGAGTGGCAGCGGGTGAATACATGATGACGCCAGTTTAATGAAGGAACGATTCGCCGCCGACAAAAATCTTCCGCCTCGGCCCCGCCGGCCGGCTCGGTGATTCAAACCGTGTTGTAACGGGCGCACACATTTTCAAAATGACTCTGCGTGGCGTCCGTCAGTTGTTGCAATTTGGATTTTGGCAGGCCCAACCGGGACAGCACTTCGGCGTCCAAGTCGGCCGGGGGCGGAGCTTTTTCAACCGATTTCGCCACGATGTTCGCCACGTAAACGGCGTCACAAATCAGATCGTTCCCATCGGCTGGCGTGTGATGATAAATAATGCCTTTGACGATCCGCTCCGGCAGTTTCCAGTGTTGGGCGATGATGCCGCCCAATTCGCCATGGTGCACCGTGAGTATTTCGATTTCTGCGGCGAGGGGATCCAGTCCGCCTTCGGTCTGGGCGCGATGAATCAATTCAATATCCCGTGCGCTCAGAAAACGGCTCATGACAAGCTTGCCCACGTCATGGAGCAGCGCGGCGGTAAATGTTTCAGGGGGCAGCGCCTCCGTCACGATTTCAGACAAGGTCTCCGCGGCCGCTGCGGCGGCAACCGAATGTCGCCAGAGCGCGCCTTCACTCAAACCATAGGCGGTTGCGTCCTGCTTCAAAAGACCTTTGGCGTTTGCGCCCAAGGCCAGTGAGAGGATGCGTGGTGCGCCAAGTCGAAACACAGCTTCATGAACCTGCGTGACGGGCAGCACGCCCGCGCTGGCGGCGGAATTCGCCGCGCGAAGCAGCCCCAAGGTCAGGGCCTGGTCGTAAGCAATGATTTCACAAATGTCTTCTAGGTCCGTTTCCTCGGAACTGACTAGCGCGGCGAGGCGGATGGCGCTGGCGGGCAGCGGTTTCATTTCCTGCGCTCTGTGGATGAGTTCGTCCAAGCTTATCATTAGCGACCTTCAATTTGATGTTGCGCGGCCATGGAAAAATTCAAGTGACCTTTTTAATCGGTCAATTTCCTGGAGGAGTTTAGCTTTTTCGGGACGATAAGTAGCCATTCAGCGCGAAAATCATCGTGGTCAGGGCGCTGCCTGAACGCGCCACCGTCGCCCATTCACTGAGGGAGTCAAGCAGGTGCTCCACGCAGCACCGACCGCCTAATTGATGTGGGTGATGACCGAGCCTTCGGAAACGTGCATGGCAGCAATGTTCATTTCTGGGGCGTGTTTTGCGATGAAGTCACGCGCCGTCTTGACGCTTTGGTCGATGCCACGTTCATCCTGACAAACCGTCACAGAAAAACCGCCATCCCCATTGCGCGCCAGCGTGTAGCTGACCAAACCTTCAATGGGGCGCATGAGGCTTTGCACCTCGCCTTGGCGCTGCTCCAGCAAATCAAACAGTTTTTTGGCGCCTTTTCCGTAATATGTTCGGATCACAATTTGCATCGCTTCACCTTGGTTTAATTTCTGATCAGTCTAGTCGCAGTCAATTTGCATCGATTGGAACCCTTTTTACACCCTAACCAATGATAGGCAAACCTCCCATAACCACTTCTGACCGTCAAAACAAAACGCCGAAAAACAGTGCGGCAGCTCTCACAATTCCTTGGCCATCCGGTCCGCCAGATCAATCCGCACCGTCACCATCGGCGTGGATACATCGGTGGCCGGCGCGATGCCGCTGCGGACGGTCTGTTGTTCGTAAGCCTCCCACCAGGCCACCCGCGCACTGACCGGCCATTCGCCCGCCGCCGGACCGGCCAGCAGTTGCCGGCGCAATTCATCCGCCGATTGCGGGCGCGCCGCCGCATTTTTTTCCAGACATTGCAAAAGCAGTTGTTCCAGCGCGGAACTGATCGGCTGGGGCGTGCGCTGGCTCGGCGGAATGGGCGCGCTGTTCAGTTGTTTCGCATGGATTTCGGCGATGCTGTCAGCATCGAAAATATAGTGGCCGGTCAGCAAAAAGTAGCCGAGCGCGCCGAGCGCATAGAGGTCGCTGCGCGGATCCAGCGGTGCGGCCCCGGTGATGGCTTCGGGCGGCGTGAACCACGGGGTGCCTTCAATCACGTTGTCGCCTTGCGCCTCCGCCAAACCGTGCCGGTCGTCGCGGAATTTGCGGACCAATCCAAAATCCAGCACCTTCACGCAATCGGCCACGCCACCACGGTGGCAGAGAAAAATATTCGCCGGCTTGATGTCGCGATGAATCAGCCCCAGCGCGTGCGCCTCGGCCAATGAGTCGCAGATTTGCGCGAGGAGATAAACCACGCGGCCCTCCGGCTGCGGCCCAAAGCGGGCGACCAAATCATGAAGATTCAGGCCGCGCAGAAATTCCATCGCGTAATAAAAAATGCCGTCGGGCGTGTGGCCATAATCGTAAACTTGAATCGTGTTCGGATGCGTGAGCTGGCAGGTGAGGCAGACTTCCTTTTCAAACCGCGCGATGGAAGCCGCGTCCGCGCGGTCGGGCAGCAGCAGTTTGACGGCGGTGTCGCGGCGCAGCAGCGCGTGGCGGGCGCGATAGACCACGCCCATGCCGCCTTCGCCGATTTTTTCCTCCAGCGTGTATTGCCCAAGCTGTTTTAATTTCAATTCGGCTTCGCTCAAGCGCCGGCGCCAGTTTAAATTCGCATAGGTAAAAACAAACAGTCCCGTTGCGCACAAGAGCAGAAACAGCACCAGCACCACAAAAATCAACTGCAGCACGCGCAACGGCCGGTAAGCCTCGTCCGCATCCATTTGCGTCGCCACGCCGAAGCCGAAATCCGGCAGCCAGCAAGAAGCGCCGACGACCGACATGCCGCGATAATCGCGCGTCGGAAACAGGAGCACTTCGTCCTCGCCATCCACGGCATCGGAGACCAGCCGGATCAACGGCCGCGCGGTCAGTTCGTTGGTCGGTTGAAAACCTTTGGTCAAATCGCCGCCGGGATCATGCAAACGCAAATTCAGTGCGGAGCTGACGTTGGTAAAGTCCAGCAGCCCGAGCTGCTTCAGTTGCAAATCAAACCGGCTGCGCGAAATCAGCAGGCCGGTCTGGTCGAACGCGTAAGTTTCGCCGGAAGCGCCCAAATGAGCCACGGAAAGGATGCGCGAAAATTCCTGGTCGGGATTGATGATCAACGCCAGCGCGCCGATGATTTTATTCGCCGAATCGCGCACCGGCGCGGCCACCTGCATCAAGCTGACGTCGCCACGACGCGGCCGGCCACCGTTGGCCAGCGCGGGCCGGTTGAGCCGGCGCAAATCATTCGTGCGAAATTGGCCGGTGGCATTGCGGCCGCCACGGCGCTGCATCAGCATCTCGGGCTTGAACGGCGTGATGATGACTGGTTCACCAAACAAAAACAGATCGGCAAACTTGTTCGTGTGTGCGTCGGAAACCAATTGGTTGCCCGGCCATTGCGGGCGGGCTGAATTCGCCACCACGCGAAAATCCGGGTTCACCAATTCGGCGATCTCGTAACCCAGTTCGGCCAGCTTGGGCCGGAAATCGCTGTTGAAAGCCGCCAGATCCGGCGACGGTTGAAAGTTACGACGGGCGGCCGGAAGCGGTGCCTGCAAAATCCGTGTGGCCACCGTCCGCAGCGCTGGATCCTCGGCCAGCGACATCGCGAGTCGGGTTTGATTGGTGCTCCAGATGCCGAGCGCGGTGACGTTGGCGTTCAGGGTCGCAGTCAGTTGCGCCCGCAATTCATTGTGGATCGTATCGCGCAGCAGCTCGTTGCCCCACCAGCCGAGCACCGCCACCAAACCGGCGATGGCCAGCGGCAAAATCCACAGCAGTTGTTTCAGTCGCCCGGTCATTTTTGTTCAAAAAAAATGCTGGTCCGGCGGTGAAAATCAACGCCCGCCAGCCTTGTTTATAATTTCAATTTCTTGAACCGGTTGTTGACCTCTTTGAAGTGGAAATCCAGCGAACACAGTTTTTCCAGTTCGCCAGTCTTGAAAAGTTTCGCCACGGTGGAATCCAATTTTAGCTGCTCCACGAAATCTGCGTCGTCGCTGCCGGCGTGTTTGACCTCCCACGTTTTCATCGCGGCGTCCTGACAAATCTTGTAGGCAGCCTCGCGCGTCAGACCTTTTTTGATGAGCGCGAGCAGGATGGTCTGTGAATTCCACATGCCCAGCGAGAGGCCGAGATTTTTTTTCATGTTCGCAGGATAAACGACGATGCCGTCCATCAATCGCGTCAACAGGCCAAACATATAATCCAGCAGCGTGCAAGAATCGGGAAAAATAATCCGTTCGACGGACGAATGCGAAATGTCGCGCTCGTGCCACAGCGCCACATTTTCCAGCGACGCCATCGCGTTGCCGCGCAGCACGCGGGCGAGGCCGGTGAGCCGTTCCCAGGTGATGGGATTGCGCTTGTGCGGCATGGCGCTGGAACCTTTCTGGCCTTTGGTGAACGGCTCTTCGGCTTCGAGCACTTCCGTGCGCTGCAAATGGCGGAACTCCACCGCCCAGCGTTCGATGCTCGCGCCGACGAGCGCCATCGCGAGTTGAAATTCCGCGTGGATGTCGCGCTGCACGACCTGCGTGGCGATGGGTGCGGGCTGCACGCCCAGCTTTTTGCAGACATAGGCTTCCACACGCGGCGAAAGATGCGCGCTGGTGCCGACCGCGCCGGAAATTTTGCCGACGGAAACAACTTCGCGGACGGTTTCCAAGCGGCGCAGGGCGCGGGTGAATTCATCGTGCATCAGCGCCATTTTCAAACCGAAGGTGGTCGGCTCGCCGTGGATGCCGTGGCTGCGACCCATGCACGGCGTGAACTTGTGTTCCTTTGCCCGGCGCGCGATGACGGGCAGCAGCGTCTTGACGTCGGCGATCAAAATGTCCGCGCTCTGCATCATCTGCACGGCGTAGCAGGTGTCGCCCACGTCGCTGCTCGTGAGGCCGAAATGAAACCAGCGGCTGGCGTTGTCATTGATCGCCTCGGCCACGGCGGTGGTGAAGCCGATGACGTCGTGGTTCAAAACCTTTTCCAACTCACGTTGCCGGGCGACGAGGCCGGGCAAATCGGCGAACCAATGGTCGCAGCCGGCCTTGATTTTCTTGAAATCCTTCGCCGGCACGACGCCTTCTTTCACGAGGGCTTCGCTGGCGAGCAGTTCGATCTGCAGCCAGATTTTCAGTTTGTTTTCGTCGGTCCAAATCGCCCGCATGTCGGGGCGCGAGTAGCGTAAAATCATAACTTAATTAAAAATGAAAAATGAAAAATTAAAAAGGCGGAACTGAAAAAATGTTGCCGTCACACTTGGATACGCCGCGGTTCCAGCCACGATGATTGCAACAGAATATTTGCCGCCGTGATCAGCCCGCCGCCGAACAACAGGCGCGCCGTGAGCTCTTCGTTGGCGTAATCAAATCCGCTCCAATGCGACAGCCAGCCGGGCAGGAACAGCGCAAGCACGCTGGCGACCACCGGTTCGACGCAATAAATCAAGCCGGCCTCGGTCGCCGCCACGTGCCGCTGCCAGCGGTTCATCAGCGTGTAGGCGAAGACGGTGCAAAAGACCACGAGCACCGCCAAGTCGCCGAGCGCCGTCGGCGACGCGTAAGCGCGCAGGCAGGCGGCGGCACTGGGCGCGGTCGCCCAGACGAGCGGCAGACAGAGCAGCGTCATCGTCAAAAACATCACGGTGGAAAAATTGCCGGTGCGGTTCGCGGCGTAGCGCGGATTCTCCAACAGCAAAATCTGGCCGGTGAACATCAGCGAGGCGATGAGCGTTTCCAATTCGCCACGCCCCAGCTTGAACGAATGAAAATTCAAATCCGCCAGCACGGCCACACCCACCACCACCACCAGCGTGCTTAAAAATATTTTCAGTGTCGGCCGGCGTCGATTGACCACCAGCGTCCACAGCGGGATGAACACACAGTAGCCCTGCGTGAGAAATGCCGAGGTGGACGCGAGCGTGTAGGCGAGTCCATCCATCTGGAAAAGAATTCCGGCGACGCCAAAAAAGGCGAGTGCAATCCCCTGCTCTATTTCCAACCGTGAAATGGTTTTAATCACGTGAATATTGAACAAAAACATCACCAACCCGGCCACACCGAAACGATACATGACGCCGAGCGCGGTGCAAAACCAACTGCCCGTGTCAGGCAACAGCCGGTGCTGCTCCAGCGAAAGGGCTTTCATGACGGGGAAACTAAGCGCCCACAGCGTCGTGCAAAACACCAACATGCGGACGGCCCGGCCGTGAAGTTTTTCGGCGGACATCGCGGTTTCAGGAGCGGGTCATTTTCTTGTGCGCCGATTCCAAAATTTCACGTTCGCGGGCGGTCAGGCTTTGGATGCCGTGGGCGGAGATTTTGTCGAGGATGGGATCCACTTCGTCCGCCAGAAAATCGCCGCCGTTTTTTTTGGGAACCGGTTCCAGCGAAGGCCGGCGGATTTCTTTTTGCGGAGCCGGGCGCAACGCTCCGGTCAGACGCGACCAGTCGCCCTGCATTATTTTGCGGACAAAAAACCAGCCCATCGCCATGCCGCCGAGATGCGCGGCGTTCGCCACCTTGCCGCCCAAAATGGATTCGGAAAACACCACGCCCCCGACGGCCAGCACCGCGGAAATGATCAACAAAGTCCGAGCGCGCAACCGCACGGGAATCACGAAGAAAATCAGAATCATCAATTCGCGCTCGGGAAAAATCAGCGCAAAGGCGGCAACCAGACCAAACGCGCAAGCGGACGCGCCGACGACCGAGCCACCGAACAATTGCGGCCAGAGCAGCGCAGTCAGCACCTGAAAAACGCCGCCCACGACGCCACTGCTAAAAAACAGCGCGAGGTATTTTTTGGCGCCGAGCAGCGTTTCCAGTTCGCGGCCGAAGGCGTAAATCGCCCAGCCGTTGAAAAACAGATGCAGCAACCCGGCGTGCATAAACTGGTAGGTAATCAGTTGCCAGACGAAGCCGCGTTCGATGCCTTCCTTGCTCAAGGCCAGATATTCATTGCAGAAAGCGTTGTTGGGAACCAGCCGCTGGGGCGCGGGCGAGACGAGAATTTCGGCCAGAAAGACCACCGCATAGGCCATGAGCAAAATCAGCGTCCACGACCAGCCCGGCACGCGGAACACCGGGTCGCGGTATTCCGGCTGACGCATGTAGTCACGATCTTCGAGCATATCAGAGTTTAATCCGCCTGAATCATTTTTCAACCGGCTTTCCGCCGCCAGCAAAACATCCGTTCTTTGTCGGTCCGGTTCGGATACGAGCGCGGCACCCATTCGGCCAGCAGATCGAAATGCGGCGAAAACCGTTTTAAAATCTCCGCCCGCGTGGTGCCGAACGGCGGGCCGTCAATGTCGGGAATCAAATAATTCACCGCCAGATAATTGCCGTCGGGCTTCAACCAACGCAGCACTGCGCGAACGTATTCTTCGCGCTCGCCGGGTTGGATGGCGCAGAACAAAGTATGTTCAAACAGCCAGTCAAATTTCTGCGGCGGCTCGTCGCGCAAAAAATCGGCAAGCTGAAATGTCGCTTCCAGACCGGCTTGTTTCGTTTTTTCCTCCGCCAGCCGGATGCCGCTCGGCGCGATGTCGAACCCGTGGGTTTCAAAACCGGCGGCGGCAAATTCACGGACATCATGGCCAGTGCCGCAACCGGGCACGCAGACCGTGCCGCGCGGCAGCTCGGGATGTGACGCCAGAAAATCCACCAAACCCGGCGATGCCGCACCCTTTTCCCAGGGCATGTCGGCGGTTTGATAACGGGCTTCCCAGTATTCTTGGCTCATGAAATTTTTTAAACGGTAAATTTTGAATTTTGATTTACGCGGCAATCAGCCCGTCCACCAGCTCAATTACGCGTGGCGCGGTGGCGGCAACTTTTGCGTCGTGCGTGGCGATGACCAGCGTCATCTGTTTTTCCGCGCGCAATTGTTTCAGCAGCTCGATGATTTCCTGGCCAGTGTGCGAATCCAGATTGCCGGTCGGCTCGTCGGCCAGCAACAATTCCGGTTCGTTGATGAGCGCGCGGGCAATGGCCACGCGCTGCTGTTCGCCGCCGGAAAGTTCGGACGGCTTGTGTTCCAACCGTTCACCAAGGCCAACCCGCGCGAGCAGTTCGCAAGCGCGCTTTTCTGCGGTGACCGCCGGGATGCGGGCGATGCGCGCGGACAGGCAGACATTTTCCAGCGCGGTGAGTTCGGGCAATAAATGATATGCCTGAAACACAAAGCCCACGCGGCGGTTGCGAAAATTCGTCAGCCGGCTTTCCAAAAACGCGGCCAAGTTTTCGCCGTTGTAAATAATCTCGCCGGCGTTCGGCGTGTCGAGTCCGCCGATGAGATGGAGCAGCGTGCTTTTGCCCGTGCCGGACGCGCCGCGCAGCGCCACGAAATCGCCGCGCTCAATTTCCAGATCCACGCCGCGCAGGACTTCGAGCGAGCGCTTGCCGACGACGTAGGTTTTTTTGAGCCCGCGCGCGGATAAAATCAGTTCATTCATAACGCAGCGCCTCCACCGGTTTCAGCCGGCCGGCCCGCCACGCGGGGAGCAAGCCGCCTAGAATGCAGATCACAAACGAGGTGACGCAGATGACCGCGACGTCACTGGGCGTGATCAACGCGGGCAGTTCGCCGAAGCCATAGACCGACGCGGGAAACAATTCCCAGCCCGTCACACTGCGCATGAAATGCAAAAACTCATTGCGATAATTCACCGCCAGCATTCCCAGCCCAAAGCCGGATGTGACGCCGATGACGCCGATGATGGCGCTCTGGAAAAGAAAAATGCCGGAGATTTGCAGCTTGCTCGCGCCGAGCGCCTTCAACATTCCAATCTCGCGCGTCTTCTGGATGACGAAGGTGATCTGCGCGCTAAGGATGCACAGCGCCGCGACCAGCACGATGAAAAACAACAGGTAAAACATTACGTTTTTTTCCACCTCCAGCGCGTTGAGCATGACAGAACTTTGGTCCATCCAGGTGGCAATCGAATAATTTTCGCCGAGCAGATTCTCCAACTGCCGTTTCACCAATGCGGCCTGATACGGATCGTCCAGCGTCACAAACAGGCCGTGGACATTGTCGTTTAAGTCATACATGTCCTGCGCGTTTTCCAGCGAGGTGACGATGACATGCGCGTCATATTCGTAATAGCCGATGTCGAAAATACCGCGCACCTCGTAATCCGCCGGCAGGATGGTTTCGTATTCCTTGCGGTCATACGCCTCCTTCATTTTTTTGATTTCACGCGCGGAATAAATGGAAAGATGGTCGCCCACCTGCAAATGGAGGTTGCTGGCGAAATCCGACCCCACGACCAGGCCGTGGCCGCTCAAATCGAATTTGCCGAAAACCACCTTGCGCGGCAGCGTGCTCACTTGACCTTCGGTGGCCGGGTCCACGCCGCGCAGCACCGGCGCATCCTGCAATGCCGAATGATTCGTGTCGCCCTGCGTTTCCACCAATACCGGCCCGACCACGAACGGCGCCACGCCCCGAACTTTTTTGTTGGTGACTATTTTGTCCGCGACCACCGGATAATTTTTCAGCGGCACACCGGCCAGCGTGGCAGCATCGGTCTGGGTGACGGTGAGATGGGCGTTGAAGCCGATGATTTTCTCGCGGAAATCGTGATCGAAGCCGCTCATGACGCTGATGACGATGATTAGAACCGCAACGCCGAGCGTCACGCCGACGATGGAAATGAGCGTGATGACCGAAACGAACGTGCGGCGCGGGCGCAAATAGCGCAGCGCCAGCAGCAGTTCAAACGGCAGTTTCGACATCGGTGAAGGCTAGAGAGGCGGCGCGGCGGTGTCAATTTTTCGGCGGCACAAACGGATTCCCCGGTTCCGTCGGCAAAGCACGTTTCAAAAACATCGGGCTGACGAAAAGATAAATCCAGCCAATGACGAGGTGCATGCCGAAGGCGAAACACAACTGCACCAAATCAAAGATGGCGAGATCGTAAAGCACGATGGCCAGCGAAATCAGTAGCGCGCCCGGCAGCAGCGCGGCGGCGGCAAGTTTCCAACTCGCGCGAAAATTCAGGTCGCGGTTCGCAAAAAAACAGATCAGCCAGACGGGCAGAAAATAAATCGTCGCCAGCAGCGCCCACGCCAGCAGCAATCCAAAAAACGTGGCGAGTGCGGCGAGTCCGAGAATTTCGGGTGACCACGCGCCCCACGCCGGCCGCGCGTCCGGCTTGTTGGCCGCGAAAATCCAGCCGTCGGGATAATCCATTTCGGTCTCGCCGAACAACGTCAGCACGCGCACGGAATCGCTGCCAAACTCAAATTGAAAATCGGCAGGTGAACGAATGCTGCCACCGTGCTGAAGGTCCACCATGAAAGCGAACACATTGCCCTCGGCGAGCAGCACGGGCGTGTCGCCGTGCCAGTCGAGTTTGGCGTTGTGGATCGCTCCGGCGTTGGGCAAGGCATTGACGGCGGTATCAATGGTGGGAAAAATGCCGTCCTTGAGAAACCACACGACCGCCGCCGCCGCGATGACGGCGAAAACGGATTGAACGATGAACAACCGTTCGAACGAGGTGCGGGCAAACGCCGCCACGCCCCGTGGCGTGATGGGCTCCCAGGCAAAACTCGGTTCGGTGAACGCACTCACCTTAAAAGTTTAGCCACAGATGGGCACAGATGAAACACAGATTACAAAGGTTGAAAATTGGTTTGGATAAAAACGGTGGGCGAGCGTCCTCGCGAGCCGGGGTTTCAAAATGACCGTTTGCAAAGACCGGCTCGCGGGGACGCTCGCCCCACCAAAAATTTCCCAGCATCAAAAAAAACCCTCACCCGTTCGCGGATGAGGGATGGCTGAAATCAAATCAATCAAACTTGGGGCGCGGCGGACGGCGGCTGATTCGGCGCGGGTGCCAACACGACCGGCACGGGATAGCGCAGCTTCATCACATCGTCCACGAGGACTTCGATGTAATACGTGCCAGCAACCTCAAATTTTACCTGGCCGAAGAACATCACGTTGGTGGCGCTGACCGCCGGGTCGCGCAGTTCAAATTTCATTTCACCCTTGGTCAGCACCGTGGACTGGTCGGGCGCGATGAGGCGAATGGTTTCGTTGAACTGGCCGATGCCAGCCGTCCAGCGGTTGAAGAGGCAGATGCGGCCGGCGACGATGGGCAGTTGCGGCACGCGGATGAGATTGACGACGCCGATGAGGAACAGGTTGCCGTTGGCTTCCTGGCGGACTTCCTCGCACATGAGCGAGCATTGGAGATCGGGGAGAATGCGGGTGGCTTGCATAAAATCAGTTGAGAGTTTTTATAAATTTCAGTCGAGAGAATTTTCCGCAGCGCGGACGGTGTTTTGCAGGAGCATGGCAATCGTCATCGGACCAACACCGCCGGGATTCGGCGTGATCTGGCCGGCAATTTTTTCGACGGCGGCAAACGCCACGTCGCCGACGAGTTTGGTGCCGGTGTTGGAACTGGCATCGGGCACGCGGTTCACGCCGACATCAATGACGACGGCACCGGGCTTGACCATGTCGGCCTTTACGAATTCCGCCACGCCCATCGCGGCGATCAAAATATCGGCGCGCAAACAATGCGCTTTGATATCGCGCGTCGCGGAATGGCAAATCGTGACCGTGGCATTCGCGCCTTTGCCCTTCTGGCAAAGCATTGCGGCCATCGGCTTGCCGACGATATTGCCACGGCCAAGCACCACGACTTCCGCGCCGGCCGTGTTCACGCCGGAACGCGCGAGCAGTTCCATCACGCCCGCCGGCGTGCAGGGACGAAAACCGGTCGCGTCGCCGAGCATCAATTTGCCGACGTTGACCGGATGAAAACCGTCCACGTCTTTGGTCGGCAAAACGGTGGAGAACACTTTTGATTCGGAAATTTGTTTCGGCAGCGGCGCCTGAACGAGAATCCCGTGCAGCCGCGAATCAGCGTTTAATTTGGCCAGCAGCGCCAGCAAATCCGCCTCGGAAGTGTTTTCCGGCAGGACGTGCGTTTCGGAAGCGATGCCAAGTTCGGCGCAGGCTTTTTCTTTCCGTCCGACATAAACTTTGGACGCGGGATCTTCGCCGACGCGCACAAAAGCCAGTCCGAGCGTGACGCCACGAGCCTTCAAAGCCGCCACGCGGGCGGTGAGTTCACGCTGGATTTGCGCCGCGATGGCGCGACCGTCAATGAGCTTTGCGGCCACTTGAGCGAGGGCTGGCGGTTGCGGGCGAGTTGGTGTAGAGCACGTAGATGCGCTGAACCGTCAGCACCGGCGTGTCTTTCCAGCGGGAGTCCATACCTTCTTCACCGGTGACGATGATCTGATATCCGTTGTAACGGGAGAGATTCAAATTCGTCGTGGTGCTGTAAAGATAATTGATGGCATTGCCGGTCATCGGATCATACAGCTCAAAATAAGTCGGGGCCACGGGGCTGATCGAGGAACGGACCAAGCCTTCGTGCGTCACGACGCGCGGCGGCGGCGGATTGGTGTCCACCGCGACGATGTTTGTGTCGGTCACAGCGGGAGCTGGGGTCGCAATGGTCGGCGCAGCGGGAGCAACTTCCGGTGCCGTCGGAACGACCGGCATCGGGGCAGTGACGATCGGCGTGGCTTCGGCCACGGTGTTGGTGGTGGTCGGCGGTTCAGGAATCGCCGCGATGGGCGTGACCGCCGTTTCCGGCGAGGCCGGCATGTTGGTCGCCGCCAAAGTGCCGGACGATTCCTGTTTCAAATACAGTGCGGCGACGAATGCGTAGGCGCTCGCCGGCGGATCAATCTGCGTCCAGTCGCCCTTGGTGATAACTTCGGTGACGGCGGTGCCGCGTTCGACGACGCCCAGCACGCTGTAATTTTCACCCGGCCCGGCGCGCAGATTCAATTTTTTCGGCAGCACCGTTTTGTTCGTCGCATCCACGAATTCCGAACGCACCCAGACCAGCGCATTCGTCGGCAACGAAATTTTCGCCCACGCCGAGGGTTCGCCAGCTTTGGGTTTGTCGAGATTGATTTGGGACAGCACATTGACCGTGCTGCCTTTGGCGAGATGGGTGATGAATTCGCCCTTGAGTCCGGCCTGGCCGCGCACATTCAAATTATCCACCGCGACTTCGGCCGGTCCGGGAATCAGGGTGACGAGCGGGGCGACGACAGAAATATTCTTCGGCGCAACGGTCTTCACGGCCTTTTTGGCCACGGCCTTTTTCTTGTGCTTGACCGCTGAAGCCTTCTTGACCGGCGCATTGGTGACCGCCGCAACCGGCGGCGCGACCACCACCGGCGGCGCGGTGAGCGGCGCGGGAATGGGCGGCAATGAATTTGTTTGTGCCAGCGCGCTTGTGGCCACGCATGCTCCTAAAATCAACCAGCAACTTATTTTCATATATTTGAAATCAAAGTCTTAATTTCCGTCTCATTCAACGTCCGCCAGCGGCCCGGCTTCAATTCCGCCAGTTTAATTTTTCCGATCTGCACCCGCTGCAGCCGTTTCACCGCCAAATTCTGCGATTCGAACAAGCGCCGCACTTCGCGGTTCTTGCCTTCGCTCAATTCCAGTTCCACCACGCTCGTTTTCCGGTTGGCCGAAACAATCCGGCCCGCCAGCGCCTGCAGCTTCTCGCCATGATGCCAGACGCCGCGTTTGAAGTCGCCGAGCATTTCGCCGGTCACTTCGCCTTCCACAGTCGCAACATATTTTTTGCGGACGCCGTAGCGCGGATGCGTCAGCCGCAAGGCGAATTGTCCATCATTGGTGAGAAAAATCAATCCTTCGCTGTTGTAATCCAACCGGCCCACGGAATTGACCTTGCCCCATTCCTTCGGCAGCAGCTCGTAAATCGTCGGCCGGCCAAGCTCGTCATTGTGCGAGCAAACGCAGCCGACCGGTTTGTGCAGCGCGATGTAAACTTTTTTGCGGACGCCAACCGGCCGGCCGTCCACCGAAACCTTGTCATGCTCGGCGTCCACCTTGGTGCCAAGGACGCGGATCACCTGGCCGTTGACGCTGACGCGCCCGTCCAAGATGATCTGTTCCCCGGCGCGGCGAGAAGCCACGCCGGCATCGGCGAGAAATTTTTGAAGGCGAACCGTCAAAGTGCGGAGTGCGGAACGCGAAGTGCGAAAAAACAATTCTGCGCGCGGCTTTCATTCCGCACTCCGCACTCCGAAATCCGCGTTAATCAAGCGTCCGGCTTGGTCTTGCGGAGGCCGGTGATCTTGTCGCCGACTTTGCGATGACCGCGTTTTTCGAGAAGCGCGGTGCGCTCGAAACGCTTGAGGACGTTGCGCTTGCCACCGAGGGTGGAGGCGGCACGGAGGCTGCGATGCTGTGACATAAATTATGTTATTTCGGTTAAACTTTTTGTAAAACGGACGATAAGCTTATCAGAACAATGCCCTGCGGCAATGGAAAATTGCAGCATTCGGGCTGTTATGCCGGTAGGGGAGCCGGATTAGATGAATAATCAGAATGAAACGTATCCTATTTGTCGAAGACAACGAAGTGCTGTTGCAACTTTACAGCATCATGCTGTCCAGCGAACGTGACCAATGGGAAACCACAGTCGCTCCGGACGGCCAAGCCGCGATGGAATTGCTCCGGCACTCGGCCTTTGATGTTGTCGCTTCCGACATGCAGATGCCCGGCATGAGCGGCATCGAATTGCTCACCGAAGTCCGCAAGATGCACCCGCAGACGTCCCGCATTATTATTTCCGGTGTCAGCGACCAGGCCGCCGCCGCTGATTCGCTTAACTGCACGCACCTGTTCATTCCGAAACCGTTTGAGGTGGACACGCTCCGGGCCACGCTCGCCCGCATCGTCAGCCTGGACGCCTATTTGAAAGACGACAAGCTGCGCGGCCTCGCCGGCAAAATGCGTTCGCTGCCGAGCTTTCCGATGGTGTATCTGGAAATCATTCAGGAAATCGAATCGCCAAATTCCTGCGTCAGCAACATCGCCAAAATCATCGCCAAGGATCCGGCCATTACCGCCAAAATTCTCCAGGTGGCCAATTCCGCCGCCATCGGCCTGCCGGAACCCGTCAATGATCCGATGGAAGCCGTGTCGCAACTCGGCATGACCACGGTGCGTTCGCTCGCTCTCTCCGCGCAGGTTTTTTCCAGCTTCAAACCCGGACGATTGAAACATTTTTCCGCCGAAACGCTCTGGACGCACCTGATGAATTCCGGCGACCTCGCCCGCACCATCATGCGCCGCGAACGCGCGGACTTCATCGAATCCGAGGACGCTTTCACTGCCGGCATGTTGCACGACATCGGCCAGCTCATGCTCGCCGACAGCCTGCCCGATGAATTTGAAAAAGCCTTGGCGCTGGCTGAGACGGAAAAAATTTCGTTGCCTGAAGCCGAGTTGGAAGTTTTTGGCGCGACGCACACCGGTCTCGCCGCGTATTTGTTCGGCTTGTGGGGGCTGCCCGCCGCGATTGTGGAAGCCGTGGCGTTTCACCACGACCCGGTGAAAAGTGATTTGAAGGAATTCACCGCGCTCACCGCCGTCCACGTGGCCAACGCGCTGTCGGATGAAACCGAAAGCGCCAATTTGAACCTGGATTATCTTGAACTCATCGGCGTCGCCGACCGGCTGAATGACTGGCGCGACACCGCCGCCGAATTGCGGTCCGAACAGATGGCGTAATTGATTTACCCGGTAGGGCTGCGCTGCCGCGCAGCCCATACACAGAGGCGGCGTAGCAACGCCGCCCTACCATTCTACCACTTCAATTCCTGCAACCGGCGCGCGACTTCCTCGGCATTGGCGCGGCTGTTGAACGCGCTGATGCGAAAAAAACCTTCGCCCTTCGAGCCAAAACCGCTGCCGGGCGTGATGACCACATTGGCGTCGTGCAAAATTTTGTCGAACGCCTGCCAGCTCGTGACCTCTTTCGGCGTCCGCACCCAGATGTAAGGCGCGTTTACGCCGCCGAAAACTTTCAGCCCGGCTTTCTTCGCGCCTTTGCGCAACACTTCCGCGTTGCCGAGATAATGTTTGATGAGATCGGCGACCTGCTGTTTTCCTTCGGGCGAATACAGCGCTTCCGCCGCGCGCTGGACGATATAGCTCACACCGTTGAATTTCGTCGTCATGCGCCGGTTCCAGAGCGGATGCAGCGGTTGCAGTTCGCCGGTCTTCGTGGCGAGCTTCAAACTTTTTGGCACGACCGTGAAAGCGCAGCGCGTGCCGGTGAACCCGCCGTTTTTGGAGAAGCTGCGGAACTCGATGGCGCAGTCGCGCGCGCCGGGAATTTCGTAAATCGAATGCGGCAGCGCCGGATCGGTGATGTAAGCCTCGTAAGCCGCGTCGAACAAAATCACGGACTTGTGTTCGAGCGCATATTTTACCCACGCCTCAAGCTGTTCGCGCGTGGCCGCCGCACCGGTCGGATTGTTCGGCGAGCAAAGATAAATCACGTCCACGTGTTTTTTCGGCGGCTCGGGAATAAAATTATTGCTCGGCTTGCACGGCAGATAAACCAGCTTGGCGTAAGCGCCAGCTTCGTTCGCGTCGCCGGTGTGACCGGCCATCACGTTCGTGTCCACATAAACCGGATACACCGGATCGCTGATGGCGATTTTATTTTTGGAACCAAGAATGTCGAGGATCGCGCCGCAATCGCACTTTGAGCCGTCGCTGACAAAAATCTCGTCGTCGGCAATTTCGATGCCCCGGTCGCGGAAATCATTTTTCGCGATCGCGGCGCGCAGCCATTCGTAGCCCTGCTCCGGGCCGTAGCCCTTGAAGGTTTCGCGCGCGGCCATTTCGTCCACGGCCTGGTGCATCGCCGCGATGACGGCGGCGGGCAGCGGTTCGGTCACGTCGCCGATGCCGCAGCGGATGAGCCGTTTTGCCGCTTCAGGATTTGCGTCGCAAAACGCCTTCACGCGCCGGCCGATTTCGGGAAAGAGATAGCCGGCTTTGAGTTTGAGAAAATTGTCGTTGAGTAATGCCATAAAAATAAAAACGGAGATTAGACAACCCCTAGGCCTGAATCAAGAAACGGTTCAGTTCGCCTAA
>CAISEZ010000137.1 GCA_903884535.1 uncultured Verrucomicrobia subdivision 3 bacterium
AACGCGGCGAAATTGATTTCCCATGAACCCACGCTTTCGTTGCGGATGAAACTGTCGCTGTGACTGCCGCCCACGCCCGCCGGCGGGTTCACCGTGGAGTTGGCGGGCAGCGTGGGCAGACCGCGATGCGCCTGGTTGTGAATGGCATTCAAGTCGAGCGAATTGCCGATGGGCTGGGCGAAGAACGCGTAGCGCGCGGTGAAATGATTATTCGGCCCGTGCGGCTGGTCGGGCCGTTCGAGAATGCCGATCCATTCAGGATCGCCGACTTGAAAAGTCACCACCGGATTTCCATTGGCATCCAACAGCACTTTGCTGGACGCATCCACATTGGTTACCCAGCCATTGGGCTCATTCGTGCCGTTGCGGTTAAGGTCGAGATAAAAGCGACCGGACATCGCGTTGGAAGAATTGAGCATCACGGGCGCGCGCGGCAGAAACCAAAGATTCGCGACGTTCTGAATCAGGTCGTCGCCCACGACAAAATTCCCGTTGGGATATTGGTAGCTGACGTTTTCAAGATTAGTGTTGCCTGCGACGAAGCCATTCGGGTTGATGAAATTCGTCGAGACGAGCAGGCCGAAATTATACGCGGCGGCGTTGGTGGTGAGAATGTTCGCCACGATCTGCGCCTGGGCGCCGGCGAGCGCGGTGGAGGCCGCGAGCCGCGCGGTGCCGGTGTCGGTGGACGTGGTCACAGCACCGCGTTCGCGCCGGGCCACGGCCAGAAACGCCACCGCCATCACCAGCGTCACCGACAGCATGATGAGCGTGATGACCAGGGCCATGCCCTGTCGGGAGGGTTGCAGGTTGCAAGTTGCAGGTTGCAGGTTGCAGGTTGCAGGTTGCAGGCCAGAGCGGCTGGCGGCTGACTTCTGGCTTCTGACTTCTTGATTGAAATTCAATTTCATTGGTAGGCGGTCGGGTCAAGATTGGGGATGGTCACCTGCTGGCGAAAGATGTGGACGTGGCCGGATTGCTGCGCAAGATAATTGGACTGCGCCAGCGAGTTGAACGGCAGCGAGGCCGCGCGCGCCAGCGGCCGGTCTTCCAAAATGCCGACCTGCAATTCCACCGCCGCCGGCACGGTGTTGCTGAAAAAATAAAAGCCGACCGCGCCGCCGGGCCACACCGGCGGTTCAAACCGGACGTTTTTATTGGTGACCCACTGGCTGGAATTATACTGGTAGGTATTCGTCATCGCGTAGCCATTGGGATTGTCAGCGCGCACGACCAGATGCACCACGCCGTCCACCACATGGCTCAGGTTGGTCCACTGCCCGGTGTTCACCATGATAATGAAATTGGTGAACAAGATTCCCGGCGAGGTCGCGAGGTTCGTCTCCGCGTAAAAACGGTAGAGCGGATACAGCGGCGCAACATTCGTGGAATCGACCGCGTAACCGATGCCGATCCATTTGGTATTCTGGCGGCCGAGCAGGAAAAAATAATTGAGACCATTGGTCCAGGATGCACCGCTACCGGGCAAAGTTTGCACCAGCGGCGAGTAAGTCAGCGAGGTGACGTAATCATCGTTGTCGCGGGCGAAGAAATTCACCGCGCTGTTGCTGTAACTGCCGGACGGCGTGATCTGCTTCAAATCCTGCGCGATCAGATCCACGGCGTCGCGGCCGCCTTCCAGCACATCGGTCTGGGTGACGCTGGCGCGGAAGGCGCGCTGCGTGGTGCTGAACACCTGCATCAGCGCCAGCACGATCAGCGAGAGCAGCGAAATGACGATCAGCACTTCCACGAGGGAAAAAGCCAGGGAAGGGCGAACTGCACAGGGTGCAGAGCGGAGAGCGGAGAGCGGAGGGCGGAGAGAAGCCACTGCGCCGGCGGGTCGCCGGAGGCGCCGTTCGTCATTGGTCATTTGAAATGGGGTATTCACGGCTGCGGCTTGAACGACTGCGATTGGTAAAAATAGGAATACGGATTATTCGCATCGCGGGCGAGTTGCCCGGCGATGGTGGCGCGGAAAGTCTGGCGGCCGTTGCCCACGTTGCCGTTGGGCAGTTGCGGCCAGAGAAACGTCAGCCGCAATTCGTGCTGGTTGGCGGCCAGGCTCAAGGCATAGTTCGGAACCCTGACCCACGTCAACGCCTGCCCCGGAATAACCGTGGCCGGATTGGTCGCCGTGGCCGACCAAAAATTCCAGTTGTAAAAAACCTGGCTGCCGGGCGAATAGGTCTGCGCCTGCCAGAGGGATTGAAAAAGGACATTGGTGTCGGTCGCCACGGAGGCGTTGACGCAATAGATGTGGTAGCTGAACGTGTCGCCGACCATGATGGGATTGTCCTGCGGCGGTTTTTCCGCCGCCAGCCCGCTCAACGACCGGACGTAGGCGACGACATGGTTGCTGATGCCGCCGAAGTTCAGGCTCGGAATCGGCAGCCCATTGGTGTCGGTGAATTGCGGCGTGGTCAACAGGCCGATGATGTTCGCGCCGTTGGTAAGGTTGTAATAGGAACTCAGCGCCGTGGTGTTCTTTGCGGAAGCGGCGAACGTGAAACCGTAAGTGATCACCGGCGTGGTGGCCACGCCCGCGCTGGTGAACGGCGTGGCGTAATTGGTGATGGCATAGACGTAATTCGTCAGGTCGTCCGCGCCGCGCACGCCGTTGCTGATGTCTTCCAGCAGCACGGTGGCGTCCTGATTAATGGTGGTCTCCTCGCGGGTGTCGCGCTGCGTGTTCATGCCGATGGGCAACACGCCGATGATCGCCACCAGCGCGATGCCGATAATGGCCAGGCACAGCGCGATCTCAATCATCGTGAAGGCAGAGGCGGGGCCGAGGGGCAAGTGCGGAGTGCGGAGAGCGGAGTGCGGAATGCGGAGAGCGGAGTGCCCGCGCCAGTGGCGGGATGGCCGGGCGGGAAATGGGAAATTGGAAATTAAAATTTTCATTTCAGTGGGTCAGCCGAAAAAAAAGATTCCCGGACGACGCCGGCAAGGTGATTTGATTGGTGCCGCTGAGCGTGGTGACCGCGCCGCCGTAATTGCCCCACGACGTCGCCAGCAACGTCGGGTTCGTCTGCAGCGTGTAGCTGCCGAGGTTCGGCCAGGCCACCACCACGCCGGCCAGCGCCGCGCGGCTGATCGTCAGATTCGGCACCGTCACGAACTGCCCTTGGCGCAGCGTGGCGTTGCCGGAATCCGCCACAAACAAATTGCCCGCGCTGTCCACGGCCACGCCGGCGGGCGATTTGAATTGCGCACTGGCACCGGTGCCGTCACGGCTGCCCGGGATTTGCACCGTGCCCGCCAACGTGGTCACCACCCAGTTCGCGCCGGCCGGGGTCAGCTTGCGGATCGTGTGGTTGAACGTGTCGGCCACAAAAAGATTGTCCGCGCTGTCCACCGCGAGGCCGGCCGACTCGTAAAATTGCGCGAAAAGATTGACGCCGTCAGCGCTGCCACCATTGCCCGCCTGACCGGCAATCGTCGTCACCACCCAGTTCGTGCCCGCTGGCGAAATTTTGCGGATCGTGCTGTTGTAAGTGTCCGCCACGAACAAATTGCCGGCGGCGTCCAGCGCGATGCCGGACGGCTGGTTAAACTGCGCGACGCCGTTGGAGCCGTCAGCGGGGCCATGATTTCCGGCGGTGCCCGCAATCGTCGTCACCACCCAGTTCGTGCCCAGCGGCGAAATTTTGCGGATAGTGTGATTGAGCGAATCCGCGAGAAAAACATTGCTGTGCGTGTCCACGGCGAGGGCGGCCGGTCCATTGAACTGCGCGAAACCATTCGTGCCATCGGCGCCGCCCGTGTTTCCGGCCGTGCCGGCAATGGTTTTCACCACCCAGTTCGTGCCCACCGGCGTGATTTTGCGGACGGTGTTGTTGCCAAAATCCGCCACGAAAATATTGCTGTGCATGTCCACCGCCAGCCCGACCGGTTCGGAAAATTGCGCGACGCCATTGGTGCCGTTGGCGCTGCCGTAAACGCCGACCTGGCCGGCAATCGTCGTCACCACCCAATTCGTCCCCACCGGCGCGGCCTTGCGGATGGTGTTCGCAAAATTGTCGGCCACGAACAAATTGCCGTGCGCGTCCACGGCGACGCCTTCCGGATAAGTGAACTGGGCGCTGCTGTTCGTGCCGTTGGCGCTGCCGCTGCTGGTAGCGTTTCCCGCGATGGTCACAAACGTGTAAGGCGTGGCATAGTTGGACTGGCCCCAGGCCGTCGCCGCCGCCAGACAACCGCCGGTGACCAGGGCGGTGCGGCGGGGGAACATTTTTTTCATGGCCGGCCAAAAGTTCATTGAATCTTGTAAAAATCCTGGACGGCGTGGCCGGTCAGCGCGTCCACATCAATGATGTTGTAGGAAATGCCGGCGCTGTTGCCGGGCGGCGTTTCCACAATGTCATTGGTGGCCACCGTCGTCGGCTGCAAATTCTTGCTGACATCAATGCCGTAGCTCACGCTGCCTTGCGCGAGCGGAATGTAGGCATGATGAAAATTCAC
>CAISEZ010000138.1 GCA_903884535.1 uncultured Verrucomicrobia subdivision 3 bacterium
ATTGCGGTTGAACCATAATGCGCGATAGGTTTATTTGCTTACACTATGCTTACATGTTCAGGCTTTCCAAACTTCTAAAACCTCATAAATACCGCACAAACAAAGGCATTTATTCAAATTGGTGCCGGTGGTGGGACTCGAACCCACACGACTTTTTATGGTCCCAGGATTTTAAGTCCTGTGCGTCTGCCATTTCGCCACACCGGCAATGTTTATTTTCCAATGAAACAAGCAGTTTTTGAGACTGCTGGATTGACTTGTGCTAGTATTTGTGCTAGTATTACGGCATGAAAGCTAATGTTACCGTAAGCAATAGCACAGACACAATTGGCAGGCGTCAATCTCACGCCGCAACTTTCTCAAAAGTTCTCGACGGGCGCAAGCAACCGATTCGTGGATTATGGGAACGCAACGGTCGGTATTACGCCCAAATCACTCTTGAGAATGCGATTAGCGGTGAGAAGAAGGTGCGTCGTGTTCCGTTGAAGGATAAAGAGGGCATCCCGACAATGCCACCGCGCCCGGCTATCCGCGCAGCTTGTGGATGTCCAAGGACAAACGGGGACTTTGGACGGTGCTGCAATATGATTCTTCCGGCAACATCACCAACAAAACCGTCATCGGCGATTTGACCGGCTCCGGCAGCACCAACGACCAGGCCGTGACCACGGCCAGTTACAACACGAATAATTTGCTCCTGCAAGTCACCGACCTGGCGACCAATACTACACAGTATGTCTATGACCCAACCTATACTTTCCTGCCGCAGCAAATCGTCAGCCTTTCCGGTGGAACGACCGTCAGCACCAGCTTGATGCTTTACGGCAACGTCACCAATGTCCTAGTCAACGGTTCGTTGACTGTGACTAACACCGCCTTTGGCGTCATGCAAAGGCTAGTTCGAGCGTATGGTTCGCCCGATGCCGCCACCAATGATTTTATCTATGACGGACGCGGAACGGTGGTGCAGGAAATCAAATACACCGGCACGAGCGACCCGAACATCGTCCTCAGCGATGTTTATGATAATTGCAACCAACTGGTGCAGCAGACCGACGCCGCGAACCGCGCCACGGTTTTTTATCACGATCCGCTCAACCGTCCGACCGGCAAGGAATCCTACGATGAAAACGGGAACATCGTGGAATGGAATTACAATTACTACAATGACAACGGGGATTTAGTTTGGAACGACGGCCCACGTTTCAATCCCGAAGATTACATCTGGCATGATTACGATGGTGCCGGGCGGAAGATTCAGGAAATCCACTGGCGCAGCCGCGCCAAGGCCGATGGCAGCGGGGTCGAGGCCGAGACCGGCGATAATCTCTACGCCACCACCTTCTATTTTTATGATTCGTTCGGCAACCTGACGAACATGGTTGACCCGCGCCAGAACTACGCGCAGATGAATTACGATGCCATTGGCCGAATGCTGCAAAAGCGTTCCTACAACACCAATGGCGTGTTGCTAAAAACCGAAGGCTATTCTTACGAGCCGGGCGGACTCGTGGCCACGGCCACCAATGCGCTCGGCGGCGTCACCACCACGATTTACACGGACACCGGCAAGCCGGAAATGCGGATCAATCCCGATGGCACGACCAATCAATGGCGTTATTATTTGGACGGACGCATCGCCCAGGAAATCCAGCCCAACGGCGCTTACTGGCAATATCTCTACGATGATGTCAACTTGGTTGCTACCCGCAATTATCTCAATGCTGCTGGTTTGAACCCGCAGGAAAAAAAACAGTTTGACCGGCGCGGTAATCTCATCAGCCATACAGACGTTGACAACAATGTTTTCACCAGCACTTTCGATGATTTGGATCGCCCCAAACTCACGAGCGGTCCCGGCACGACCGGCATCAGCGACCAGCAATACACGAGCTATGTTTATGACAATTGCGGCAAGGTGCTGACCGTCATTGACGGCCTTGGCGAAAAGAACATCACCACGTCCGACGTGGTGGGCAGGCCGGTGAGCGTGGACATCCGCGAC
Organism: uncultured Verrucomicrobia subdivision 3 bacterium; assembly: GCA_903884535.1. Classification (GTDB taxonomy): domain Bacteria; phylum Verrucomicrobiota; class Verrucomicrobiia; order Limisphaerales; family UBA11358; genus UBA11358. The sequence continues at coordinate 2,006 of CAISEZ010000138.1, forward strand.
ACTTCCAACAATCGCGTCCGGTTCACCACCAACAGTTACACGCTCGACCACAACAGCGTCACCACGACACAGGGAACTTCCAATTCCATCGTGACGACGACCTTCACCGACACCTACGGCAAGCCCGTCATTACCCAACGCTTTCCCACTGGCGGCATCGTTGAACGGACAATCAATAATTTCGATACGGTCGGCAATCTGCTGACCAACACTGAATCCTCAATTCAGAGCGGCACCGTCACGGCCTATGCTTCCACGGTCTATATGTATGATGGATTGAACCGCGCCACGAAGCAGACTCGCAACGGTGCGGAAAACATCAGCTTCATTTTTGACCCTGCTGGCAACGTTACCAACCGCGCCATGCCGGGGCCGTTGACGTGGATTGCCAATTACGATTCCGCCAGCCGCATGACCCATGAGGAAGTGCGCGGCTCGGATAGTCTCGCCAAGCGCGTTTTTAATTATTCCTATTTTGCCAATGGAAATGGCGTCGGCTTGTTGCAAACGCTCAACGACCCGCGCAGCGTCACGTTCACTTACGCTTACGACGGACTCCGCCGCCTGCTCTCCAAGAGTTCCACCGGCTCATCCAACGAGCAGAACATGGTGACGACCTACCTGCATGACAATCGCGGGAACATCACCGACATTAGCGAAACCACCGGCGGACAACTGGGCACGGAAATCGCCCGCACCTTTGACGGTTACAGCCAGTTGATTGACGAACAGGTTTTCATCGGCGGTCTGCTCAACCGTGAAGTTTCTCAAAGATGGGATGCCGCCGGCAGGCGCAAGGAAATGATTGCCGCGCCCTCATTCCAGCAAGGCAACGGCAGCGGCCACGACATCACTTACGGTTATCGCCCCGATGGATTGATGTCCATGTTGAATCCGGGTGGACTCGGCTATTCGTTCAATTATGGCGACAACGGGCTTTTAGTTTCCCGCTCCAATCCCTTCCGCACCGAAACCATTTCTTCGCGTGACGGCATGGGACGCATTTTGTTCGTCAATCAAGTTGTCAGCGCGAGCCAGTTGGCCGAAACCCTGACATGGCGACCAGATGGAAAGTTGACCAGTTATTCCGGCGTCGAGCCGACTTTCACCGACGCGCGCACCTACGCCTACAATTACAACCAGATGAACCGGCTGACGAATGAAACTTTGTCCCTGCTGCCGGGACAGTTTCCCTCCACGTTCTCCTATTTTTATGATTTCGGCACGAATGGCGGGCCGGGCATCCGCACCGAACTTCAGGAGGACGGCGACGGCGGCAATTATTATTACAATGATTGGGTTCTCGGCAACACCAGCACGTTCCTTGACCCGCTGCACCGGGTTATCACCGAGGAAGAAAATTACATCGCCCGCCGCGCCTCGACCGGCACGGCCACCAATGTTGCCTATCTCACCACGGCGGTGACGACCGGCTCCTACCAAAAGAGCGCCACCAAGAACGTGGATTATGACCCGATTACTGGTGTCTGGCGCACCCTGTTGCAACTACCCTACATTGACGGCTTCACTTACAGTTCGCACACCGTCAAAGGTTATCATCCGACTGGAATTGTCACCGGCGCACAGACGAATCAATACGCGAATCAGGCGCTCGACCTGTGGACAAATGCCTATGACGGCTTCGGAAACTACACGTTCCACAAGTTGAAGAAGAACGCGGGCACGGTGGTCAATGGCAATACCCTCATTTGGGATGCTGCTGGACGGCTCATCAAAGTCGTCAATCGTGACGACGTGAATGACGGATTTGATTGGACGGCGACCTATGACGGCCTGGGCCGACGGTTGCGGACGATCTACACGCCCATCATCGGCGGTGTTTCCCGAACCAATGTTACCTTGACGCTGGATTCATGGTATGACCCGCAAGTGACCTATCTCGAAATCGGCGTGGCGGTTAATAATCAACGGACGTGGAAAATTTACGGCCCGGACATCAGCCAGGGATCGGCCATGCAGGGCTTGGGCGGCTTAGAATCCACCGTCCGCGAATACGACGGCTATACCATCGGTATCATCAATGATTATTTTGGCAATGGCGTGGCCATGATTACGAACGGTGTGACCACGTTCGGCGGGCGCGTCACGAGTTACGGCCCGATTCCATTGCAGGATTTGCCGCTGCTTTCGCCCTATACGTCGCTCGCCGAATCCACTATCTGGCGCGGCAAGCGGATTGACCCAAGTGGTTTCTACTACATGGGTGCGCGCTATTACGACCCCAACGCCGGAAGGTTTATTTCACCTGATCCGCTTGGTCATGCGGCCAGCATTGACTTGTATTCTGCATTTGGCGGGGACGGCGTGAACAATTTCGACCCCGACGGGAAATGTATTGAAACGACTATTGAGCTTGGTGTAGGCGCAGTCCAAGGACTTGCCCACGGCATTGGTCAAGGTGGGGCGATTGGCTACGATATGGTAGCGCAGACGACATGGGCTTTGGGCGGCTCTGGCGGCGAGTATCAGGGTGTCAGTGATCTTTACAACAATATCTACAACAACCCCAACTCCGGCCCGACAGCGGGACAGATTTTAGGTGGCACCTTAAAAGCAGATGCCAACATTGGAACCCTCGGCCTTTATGGAATGGTTCAAGGGTTTTATACGGGCGCTACAACTGGAGATTATTCCCAAGCACAAAGCGCGTCGCTAAATGCCTTGCTTATGTCAGGCGGGGCGCGGACGATGGAGAGCCAAGGTGTGAATCCATATACGGGCACTAGCAGTTCTGCTGCTCCAACTTTGGAGGCTTCCGCCAATCCGAATATTCTTAGTGGCCACGGGGCACTTGAAGTTGGCAATTCATCTCCTATTACAACTGTCCCGCAAGGAACGTCTCTTACTGTGTGGACAGAACATGGAAACACAATCTCCGATGCGTTAGGCAATGCAATTGAAACCGGCGGAAACATTACGCTGGAGCAATTTCCGGAAGCGGCTGGTGCGCGAAGCTACTTACCCGGCTCTACGGTGCCGAATTATACCTTATATCCGCCTAATTTTGGTTCTCCTCTAAACATAATGGGCAATCCAACAACTGTGGCAGCACCGACAAGACTTAATACATTGTTGCAACCTAATATGGGCAATGTAAATTGGGCGGCTTGTTTATACGTTCCGTAAAAGTTACCCGTTATGTATATTGAAGATCTATCACCATACGTTTATCTAAATCGCGATCCAAGACCCGACTTGCTCGCGGTAGGTTGGTTGGATGAAAACCATGATTTTCCGAAAGGGAAAGTTTCAGAAACACTATTGAACCAAATTTTAGCATTGTGCTTCAAACCAGTTAATCCAACTCGCGGAATTCACCAAAGTCCGTTTCTCCAGAGAAATCCGGCCGGTTATCAAGTTGAATATGATGGAAAGCAGATTGGATTGGGTTCTGCGGAAATCCTCGTCCAAGGAAAGAATGGGAAATCTTACGCTGCTCCCAATTTAATTTACCATTACATCAAAGATTGTGGTTATCTACCTCCTAAAGAATTTTTAGATGCACTGGAATAATGTTGAGGTATGAGCGAACAACTATCACGATTGTTATCAAAAAGCAGTGCTGCGATTGCTGCCCGTCCTAGCGCAGATACCGCAGTTGCCCGAATTGCCGGGAGATTTGGTATCGCCGTTTCTTGCCATGCGAATGTTATAGCCAGAACTCCTTGCGAAATAAACAAAAATGGCACACGGCGGGATTGTCGTCCATTTGGGCGGGCTGTGAGGCCCGCCCGTTGAATGGTTATTCGGATTTTTCAGAAGCGATGCGGAGCGTGATGCGTCCGTCCAGCGGCAGCGTTTCGATCTGGATATTGAAACCGTTGCCGTCAGCATGTGCCCATGCCGCGCCGATGCGGGTCCAAAAACCCTTGTCGGAATTCCCGTTTCGCACATGGTAGGCGATGTGGCTGGGGGATTTGGATGCGGCTGTTTGTTTTTTCGTGTCAGTCATTTGAAGTCTCCTTTTTGTTTCCAGGCTGCGCCAATCGCGGCCTGATGGCACAAAACGGAAGTCCCAAAAGCCGGGGCGTAGCGATACCGCGCAAAGCTGAAAATTGGGGGAGACCTCCGGGGGAGCCGATTTTCTGATTGCGGGGACTGGCGGGGGCTTCACTGTGCCCATCAGAAAGACCGCGTTGGCTTGGCTGGCAATGGCATTTAGGGAGACGCCAGACTGAAAAACAGCCAAATTGTCATCAAATCTTCATATATTTTAACGCCCCATGTGGTAAAATGGCCGGAATTCAAATCTTTTGGGGGAACACGCTATGGCCACCACACCGAAAACGACTGAACCGGGATTTTTCAGAAAGGCAATCGAATGGATAAATGGCACAGCCTCGGTTCAATCGGGCGCAGCGTCCATTGATGCTTACGGAAAGGGAAACGTCTCGGAAGGCATTAGACTGGCGCAGGAAAGTAATCGGGAGGCCAGGGATCATCTTTTGGGAGGGGTCAAAGCTGCTGCGTCGAAAGTGAACAGCCTCATTCAGGACGGCAATGTGAAAGTTATAAAAACGTTGGGCGGCGATGAGGCCGGTGAATTACTGACGAAGGCATTCAAGGCCGGTGACGAAGGGCACGGCTGGGAGAGAACCAAACTGGCACTCAAGGCAGAAGCAAAAGTTCCCGGCCACCTTTATGATGAGGCAAAGGCTGAATTCGGAAAGCTGACGCAATTCGCCAAGGATAATCCTGGTGCCGCAATCGGCTCTGTCGGCGGAGTGGCCGGTGAGATTGCGGGATACGAAATTCAGCAAGCGATTCAGGGTGGTCATCACGTAACGGAACACGGCGGCATTCAGGCAACGCCCGCAAAGCCTGCAACTACAGTCCCAGCGCGAAAACCCTAGTCACCCTAGGGGTTAGCCATGCGATTCATCATCCTAATTTTTTCCGCCATTCTCCTATCCGACAAATGCAGGGCATAGGTAGGGCTTTGTCATGGCAAAAAAACCAAAATTCTTACCTCAACGCCGACGGAAACTTTCGGATCAGCACTACATCAAATTGAAGTCGTTTGAAGAGGAGTGGTGGTCGTTTTACACAGCGGAAATCTATGACTTTTTGTATAGCGCCATTTTGACACACACCGAAATGCGATACGAACCCATGCAGTTCTGCCGCTGAAAGCCAGAATCACCCGCCTCCGCAAAAAAACGAAACCAAATTAATTTGAAAATAATCGCGTTTCTCCTTGCATTCATTGGCAAAATACGCGATAATCTTATTTAAGTAAATCACACGAACATTTACGGATGAACACGGATAAAATTTGCCGCCTATTCGGGCAAAGGCTTGGGTTCTTTTTCCTCACAAATTCCGATTGACACAAAACTTTGCCAAGAACAAAGTGAAAAGCGTGAAACTTAATAGACTGCAATATTGCGGTTCAATACTAGATTAGGCCACTCGACGCGTCACGCCATGAATGATCCAACAATTGCAACAAAGTTGCTCATACTGCTCGCAAGCGGTGGAACGATTGAGCGGACATTTGCTGATTTGCCGAAGTTCAAAACAGAGATCGAGTCAATGCTCAACTGGATGAAAACCCCACGCATCCGTTCCAATATGGAGATTATGGAGAAAGCTGCTCGGTTGCGCGAAGTAATGCACCAAAAGGCTCGGGCATTAAAACAACACGATTTTGACCGCGCTGCAATATTGCGCGGCGACGAGTGTGCGCTTTTTGAGTCATTCTGGTTGAAGGCACCGGCAGGGGACACTGGACATACGATCCTGCACGTCGGCATTGATAAGCAAAGACAGGACTTGGCAGCATTGCTTCAGGACGCCAACGCGGCCTAATCCAACACTAGACTGCAAAAATCCACCCGCCTCGGTTTCGTTTTAATCTTCGCCCAAATCATTTTCATTCGCCGAATTCAATGGTTTTGCTAACTTCAGAACCACATGGCGTTTGAATTTACCTTTCTCGGCACCGGCACGTCGCAGGGCGTGCCGCTGATGTGCGTGGATTATCCGCCAGAATTTCTGGCGAATCCGAAAAACTGGCGCACGCGGCCGGCGATTTATGTCGCGACGGAAAAAGTGAAACTGGTCGTGGACACGCCGCCGGATTTTCGGATGCAATGCCTGCGCGAAAAAATCCAGTGGCTCGACGCCGTGCTGGTCACGCACGCCCACGCCGACCACATTCTCGGCATGGACGATTGCCGGCGTTTTTGCGATGCGCGCGGCGGTCGGTCGCTGCCGATTTACGCGAGCGAGGAAACGATGGCGCACCTGCGGCGCGTTTTTATTTACGCGTTTCACCAAGGACCGTGGCCGAAAGGTTATTTCATTCCGGAAGAACACGTCTTGTCCGGGCCGTTTGAAATCGGCGATTTGAAAATCACGCCGCTCGACCTGCCCCACGGGCGCATGACGACCACCGGTTATTTGTTTGAACAGGCCGGACACAAGCGGCTCGCATATTTGAGCGACTGCAAGGAAATCCCCGACGCGGCGATGGAAAAAATTCGCGGCGTGGAAATCGCCGTGCTGGACGCGCTGCGGCCCAAACCGCATCCGACGCACATGTGCCTCGACGAGGCGCTGACGGCGGCGCGGCGCATCGGCGCGGCGCAGACTTATTTCACGCATTTGACGCATGATTACGACCACGACAAGTCGCAGGCGGAACTGCCGCCGGGCGTGAAGTTCGCGTGGGACGGACTGAAAATCATTTGCGACTAGCAATGAAAATTAAAATTTCCATCGTCAGGGCGCTGTGCGTTTTTTTCGGATTCGTGGCCGGCGCCGCCGCCTCGGAGACCGTCTTTGTTCCGAGTAATCCCCCGGAAATGAAGCCGCTCGGCGGCCATCACACGCCGGCTTATGCCACGGCCAAACTGTTCCGGCACGGCGTCAACCTGGGTAATTATCTGGAAGTGCCGCCGGGACAAAAATGGGGCGTCACCGTTTCCACGGAGGAGTTTGGGCAGATGAAACGCGAAGGTTTTGATCATGTGCGCGTGCCTGTCGGCTGGCATCATTACGCCGGACCCGCGCCGAATTTCACGCTGTCGCCGGAAATCTTTAGCCGCGTGGATTTCATCGTCACCAACGCGCTGGCCAACAAACTCGCAGTGATGATTAACATTCATCACTTCAACGAACTGGATCGCGACCCCGCCGGCAGCACCGAAGAATTTCTCGCGCTGTGGAAACAAATCGCGGCGCACTACAAAAACTTTCCGCCGCTGCTGGCGTTTGAACTCGACAATGAGCCGCACGAAAACGCGACGACCACGCTGATGAATCCCATTTACGCCCGCGCCATCGCGGTCATCCGTGAAACCAATCCGCGGCGGACGCTTTTTGTGGAACCGGGCGGCTGGGGCAGCATTGACGAGTTGAAAAACCTGGTGCTGCCGCCGGACGACAACGTGATTGTCTCGGTGCATTGCTACGAGCCATTTCACTTCACGCACCAGGGCGCGGGCTGGACCACGACGGACGTGCAGCAGACCGGCATCATTTTTCCTGGCCCGCCGGCGCAGCCGCTCGTGCCGGATCCGAAATTGAATCCGAAACCTTGGGTGCGGGACTGGATTCAAAAATACAACACGCTGCCCACCGCCCAGAACCCGAGCAGCGCGCTGGCGTTCACGGACAAATTAAAATACGTCCACGCCTGGTCGGATTTTTACGGCCGGCCGGTTCACTTGGGCGAATTCGGCGCCTACACCAAGGCCGATCCGCAATCGCGCGCAAATTTTTACGCGGCGATGCGGCGTGCGGCCGAGCAGGAAAAACTCGGCTGGGCGATCTGGGACTGGAGCGCGAATTTTCGCTACTGGGATCCGCCCAACCATTGCGCACTGCCGGGAATGCACGCCGCGCTCTTTGGCAAAACAAATTGACCGGCTGCGGCAACGGCGGTCTAATAACAGCTAATGAATTGCATACGACTGGTTATTTTGCTCGCGTTGCTGGCGCCGGTCTCCGTCCGCGCGGGCGGCGACGAGGTTGTCGTTCTATACAATTCTCGCGTGCCGGAATCCAAAGCCGTCGCCGAGCATTACGCCGCCATGCGAGCGGTGCCGGCCAAAAACATTTTCAGCTTTGCGCTCACGACCAACGAAGTCATGACGCGCGATGATTTCACGGATTTTTTGCAGAAGCCGCTGGCCGACCGACTGGAAGCGGCGGGGTTGTGGAAATTTGGCCAGGCGGAAATCGCCGGCACCAGCAACCGGCTCGCGCATTCGGAAAACCGCGTGATTCAGTCGAAAATCCGTTACGCCGTTTTGTGCTGGGGCATGCCGTTGAAAATCGCGCCCAGTTCCCGGATCGAAGCAGCGGTGGAAAAAATCACCCGGAACGAATTTCAACGCAATGAAGCCTCGGTGGATTCCGAACTCGCGTGGCTGCCGCTGCTGAAAATGGACGTGCCGCTGGCCGGGCCGCTGCCCAATCTGCTTTACGGCACCACCAATCGCGCGCAGCTCACGCCACTCAACGGCATCCTGCTGGTAACGCGGCTCGACGGGCCGACACCGGAAATCGCCAATCAACTCGTGGACAAGGCGAGGGCAGCCGAAAGCAACGGCTTTTGGGGTCGGGCGTATTTCGACGCGCGGGGCCTGAAAACCAACGATGCGTATTTTCTCGGCGACCAATGGATTTTGACCGGCGCGGAAATCTGCCGCCAACATGGGTTCGAAATTGAAACCGACACAAATGAAGCCACGTGGCGCGCCGACGTGCCGATGAGCCACATTGCCATTTATGCCGGCTGGTATTCCACGGATGCCGATGGGCCATTTACAGCGCCCAAAGTCGAATTCATGCCCGGGGCATTCGCCTATCATCTCCATTCGTTCAGCGCCGGCACGCTGCGCAGCGCCACGCATAACTGGTGCGGCCCGCTGCTGGACAAAGGCGCGACCTGCACGATGGGTTGCGTCTATGAACCTTACTTGCAATTCACGCCAAACATCGCCGTCTTTCTCCAGTCCTTCGGCAACGGCTTCACGTTCGGCGAAGCCGCGTGGACGGCAGCCAACGCCTTGTCCTGGCAAACCACCGTCATCGGCGATCCGCTCTATCAGCCGTTCAAAAAACCGCTGCCGGAACTGCACGCCCAGTTGGCCCTCGCCAACAATCCGCTGATTGAATGGTCGTTTGACCGGCTGGTAAATCTGGATCTGGCGCGCGGATTACGGGTGCCGCAACTGGCGCAATTTCTTGAAAATGTGCCCACCACCGCTCGAAGCGCCGTGCTGACGGAAAAACTCGCCGGCCTTTACGCGGAAGCCGGCAAGCCGTCCTCGGCGATCGAAACTTATCAAGCCGCGCTGAAATTAAATCCGTCGCCGCAGCAACGCATCCGCATCCGGCTCAATCTCGGAAAAAAACTCGAGGCCGAAAGCCGCGGCGCGGAGGCGGTGGAGGATTACCAAAAACTTGTCGCCGAGTCACCGGCTTATCCGGGCCGGGACATCATTGCGAACCGAGTAACGGCGCTTCAAAAATCAATCGCCGGGGCGAACGCGCCCGCCAAATAGTTTTTTAATTTTGCATTTTTAATTTTTAATTCCGTCATGGCCATTTTCTTCGACACGCACGCGCACCTGGATTATCCCGACTACGCGCCGGATTTGGCGGTGGTCATCGCCCGCGCGCAGGCGGCCGGGATTTCCAAAATCATTTCCATCGGCACCACGCTCGAAAGCAGTGAGCGCGCGATCCAGCTCGCCGAAAATAATCCGGGCGTTTATGCCGCCGTCGGCTGGCATCCCACCGACGCGCTGACCGCGCCGGACGATCTCCGCCCGGCGCTGCGCGAACTCGCGCGGCATCCCAAAGTCGTGGCCATCGGCGAAACCGGGCTGGATTATTTTCGGCCGCCCAGTGCCGCCGGCGGTTCCGCGGAAGACGACGTGAAATACAAAAAACGGCAGGCGGAAATTTTCCGGCAGCAGTTGGAAGTCGCCGCCGAGCTGGGTTTGAATTGTGTGATTCACCAGCGCGCCTCGTTTGACGACACGCTGGCGCAGCTCAAACCGTTCGCCAGCCAGGTGCGCGGGGTGTTTCATTGCTTTGGCGAATCCGTGGCCCGGTTGGAACAGATTCTGGCCATCGGCTCGATCGTCAGTTTCACCGGCATCGTCACGTTTAAAAATTCGCAAAATGTCCGCGACGCCGTGGCCGCCACGCCGCTGGGCAAATTCATGCTGGAGACGGACTGCCCCTACCTCGCGCCGGTGCCGTTTCGCGGCAAACGCTGCGAGCCGGCATTCGTGAAGGAAATTTCCGAGACCGTCGCGCAGGTGAAAAACTGCCGGCTGGCCGATTTGAGCGCGGCCACCTGCCGGACGGCGCAGGAATTTTTCCCCAAGCTGGGCTAATCCAAAAAATCATCCACGCCTGTCCCGTTTCTGGCGCGGAGTTTACGAGGAAGCCGGTGATTCAATTCGGCGGGCCCGCCAGATTCATGCTGACATTTTAAGCCGTTTGGCCAATGATTCACGCGTTGGCTGAAATTGCGCTTCAGCCGAAAAAAAATCAGCCGATTTATTCTGGGAATTTAGTTGTTAAAATGGCTGGGAAATTGTGGAAGTGCGTGTCGCCGGATCAAAAATTTATGGCATCAAAGCTGCGATGATTATGACCGCGACGAGGACGTTCCCGCCGAATGTTCGAGCAAAACAACAACAACTAATTTGACCCAATGAAAAAAACTTTATCCATCGCCCTTGCGGCACTGCCGCTGATGCTGACGTCCTGCGCCACGCCGCCGCCGCCGGCACCGGTGGCCTTTCACAACGTGGACAACTCGGCCTTGGTGCTGGAATCGCTCGACGAAAAAACCTGCCGGATGATCCAGCCAACGCCTACCGAAAAAATTGAAAACGACACAGCGATGACGCAGGCCCGGCGTTTTCCGCAGCATCAGACCGCCGTGATCCTCTTGGAAAATTACACGGAACCCCAGGTCGGCGACGAGTTCCGCGACCGGAGCACATCGTTGTTCGTCGGCTTGCGGACACTCGGCTATGAACACATCGTCTTTCTTCAGGGCAAAGGTGTCAGCAATCCCGAAGGGCTGATTCTGCTTGCCAAATACGATTGATATTTTTGGGTCGGGGTTGTCGGCCCGCCGGTTTTCCTTTGTTCCGGCGGGCCGATTTATTTTCCGTTGCCGCCGGAGGATTTCAATTTATATTCGCGGCGTATGACCCGGCAACAAGTCCTCGATCTTTATTTTCTCAACGCGCGGCACCAGCTCGTGGAACTCGCCGCCTTTCTCGACCGCGTGGAACGGGCCGAGGGCAAGAGTGATTTTCGTTTGAAAGCTTTCCGCACCGCGCTGAGCGGTTTGAGCGGCACCAAAAAACAGAAAGCCAAACACGCCCTGCTCGCGTTCAGCGACCCGACGATGAAGCCAGTCATTAAAGCAACCACCAAAGGGACTTGCGGCGCTTGGCGGAAAAAGTTGAGAGGGGTTTGAGTTGAGAGTTGAGAGAAAAACATTGAGGAGCGAACCATGTTTAATTTTGAAAAACTGGAGGTTTGGAAAAAGGCGATTGATTTTGCTGATTTCATTTACACAACCACGCGCACTTTTCCCGATGACGAACGCTTTGGGCTAACCAACCAGATGCGACGCGCGGCAGTTTCCATCTCCTCAAACATCGCCGAAGGATCGGCAAGGCATTCGCACGACGATTACGCCCGGTTTCTGGAGATTGCCACCGGCTCCGTCTTCGAGGTCGTCTCGCAATCTTTCATCGCGCAGCGGCAAGGCTATCTATCCGAAGCGGACCGCCAGCGCATTTACGCCGCCGCCGAGGAACAAAGCCGGATGTTAAGCGGCCTCCGTCGTTCCCTCGGCGTTGCATAACCGCTCTCAACTCTCAACTCAAACCCCTCTCAACTTCCCATGCGCTACATCGAACCGCACGCCCACATGGTCAGCCGCACGACGGATGATTACGAACGCATGGCGCTCGCCGGCTGCGAGGCTGTCTGCGAACCGGCGTTCTGGGCGGGTTTTGACCGCAGTTCGGTGGACGGGTTTCACGATTATTTCTGCCAGCTCACCGAACACGAACCCAAACGCGCCGCCAAGTTTGGCCTGAAACATTTTTGCTGGCTGTGCATCAATTCCAAGGAAGCCGAGGACGTAACACTCGCCGGGGAAGTCATCGCGCTGATCCCAAAATTTATCGGACGAGAAAATGTTCTGGGTATCGGCGAAATCGGCTTGAACAAAAATTCGCGGAACGAACTGCGCGTGCTGGAAATGCAGGTGGAACTCGCGGCGAAACACGATCAATTGATTCTAGTTCACACGCCGCATCTGGAAGACAAGTTGAAAGGCACGCGGCTGATCCTCGACGTTTTGAAAAACGACCGGCGCATCCGGCCGGAGCGCGTCATCATTGACCACGTCGAGGAGCACACGGTGGAAATGGTTTTAGCCGCCGGCATGTGGGCGGGCATGACGCTGTATCCCGAAACCAAATGCACGCCGGCGCGGGCGATTGACGTTTTGGAAACCTACGGCGACGAAAACATCTGGATGAACAGCGCGTGCGACTGGGGCGTCAGCGATCCGCTCGCCGTGCCCAAGACCGCGCGGGAAATGAAAAAGCGCGGGCATCTCGCCGGCGCGATTGAGAAAATCATTTTCGCGAATCCGAAAAAATTTCTGCGCCAGTCCGCGAACTTCAAACTCGGCAAGTGACGCTGGCAAAATTCAATGCCGTTTGCTAACCTGCCGGCGCAATGAAATTTCTCGCGGGTTCATGGGTGGGCGACTGGTTGACCGGGCTGGGCCGCATCGCGGCGCTGGCTGTGGAGGCCACCGTTTCCCTGCTCACGCTCAAGGTCTCCTGGCGCGATCTGCTCTACCAGATTTATTTCATCGGCATCAAATCGCAGTCGGTCGTCATCATCACCGGCGGTTTCACGGGCATGGTGCTGGGCGTGTCGGCGTATATCCAATTTCACAAAATCAAAATGGACACCGCCACGCTCGCGGTCGTGGGCGTCTCCATGTGCGATGAACTCGGCCCGGTGCTGACGGCACTGATGGTGGCGGGACGCGTGGGCGCGGCCATCGCGGCGGAAATCGGCACGATGCGCGTGACCGAGCAGATTGACGCGTTGCGCACGCTGGCAACGCACCCGGTGGATTATCTGGTGGTGCCGCGGCTGCTGGCTTCCACATTGGCGCTGCCGCTGCTGACGATTGAATCCATCACCATCGGCATCGGCGCAAGTTATCTGGTAGGCGTTTATCTGCTGGGGATTGATCCAGTGTATTCGTGGTATAATATGCTGAAATACACCGGCAACATTGATCTGATATTCGGGCTGATCAAGGCGTTCGTCTATGGCGGCATCATCGCGCTCATCGGCTGCTACAAGGGCATGTCCTGCAGCGTGGGTGCGCAGGGCGTTGGCCGGGCAACGACGGAGGCGGTGGTGTATTCGTCCATCACCATACTCATCACCAACTTTTTCCTGACGCTGATATTGCAACGCGTCGCTACGATGGGGCTATGATTGAAGTCCGCCAACTCTCCAAAGCGTTCGGCGCGCAGAAAGTGCTCGCCGACGTGAATTTGCGCATCGAGAGCGGCGAATCCGTGGCGATCATCGGCCGCAGCGGCGGCGGCAAAAGCGTTCTGCTCAAGCACATCATCGCGCTGCTGCAGCCGGATGCCGGCGATGTGCTGATTGACGGTGAAAGCATCGTGCGCATGAATGAACGGCAGTTGCTGCGCATCCGCGAGAAATTCGGCATGGTGTTCCAAGGCGCGGCGCTGTTCGACTCGATGTCCGTGGCGGAAAACGTGGCGTTTCCGCTGGTGCGCAAAAAAAAGAAATACACGGCGGGCGAAATCGAAAAACGGGTGGCGCAGGCGCTGGAAATGGTGGACCTGCCGGGCACGCAGAAAAAAAATCCGGCGGAACTTTCAGGCGGGATGCGCAAGCGCGTCGGGCTGGCGCGGGCGATTGTTTACGAACCGCAGATTCTGCTTTATGATGAGCCGACGACGGGACTGGACCCGATTGTGTCGGACAGCATTGACAAATTGATCATCCGGGTGCGCGACCATTTCAAGGTCACGTCGGTGGTGGTGACGCACGACATGCGGAGCGCGCGGCGCGTGGGCAACCGCGTGCTGATGCTGCACGAGAAAAAAATATACGCAAACGCAGCGCCGGAGGAATTTTTCGCGTCGCAAGACCCGATCGTCCGGCAGTTCATTGACGGCGTGGCGGATCCGCAGGAAGCAATCTTTTGAATCATGGAAAAATCACGATTAGAAATGAAGGTCGGCCTGTTTGTGGCCATTGGTTTGATTTTGCTGGCGGTGCTGGTCATCCAGTTCAGCAAGGGCACCAGCCTGTTTCGCGGCACCTACGCGCTGCGGCTGCACGCGGTCAATGTGGGCGGCCTCAAAGTGAAATCCGGCGTGCTGCTTTCCGGCGTGCAGGTCGGCACGGTGAACGAAATCCACCTCGACCCAGACGGCAAGAGCGTCACCATTCTGTTGCGGGTGTATAAAGATTATCCGATTTATCACGACGCACGGTTCGTCATCGAAACGGCAGGCATTCTCGGCGATCAATTCGTCTCGGTAATCCCGACGACCAACGCGCCGCCGACGCTGGCCGATGGCGCGGATGTGGACTGCCAGGAGCCGTTTGATTTGCAGGAAGTCGCCCGCAGTGCGGCCGGTTTTATTCAGCGCTTGGACGGCACGGCAAAAAAACTGGACTTAGCCATCACCGATTTGCGTTCCCAAGTGCTGAACGCGCAGACGTTGTCGAGCTTCGGCACTTCGATCACCAATTTGCGCGTGTTCACTGAACAAGCCATCGGCACCATTCGAGGCATCAACGACGTGATCGCCACAAACGGCGCGCGGGTCGGAATCGCGGTGAGCAACGCAGTTTATTTTTCGGAGGAGCTGACGCGGCTCGCCGGTTCTGCGCAAGACGTGCTCGCGACGAACGGCGCGAACCTCACTGCCGCCACGAAAAATTTGGAGGACATTTCCGTGACGGCCAAACAACTGGCGGCCGATTTGCAGGCGGGCAAAGGCCTCGCCGGCACCGTGCTGCAAAATCCCGAACTCGCCACCAATGTCCAGATGCTCGCCGCCAATCTCGCCGTCACCAGCAGCAACTTGAACCGCCTCGGCCTTTGGGGCATCCTGTGGTCGCACAAACCGCCGGCCACCAATACCACCTCTAACCGCACACGTTAATGACACCACTTTGGGCCATCCGCCTATTATTTTTGAGCATGTGCATTGTCGGCGGCTATGCCGTCAGCCAAGTGCGCCCGGAATTTGTCAACGAACAGCACGGCAATATTTTTGGCATGGTGATTGGCTTCGGCTTCGGCGGCCTGCTGATCGCCGTGGACGAAATGCTGAAAGGCTTTTCGCTCCGCGCCTTTTCCGCAACGACGTTCGGCCTATTGCTGGGATTTCTCGTGGCCGCGTTGATTGACAGCTCCGGCCTGTTCGTCAACACGGAGGAAAAAGTCCGCTGGCTCATCCGGCTCGGCTTGTTTTTGAGCTTTGGTTACATCGGCATCGTCCTGGCCATGCGCAGCAACAAGGAGGATTTTTCGCTCATCATTCCTTACGTCCGTTTCACGCCGCAGAACCAGCCGGACCGGCTGCTGCTGCTCGATACCAGCGTCATCATTGACGGCCGCATCGCTGATTTGATAGAAGCCAAATTCATCGAAGGATTGATTGTGGTGCCACGGTTTGTGCTGCACGAATTGCAGCAGGTGGCCGATTCCGCCGATTCCGTCAAACGGGCACGCGGCCTCCGCGGCCTCGACATGCTGAACCGGCTGCAGCACAACACGAAAATTGAAGTCCGCATCCACGACGGAGATTTCCCTGAGGAAAAAGGCGTGGATGCCAAGCTCGTCCGACTCGCACGCGGACTCAACGCCAAGCTTTACACCAACGATTCCAACCTTGCGCGCGTCGCCGAATTGCAAGGCGTCGCCTGCCTGAATCTTCACGAAATCGGCCGGCTCATGAAGGCTGCGCTGCTGCCCGGCGAATTTTTGGATTTGCGGATTGTCCGCGAAGGTCGCGACAAGGGCCAGGGCATCGGTTACCTGCCCGACGGCACCATGGTCATCGTCAACAATGCGCAAAGCCACGTCGGCCAGCAGATTGACGTGCAGGTGCAAAGCACCATCCAGACCGGCGCGGGCATCATCGTTTTCGCCGAAGCCCGGGTGGGAAACCCCGCGCCGAAAGTGTAAAATGGAACTCGTCACCATCGCCACCAACTTTTACCTCGCCGAGGCGGAACTCATCCGCTCGCGCTTGGAAGCTGCCAATTTCCATCCGTTCATCGCCAACGAAATGGCTTCCGGCTGGCTAGGCGGCATCTCTACCGCCACGCAACTTCGCATCCAAGTTCCCGAAGACGAAGCCGCCGCCGCCAAGGAATTCTTGGACGCGCCCACCGAATGAATTTCCAGCGCCAGCTTCGCCAGCTCAAAAAAATCCTGCCCGGCGAAATCTTTCTCGAACCCGCCACGCTGGACAAATATGCCGGCGACAAATGGTTCGCCGTCCACCAGCCCGATGCCGTCGCCCTGCCCCGCTCGGCCAAATCTGTCTCCACGATTTTAAAGTTCGCGCACAAAAATAAAATCCCCGTCACGCCGCGCGGCGCGGGTCACGGCTATGTGGGCGGCTGCGTGCCGATGCACGGCGGCATCGCGCTCTCGACGGAGCGGATGAAAAAAATTCTGGAGATCAATCCCGCCGATTTCGTGGCTGTCGTCCAGCCCGCTATCAACACGGCGGAATTTCAGGCAGCCGTGGAAAAACTCGGCCGCTTTTATCCGCCGGATCCGGCGAGCCGCGCGAACAATTCCCTCGGCGGCAACATCGCCACCAACGCCGGCGGCCCGCGCTGTTTGAAATACGGCGTCACGCGCGATTACGTCCTCGGCCTTGAAGTCGTGTTGACCAACGGTGACATCGTCAAGCTCGGCGGCCGCACGCACAAAAACAAAACCGGCTTTGATTTGCACCGATTGTTCGTCGGCTCGGAAGGTCTGCTCGGCGTCATCACCGAAGCCACGTTGAAACTACTCCCGCTGCCGCCGTTCCGGGCCAACCTGGCCGTGGGTTTTGGTTCGATGAATTCCGCGGTGCGCGCATTGCAGGCGATTTTCGCCACTGGATTTTTGCCGTGCGCGGCGGAGTTGGCGGACGAATTCACGCTTGCCGCCGCTGCCAAACGCACCGGCAGCAAACGGCTCCTCGGCTGCAAAGCGCATCTGATTGTGGAACTGGACGGGCAGGAAAATTCTGTTCGCGGTGAAATCGCCGTCGTGGAAAAAATTGTGCGCCGGCAAAAGCCGTTGTTCGTCGAGCGCGGCTTTGGCGCGGAAGAATGCGAGGCCATCTGGCAGATCCGCCGTGAATTTTCCTACGCGCTCCGCGACACCGGCCTGACCAAATTAAACGAAGATGTCGTGGTGCCGCGCGGCAAGCTGGAACAACTTTTTAAGTTCGCCGCCGCCTTGCAAAAGAAACACGGCTTGCAACTCGCCTGCTTCGGCCACGCCGGCGATGGCAACATCCACACCAATGTCATGGTGGATTACACCCAGCCCGGCACAAAGACGCGTTCGGAAAAATGCCTGG
This sequence comes from uncultured Verrucomicrobia subdivision 3 bacterium, assembly GCA_903884535.1. Lineage (GTDB taxonomy): Bacteria > Verrucomicrobiota > Verrucomicrobiia > Limisphaerales > UBA11358 > UBA11358. Next base: position 19,699 of record CAISEZ010000138.1, read on the forward strand.
ATGATTTGTTCCGCTGGGTGATTGCATCCGGCGGCAGCATCACCGGCGAACACGGCATTGGTCTCGCCAAAAAACGCTGGTGGCCGCAGGCGGTTTCCGCCGAATCTCAAAAGCTTCACCGCATCGTCAAAGCCGCGCTCGACCCGCACGGCATTTTGAATCCTGGAAAGTTTGTGTAGCAGCCGAGGTGGGTCGGCTCAAAATATACGGCAAGGAAAATAATGAGCGGATTTACATCCGCTGCTACTTTGAATGGAGAATTTTTTGCGCAGCCGTGCGGACAGATTCGACCAGTTCCTTCGGCTTCATAACTTTCGCGTCGCCGCCCCAACTCAGGACCCAGCGCGACACTTCGGCGAGACTGGACAATTTCATTTTCAATTCCGCTCCCCCGCCCTTCAGATCGCGCAAGGTTTGCGACGGGTGCCACTTCTTTTCGCGGATGTAATCAGCGGCGCGCGCGTTGAAGCGAATGACCACGTCAAATTCGCCGGCGCCAGCATGGACGCCGAAGCTGTCGCGCAAGCGTTTCTCCAGTGAAAAATTTTGCGTGCGCTCAAAGGTTTTGCCGGTCGGCTTCACGGATTGAATCCGCGCCGGCACAAACGTGCGCAGGTCTTTACGCGCATGGTCGTAGGCGAAGAGATACCATTCGCCGTTGATGTTCGCCAAATGATACGCGTCCACGAGGCGTTTCTCCGCCGGCTGGCCGGGTTTGCGGTAATGCAATTCCAGTTGCTGCCGCTGGGCAACGGCCTTGGCGAGCGTGTCGAAAATTTCCAGATTCAGAATCGGCTCGGCGCGCGTGCGGAAGGAAATCGTCTGCTCGATGTCGGCGAGGTTCAGCGAAATGGTGTCGGGCAGCGCCTGCTCCATTTTTTTGATCGCCGAGAGCAGCGGTTTCTCGAAGCTCGTGCCGCGATATTGCTGCAACGCTTTTTCGGCAACGACGAGGGCGAAGATTTCGCCCTCTGTGATCTGCATCGTAGGAAAGCCACTGACTTCGCTGGTGTAGCCATAGCCGTTTTTGCTACCGTCAAACTCGATCGGCAGGTTCAGCCGGTCGCGCATGAACTCGATGTCGCGGTGGATGGTCTTGGTGGAAACCTCGACTTCGCACGCCAGTTTGCTGGCGTTTGGAAATCCGCCCGCCTGCAACGACTGATGGATGCGCAACATCCGCTCCAGCGGCGGACGCGAATGGAGCGAGGAGTTCGCCATCCGGAATTATTACGAGGCCATCTTGGCCAGGAACTCGTCGTTGGTCTTGAATTTCTTGAGCGCGGCGGTGAGCGTTTCCATTGCCTCGATGGGATTCAAGTCCACCATGGTGCGGCGGAGCTTGCGGATGGCTTCGAGGTTTTTCGCCGGAAATAATTTTTCCTCTTTGCGCGTGCCGCTCTTGGGAATGTCAATCGCCGGATACAAACGGCGGTCGGAAAGTTTGCGATCCAAAATCAGCTCCATGTTGCCGGTGCCTTTGAATTCCTGGAAAATCAGTTCATCCATGCGCGATCCGGTGTCCACGAGTGCGGTGGCGAGAATCGTGAGCGAGCCGCCGTTTTCAATCTTGCGCGCGGACGCGAACATCTTACGCGGAATTTCCAGCGCGCGGGCGTCCACACCACCGGTCATCGTGCGGCCGCTGCCGCCGTGAACGCTGTTGTAAGCGCGGGCGACGCGGGTCAAAGAATCCAACAAAACGAAAACGTCCTTGCCGGATTCGACGATGCGGCGGCAACGCTCGATCATGAAGCGCGAAAGGCGAACGTGCGTTTCCAAATCCATGTCGTTGGACGACGCGACGACTTCGGCCTGCACCGAGCGTTGGAAATCGGTGACTTCCTCGGGACGTTCGTCAATCAGCAGCACCATTGCGTGAACTTCCGGATGGTTGGTCGTGATGGCATTACAAATTTGTTTGAGAATCGTGGTCTTGCCCGTGCGCGGCGGCGCGACGATGATGCCGCGCGTGCCTTTGCCGATGGGCGTGACGAGGTCAATCACGCGGGTCTCGATCAATTCCGGCGTGGTCTCCAGCTTGAATTTTTCGACCGGGTCAATGCTCGTCAGGTTTTCAAAGCGCACGGCCTTGGTGTAATCCTGAAAGGACATTTCATTGACCTTGTCCACGGTCTTGAGCTGCGGACTGGTGCCGCGGTGCGGCGGCTGCGTGGTGCCCTCGACGTGGCTGCCTTCGCGCAAAAAATTGCGGCGGATGGTGTCCGGCGTGACAAAGATGTCCGTCGGCTTGGGATGAAAATGATTTTGTTGCGTGCGCAGGAAGCCGAAGCCCTTCTCGGAAATTTCGAGATAGCCCGCACCGTAATTGGGTGATTTTTCACCGTTGTTGTCTGAACTGCTCATAGTATGTGTGTGCGAAGGCCGGAATAAATCCCGAAACTGCTGGTTTGAATTGTTGAACTTGGGAAGCAGCTCCGCCAACCGGAGCCATCAAAACCTTCGACGGACTCTTAATTACGCGGAAACGCCCATAAACGCAACAAGTATTTTTCATGACCCGGATTAAGCAAAACGCGCCGATTGAATTCAATCGGCGCGTTGGGGTCTCTGATCGGAACCAAATATCAGCCGCCGACTTCCGCGCGGGCTTCGGCGGCAAGGGCGGTGCTCAAGTAACGTTCGCCCGTCGAGCAGGCGACGGTCACGATGATTTTCCCCTTATTTTCCGGACGTTTGGCCACTTCGATGGCAGCAATGACATTCGCGCCGGTGGAAATACCGACCAAAATTCCTTCTTCTTTTGCCAAGCGACGAGCCATCGCAAAAGCGTCGTCGTTTGAGACTTGAACGCATTCGACGATCTGCGCATTACCGGCGCTGTCTTTCAAATGCAAATTTTTCGGCACAAAACCGGCGCCCGTGCCTTGAATTTTGTGCGGACCCGGTTTGACCGGCTGACCCGCGAGCGTTTGCGAAATGACCGGCGAATCTTTCGGCTCAACGGCGATGGCCTGAAATGACGCCTTGCGCGGCTTGATCACTTCCGTCACGCCCGTGATGGTTCCACCCGTGCCGACGGCAGCGACAAAAATATCCACCTTGCCATCCGTGTCCGCCCAGATTTCTTCAGCGGTGGTTTTCTTATGAATGGCCGGGTTTGCCGGGTTTTCAAACTGCTGTGGAATCCACGAGTTCGGTGTTTCCTTCGCTAGCGCTTCGGCACGCGCAATCGCGCCTTTCATGCCTTCCGCGCCGGGTGTCAAAACCAACTTCGCGCCGAGCATCGCCAGCAAGGTGCGGCGTTCGAGCGACATCGTTTCGGGCATCGTCAAAATTAATTTATAGCCTTTGGCTGCCGCGACGAACGCCAGCGCGATGCCGGTGTTGCCGCTGGTCGGCTCAATGATGACCGTGTCTTTTTTTAGCACGCCGCTTTTTTCCGCGTCCTCGATCATCGCCATGCCGATACGATCCTTGACGCTGCCAAGCGGATTGAAAAATTCGCACTTGAGCAGGATGGTGGCCTCCACGCCGGCGGTGACCTTGTTCAGTTTGACCAGCGGCGTGTGGCCGACGGTTTCGATGATGTTGTTGTAAATGCGTCCCATAATTTTATTTGATTGGTTGGTTTAGCTGCGCGTTCAGAAATCTTGACGAAAAGAATTTTGCGGGCAAGTTTTAATTGAGCCCGCTTCATCGCGACCTCCGGAAAACAATAAGTCCCGGTTCAACCTTGCGGTCGAACCGGGACAAATGGGGGATGGGAGTTCGCCATGCTCTCTTTCCCGAACCGGCATTAGGCGCGCCCTTGCGGGGCTGCCGGCTTCCCGACGCCATTCTCCACGGCAAGCGGAGTTTGCGGCCTCGTAGCAGGGCCGTCCGGCACTTTGCAGCGCGCGGAATTATTGAGTGAGGCTTTTCAGCTCGCTTCAGCTGGTGGTTGCGCCACCGGCCTGCAAACCAGGTCAAGACACGCCTGCGATTTGGTCGTTCGCGTCTTGACCATTAGCACTGGGTCGGCCGCTGCTTTTGGCAGCGCGTTTGCCCCTTGCCACGGGTCTCGCCTCTCGTCTCTCAAGTTGCATTTTTCTCACAGTCCAGCGGTGTCGTTTTTAACATCGCCGGCGCTTGGAAGTTTTTCACGGAACCTGCCGAGTTCCCGTGATCTTCCCGGTGCGTGCGCTCCTTTTGTCCGCCTTTCGGCGTCTTTCTTTGGGCGGTTCCAATTTGATTTGAACCCGCCAGAGTCGCCCGCAACGTGCTGATCCACAGTAGCAACTTTTCACCCTCTGGGTGACTGCGATTCGTCCAAGCCCGAAACCAGCTTGAACTACTTGACTCGGCTCAAAGCGGCTTCTCATCGCTTCTCGCCGCCAAGTCCCTCATTCGCATTTGACGGTGTGCGAACACCGCCAGAGGAACCGGTGAATTCTGCCTCGTCGCGCGTTGCCGCGCGGTTTGAGGAGCCGTGTCAACCAGCCTGACCCGGCTTTTCCCCAGTCGCCTGGGATTATCCTGAAACGAACAACTTCAATTTTACTTTCCGCTGCCCGCTTCGTTCTTTCAATGAACTGGTAACAGATTATCACAATTTTCCATTTCGACCACGATTTGATATGCACAGCTTATCCACCAAAAACGCGCGGCGAACAACGGGTTGATAACTCATTTCGGCCTTTGAAATCAATGGTTTCAGCCAATTCAACGACCAAGTTATTCACCAAAAAAGCGCGGCAAAAAACCGGCGGTGAACAAGTCGCCGCCAGCTTTTAAAATTTTTCAGGAGGAGTTCAGCCGAGATGATTGGCCGCATCGGAAACGCCGGCGACTATTTCTTCGCGCGATTTCAAATTTCGGATGCGGACGTAAGCATCGTTGTCCAAGCGCGCCGTGTAAGCCACTTTTAAATCCTGCGCGCGCTTGAACTGCTTGTCCGTCTTGGCCGGGGTGAGCGGATATTCCACGGCGTAGCCCGCCGCGCGCAAATCGTGAACCAACTTCAACGAAAGTCCGCGTAGCATTTCGTCTTCGATCAAAACAAAGACATCCATCGGTGAATCAAATTTCGGCAGGCGGCCGCGCGCTTTGAGCAGTTCGGCCAGCACCACGTCGCCCATGCCGAAGCCGAGCGCGGGCAAATCCACCTTGCCGCCGCTGATGAGCTTCACGAGATTATTGTAACGGCCGCCGCCGGCGATGGCGCGGAATTCGCCCTTGCGATCAAACGCCTCGAACACCACGCCGGTGTAATACGCCAGCCCGCGGATGACCTTGTAATCAATTTTTACAAAATCCTTCAAGCCGCGCGCCGCGAGATTGGTCAAAATAGTTTGCAGCTCGGCCGTCGGCGCGCCGGATTCGATGAAGCCATTCACTTTCTCCAGCGAAAAGCCGAGCGCGGTTAATTTCTTTTCCGATTCTTCCGGCGAATTGCGTTCCAGCTTGTCGATGATCTGGAAAAATTCGTATTCGTGCGCGCTGTCGCCGCCCCCGTGTTTGAAAAAATCCTGCCACGCATTGCGGCTGCTCAGGCGGATGACAAAATCCTCCGCCGTCAAACCAAACCCGCGCAGAACGTCAATCAGCAGCGCGATCAATTCCGCGTCCGCCGCCGGATCGGTTTCGCCGATGAGATCGGCATTGAACTGAAAATGCTCCCGCAGCCGGCCTTTCTGCTGGCGCTCGTAGCGGAACAATTGCGGAATCGCAAACCACTTGATGGGCTTTTTATAATTGCGTTCGTGCGCGGCGACCATGCGCGCCAGCGTCGGCGTCATTTCCGGCCGCAGCGCGATTTCGCGATCCCCCTTGTCCTTGAAATTATAAAGCTGCCCGACGATTTCCTCGCCGCTCTTGGTGGTGAACAATTCCAGCGGTTCGAGCGGCGGGCCGTCGTATTCGCGGAAACCGTAACGCTTGGCGACCGTGCGCCATTGTTCAAAAATAAACTGGCGCACATCGGCGCTCCACACATCGGTGTGCGGGAGCGGTTCAGGATAGAAATCACGAAATCCGGGGAGTCGTTCCATCGGGGAAGGTTAAGACAAAATCGGAAAGCGGGAAAGCGAGAAAGCGAAAAACAAAAAAAAGCACCGCCGCGATTGCGGTTTCCGCTTTCCCGCTTTCCGATTTTATTAACTCTTCGGCGTGAGCTTCAAGACTTCCGCGCGCATTTCCTTGCCGGCCTTGAATTTCACCGTGGCACGGGCGGGAATCGGCACGTCGGTATCCGGCTTGTTCGGGTTGCGCCCCACGCGGGCCTTGCGGATCTTCACCTCGAACACGCCGAAGTTGCGCAACTCCACCTTGCCGCCCGTGGCAAGCGACTCCGCAATGTAATCCAAGGTTTTCTGCACCACGTCAAACACCTGGGTCTGAACCAGCCCGGTTTCTTCGCTGATGCGCATCACGAGGTCGCGTTTGGTCAAGGTCATAGTTTTATGTTGTTGAATTTGCGGATCGCATCGCTGGCCAACCACCCTGCGATCCAAGCAAATTTGTTCACCGCTTCAAGGCTTGAAACAAGGTGATACACTCTTTAACACTCCACCGCCCAACCGACTCACTACAGGCGGTAACCACTGGTGATGAATGGTTTTCGGAGGAATCATCTTGGCCTTTAAACTACTAACTGCCTTTTTTCGATAAATGTCCAGAAAAAAATATCTCCCCAGAAACTGTCAGATGGGCGAATCCGTGGCTCGATAACTGAACCAATCAAAATCCGCTGGGGCACGCGTGCCGCCGAGATCTTGGGCGCAAAGGCCCACCATCGCGCCGGTGAAGTGCAGCACGCTGCCGTAGTCGTCAGACAATTTGGACGCGTTCAGCACCGGACCGATGACGCGCCAGGATTTCCCGTCCGGCGATGCGCTGAATTGCAGACAGGCGTGGTCAATTTCCGCGCGCAGGAAAATTTGTTTCCAGTCGTTGATAGCAATTGCTTCCAGTTCCGCGTAGGCCGCGTCATCGGTGAGCGTGACGCCGAGGATTATTCCAAGCTGCTCGTCGTGCGACACGCGCAGGTAAAAAAAAGTCCGCGTGTCGTAATAACAAATCAAGCCGGCGCTTTGCGTAAAATGCGCTGGAGAAAATTCCAGGCAGGTTTCAATGGTAGCGCGGAAATGTTGCAATCGGCGGGCGACCAAGCTTTGATAAAACAGCGAATGCAGCGAATCGCGTCCGCGCAGCCGCAGCCAGCCGGGCCGGGCCGTCAGCGAACACCACGATTCGTCCACCGGCACGCGAAGCGAACTCCAGCGCACGTCCAGTTTTCCGGAATCAAAATCGTCCCGATCCGGCAGTGCGGGCCACGGCGACGGCGGCAGATTTTTTGGCGCGGGAATTTCCGTCTGCGGTTTCGTGCCACCGGCGGCGAGGCGCAGCCAGCCGTCGCGCCATTCCACTTTTTGCAAACACGTTTCGCGGCCCAGCAGGCAGCGATCCCCGGCGTGCAGCGCGGCGACATCGGACTTGTCGGGCGAACCCGCATTGAGCGGCGCGCCGGTCGCGAGCGGCCGGCTGGCCAGATGTGCGAGATACCATTCGCCCGATTGCGTCTGCACGATTTCGCCATGCCCGGCTTTTTGCAAAGCGAGTGACGCGTCATCGCGCGAGGTGATAACCGAAGCCTGCGGATCCAAATCGTAAGGCCCGGCGACATTTTTCGCCCGCGCCATCGATATGCCGTGCGTCCAGCCGGTGCCGCCCTCGGCCAGCATCAAATAATACCAGCCGGCGTGTTTGTAAATATTCGGGCCTTCCGTGAGAATATTTTTTTTCTCCAGAATTTTCGTCATCGGCCCGACCAGTTTGCGCTGCCGGGGATCGTATTCCTGAATCACGATGCCGGCGAAACGCTGGACGGAAGTTTTGCGAAAATCCCAGATCATGTTCACCAGCCATTTGCGACCGTCATCGTCGTGAAATAGGGACGGGTCAAAGCCGATGGAATTCAGCACGACCGGATCGCTCCACGGTCCGGCAATGTCCATCACCGTCGTCAGGAAAATGCCAATATCCTTGAACGGCCGGCCCATGCCGGTCTGGCGAAGATTTGTGTAGATGAGCCAGAATTGTCCGTCCGAATAACTCAACGACGGGGCCCACACGCCGGCGGAATCCGCGATGCCGCGCAGATCAAGCTGCGACGGCCGCGTCAGCGCGTGACCGATGAGCCGCCAGTTCACCAGATCGCGTGAATGGTGAATCGGCACGCCCGGAAACCACTCGAACGTGGAGTTCGCGAGGTAGTAATCATCGCCGACTCGGCAGATACTCGGGTCGGGGAAAAATCCCGGAAGCACCGGGTTTTGGATAATCTGCATGAACCGGATTGTATCTAGCGGTTGCCGATTTTCAATTCACGAAGATCGCCTCGTTGGCTTGCAACAAAGCGTGCGCGTATTTTTCCCAAGGCGTCAGCGGCTTGCGTTCGCCCACGGGCACGCTGGCAAACGAGGCTTCGAGCCGTTCTTTCACTTTGGGATTTTTCCGCCGGGCCACCCCGGCCATGACGGGCACGCTTTCAAACTCCGGCGATTTATCCACGAAATCCAAACCGAGCTGGATTTCGACCGGCTCCGGCTCGCGCTGATAAACCAGTTCATACAACAATTTCACGCGTGCCTCGTCGTCGGTGAGCGCTTTAAAATCCGGCCGGTCCACGAGGTTGCGCGCCTGCTCGATGACCAGCGGGCTGTTCATGAAAAACAGCGACTGCTGCGGCACGATGGTTTCATAGCGCTTGCCGGTGGTGATGTCGGGATTGGCAAAATCAAATTGATTGTAAATCTCCGGCATGTTGCGCCGGTCAATGAAACCGTAAAGCGTGCGCCGCGTGGAATACGGATACGCGCCCAGATTCACCGGCCGGCCGCCGATCGTTTCGTCCAGGTTGCCGCCGATGGCGAGAATGGAATCGCGCACCTCCTCGAAATCCATGCGCCGGATGTTGGCCCGCCAGAGCCAGCGGTTCTCCGGATCAATCTGCGCGTAACGCGGATTGTCCGCGCAGCTTTCCTGATAAACACTCGAAAGCATGATCAGCCGGTGCAATTTTTTTAGCGACCAGCCGTCAGCCATGAATCGCGTGGCCAGGTAGTCGAGCAACTCGGGATGGCTCGGCGGCGCAGACTGGTTGCCCAAATCATCCGGCGTGGTGACGATGCCCGCATCGAAATGGTGCAGCCAGACGCGGTTGACGATGACCCGCGCCGTCAGCGGATTGTGATCGCTGGCGATGCCGATGGCCAGTTCCAGCCGGCCGCTGCCGCTGCGGAACGGAATGCGATTCGGCGGCGACAGGATTTGCAAAAATTGCCGCGGCACGATCTCGCCTTTGTTTTCGGCCTCGCCGCGGATGAACACCGGCGAATCTTTCGGCTTGGGATCGTCCACCAAAATCATCGCCCGCGCCGGCGCATCCGGATGCGACAATTCCAATTCGGCCATGTCCAATTTGATTTTGGTTTCCTCATCCCGAAGGGTTTTGATCAGCTTGGGATTTTTTCGGATACCTTTGCGCTGCAATTCCAGCGCGGTCAGCTTCCGCTCCAACGGCTCCATCTGCTTGGTGTAATCAATGTAGTTCGAGGACTCGTGATTGATCCGGCCGATGACGGGCGGCATCGCCTCGACGCTGCTGGCAAAAACGCCGCGCAGCGAATAATAATCCTTCGTGGGAATCGGATCAAATTTATGGTCGTGGCATCGGGCGCAGGTGACGGTCAATCCGAGAAAACCCTTGGTCACCACGTCAATCCGGTCATTGATGATGTCGTTGGCGTTTTCATTGAACCGTTCGCCCACCGTGAGAAACCCCATGCCGGCCAAAATGGTTTTGTCGGGATCCGTCGCCACCAGTTTGTCCGCCGCGATCTGCTCCATAATAAAACGGTTGAACGGCTTGTCGGCATTGAGCGAACGGATGACGTAATCGCGATACGTCCACGCAAACGGATAGTGATAATCCTCCTGTTTGTTTTTGACGTCGCCTTTGGTGTCCGCGTAGCGCGCCGTGTCCAGCCAGTAGCGGCCCCAGCGCTCGCCATAATGCGGCGACGCCAGCAGCCGGTCCACCACCTTGGCAAACGCATCCGGCGATTCGTCATCCAAAAAATCTTTGATCTCCGACTGGCTCGGCGGCAATCCGATCAAATCAAACGTCGCCCGGCGGATGAGCGTGCGCTTGTCCGCGACGGGATTCGGTTTCATGCCGTGGTCTTCCAGCTTCGCTATGATAAAATTGTCCACCGGCGTCTTGGCCCGATCCATTGTCTGAATTTCCGGCACCGGCGGATTTTTGATGGGCTGAAACGACCAATGATCTCGCGCCGATGCTTTCGCCGCCGGATTCGTGCTGCCGGTGTCGGCCACGCGTGGATCCGGCGCGCCCATTTTCACCCACGCCACCAGATCGGCGATTTTTTCATCCGAAAGTTTTTCGCCCTTTGGCGGCATCTGCAAATCTTCGTCCAAATACCGCACCGCCTGGATCAGTAAACTTTTATCCGGATTTCCCGGCTCAACGGCCGGCCCGGTGTCGCCGCCCGCAAAAACACTCTGCCGCGTTTCCAAAGACAAACCGCCTTTGAGTTTGGGTGCCGACTGGCTGTGGCATTTGTAACAGTTGTTGACGAAGATCGGCCGGATTTTATTTTCAAAAAAATCCGCTTCCGCCGGCGTCAAGGTCTGCGCCGTTGCGGCAACGGAGACGACCAAGCTGGAGAGAAAAATTGCCCGCCCAAAAAAAAATGAAACCGGTTGCATCACGATTTTCAAATCACGCGATCACGCCCTTGACCACTTCGCCCGCCACATCGGTCAGCCGGAAATCGCGGCCGTTGTAACGATAGGTCAGTTTTTTGTGATCGAAACCGAGTAGCGCCAGAATGGTCGCGTGCAAATCATGGACGTGAACGCGGTTGTCCACCGCCTTCGCGCCGAACTCGTCGGTCGCGCCATAAACCGTGCCGCCTTTGACCCCGCCGCCCGCCATCCAGTTGCAGAAGCCTTGATTGTTATGGTCGCGACCGGGATTCTCATTGCCGTTGCGATCCTTCGTCGGCTTGCGGCCGAATTCGCCGCCCCAAATCACCAGCGTGTCATCGAGCATTCCGCGCTGTTTCAAGTCCGTCAAAAATGCGCCGACCGGCTGGTCAATTTCCGCCGCACTCTTCCGCAACCGACCTTCAATGTCCTGATGATGATCCCAGCCGCCGGCCCAAACCTGCACCATGCGCACACCGCGTTCGATGAGCCGGCGTGCGATCAGCATCTGCCGGCCTTGCGGTGTGTTGCCATACGCCTGCCGGATCGCCTCCGGTTCTTGATTGAGGTTGAACGCATCCGACGCCGACGTTTGCATCTTGAACGCGATTTCCGAAGCTTCAATGCGCGCTTCGAGCAACGCGTCTTTCTGCAAATTCTGCGCGTGAATTTCATTCAGCTCATGGATCAAATCCAACTGCCGGCGCTGTTCCTTCAATGGAATGTAAGGATTCTTGATGTTTTGAATCATCATTTCCACCGACGGCGCCTGCGTGTTGACGCTGGTGCCCTGATAAACGCCCGGCAAAAAAGCGGCCTGCCAGTTTTGCGAACCGCCCGGCGGCAGCGCGCCGCCCGGCCGCAGCGAAATGAATCCCGGCATGTTTTGGTTTTCGGAACCGAGTCCATAAACCGTCCACGAACCAAGGCTCGGCTTGGCGATGCGCAGCGAACCGGTGTTCATCATCACCGTCGCGACTTCATGCGCCGGGATGTCCGTCCACATCGAACGGATGATGGCCATGTCGTCCACGTGCTCGCCGATGTGTGGAAATACTTCGCTGATTTCAATGCCGGATTTGCCCCGTTTCTCGAACTTGAATGGTGACTGCATCGCCACGCCGCCCATGCCGGGTATCGGTTGGCCGTCATATTTGGCCAGCGCCGGTTTGGGATCAAACGTGTCAATGTGCGACGGCGCGCCCTGCGCAAAAATGTGGACCACGCGCTTGGCCTTCGCCGGAAACGGCGGCAGCTTCGGCGCCAGCGAAGACAAATCCTCGGCGGCGCACGCGCTGTTAGACAAAAGCAGTTCCGGTCCGATCAAGTTCGCCAAACTCAAAGCGCCCATGCCCATGCCGAAGCGGCGGAGAAACTGGCGACGCGTCTGGAAATAATTTTCCGGGCGGAAATCGTGGTCCTGGCAGGTTTCAAACATATCCGGTTGCGGGTTAAATCGGCTAATTCTAATTTTATTTCAGCTTATTATCGCAGACGTGTGATCGCCGGCCAAAGTAACACGTTATTTTTGTTCTTCAATGGCGACCGGCTTGGCTTTCACTGCTTTGGGTTCGGTCAGCAGCGCCCGGAACGGCCACTCCTTGTGCGGTTCAAGGACAGAAAGGTAATCGCTGGCGGTGCCGATTTTATTGTCGGCGGCATCCAGCACGTCCAGTTGGATGCGGACGCCAAACCGCTGCCGGTCGGAATCGTTTTGGACGATGCCCACGGCGTAAACGAGACCGCTACCCTCCGTTTTTTTCAACGTGACCGGCCCGACGTTGAAATCATTTAACCGAGAAAAATCGGTTCGCACCACCGGGTTCGTCGGCATGGGTCGCGCCGGTTGGACGACCGGCGGGGCAACGGAAGGCGAAGTTTTTTGGCTCAGAAAAAAAATGCCGGCGGCAATCAACGCCAGGATAAGCGTGGCGGAAATAATTATTAAAATGTTCCGGCCGGTTGTTGCCGGATTTTTCCCGGTCGCGGCGCTGGTCGAATCATTGGCGACGAGTGTTGTTGGTTCGCCACAGTGCGGACAGGCAATCGTTTCGCCGGCACTCGCCGGCGGGAATTCCAAATGGCCGCCGCATTTTTGGCAGGCGCATTTCCAATAGCCGGCGTCACTCATGGTTCATTAACTTGAAATCGCAATTGGCAGCATCGTTTGGATGATGGCGCATTGCCGGTCATCGTAATCAGCGCAATAATTTAGACAATTAGAAAGACCGGCGGACATCATCTGCCTTGTGACTCCGCCCCATTAAGTTTATAATTTAACCGGTTGAATTGAATCCATGACCGCGCGATGAAGAAACACCAGGCAAGTTTTCTGCGACTGGCCTCTTTCATTCTTTTATGGCTGGCCCTGCGCCCCGCAACCGGCGCGACCTTCTCGACCATCGTGACCAACGGCCCGGCGACCAACCGCATCAACCTCGTGCTTTTTTCCGAGGGCTACACGAACGGGCAAATGGGCCAATTCCTGATTGATGTGACCAATGCGGCGAATGCTTTTCTGGGCACCGAACCTTATGCGGAATATTCCAATTATTTCAATGTGTTTGCCATCGCCACAAACTCGGCACATGCAGGATCCACCCATTTGACTTACTACCCTTTTGTTGCCAATTATACTTGTTTCAATAGCACTTATGAGTCACCCGGTGATTACTTTGATTGGGACCCTCTGAACTAGGCCATTGAGGATGGGATGGTTTTCGGGTAACGAAAGGAAAACCATCATGAAGAAGACACATCATACGACCGAGCAAATCATCCGGATCCTGCGGGAGGCGGAGACCAGCGGGCAGAG
>CAISEZ010000139.1 GCA_903884535.1 uncultured Verrucomicrobia subdivision 3 bacterium
GGTCACGCGCAGGCCGAGCACGCGCAGCGCCGTGATGAAAAACCAGATGCCGCCGCGTCCGCCGCGCAACCTGCCGCTGCCCGACCAATGCCCCGTCTCTGGAATGCTCACGGCCATTTCAGGTATAAACCCCGCCGTTCACGTTGAGCACCGTGCCGGTGATGTAAGCCGCCGCATCGGAACAAAAAAACGCCGCCGCCGCCGCAACTTCCTCCGCCTTGCCAAAGCGGCCCGCCGGAATCTGCGCGAGAAATTGCGCGCGCTGCGCCTCGGCCAGCATTTCCGTTTCGATGAAGCCGGGCGCGACGACATTGACGGTGACGCCGCGTTTGGCGACTTCGCGCGCCAGCGCCTTGGACGCGCCAATGACACCGGCCTTCGCCGCCGCATAATTCGCCTGACCTTCTACGCCGGTCTGCCCCGAAGTCGAGGCGATGGTCACGACGCGGCCCCAGCGGTTCAAGGCCATCTGCTTCACCACCGGACTGGTGAGATAATAAAAGCTGTTCAGGTTCGTCGCAATGACTTGCGCCCACTGGTCCGGCTTCATGAAAATCAGCAGCGCGTCGTGGCGAACACCGGCGTTATTGACGAGGATGTCAATCCGCTGGTGCGTTTTAAGAATGTGCGCGACGGCCAGTTCGCAGGCAGCCGCATCGGCGACATCGAACTGGCAAAGCTCGCCGCTGCCGCCATTTTTTTGAATCAACTCAAGCGTTTGCTGCGCTTCTTTGGTGCGACTGCGAAAATTGAGGAGCGCATGATGCCCAGCCGCCGCCAGCGCCAAAGCGATGGCGCGGCCGATTCCCCGGCTGGCACCTGTGATTAAAGCAATTTTTTTCATCCGCGAAACAGCAAGGATTCATGCTACCGGCGGTGGCAGAGTTGTCAACGCGCAGACAAAGTAGGGGTGCTTAATCTGAAAATAATGCAGGCGAAAATGAGTTGCACCAGTGTCACCGTTTCCGCCATTCCGTCTTCGGGGGTTCCGGCAAACCTTGCGCCCGCAGCGCGGTGCGAAAATGCAGCTTGGAAATTTTCGCCAGTTCGCCCGCGCCGCGTTCTTCCACAAATTGTTTCGCCGCCGCGTCCACGGCGGCGGACGCACCCTTCGGCAGCTTCAGGGAAAAATCCTTTTCCAGTTTCGCCAGCCCTTTCACAAACGCGTCGCGCGCCAAAATGGAGGCCGCCGCCACGGCGATATCCTCTTCCGCCTTGTGCCGTTGCTCAAGCGGCAATTCCTTACCCTGCGCTTTCAACGCACTTTCAATCACGCTTTTGCTTGCGGCGAACTGGTCGCTGATGGCCTTCACCGGCGGTGGGTTCATCTGGTAGCGCTTGCCCAAGAGATTTTCAATCACTTGCGCGTGGCCCCACGCGAGCAGCCGGTTGAGGCTTCGCATCTTCGGGTAAAGCCGGTTGTAAGCCTCGTTGCCGACGACCACGGAATCCACCACGCAGCCGGGCGTGGTGCGAATAAGTTCGGCGAGGTCGGAAATTTTTTTGTCGCTGGAAATATTTTTGGAATCGCGGATGCCGGCATCCTTCCACGCGGCAATGACTTTTTCGTTCACATACACGCCGGCGATGCAAAGCGGCCCGAAGAAATCGCCCTTGCCGCTTTCATCCACGCCGATGCGCGGCAGGAGCAGTTCGGGATTCAAAATGGTTTCATAGCCGAGCTTGACCTCCTTGAGGATTTCCGGCTCCAGCACGAATTCAACAAATTCCTCCGTGCCCTTCCCCTGCACCACGAGTTTGCCGCTCTCGTAAAAAACAATGTTCGTCTTGTCCGACTCAAAGGCGTACCGCGCATACGGCACAGTGCGCGGCTTCCAATGGCGCGCCTCCAAGGCAGTCAGCAGCGCCGACGCCTGTTCGTCGGTCAGCTTGCAAGTGTGGATGGTGAGCGGCTTCACAAAAAAAGTTTAGCCGTGAAAAAGCGCAAAGGACACAAAGTTTTTATGGCGCGGAGTGGGCACAACCACTTCCCGATGAAACGCAGACTTTATTTCGCGCGGTCCCGTGGTAATTTGCGGCCGTTGCGCCGTTTTTACTTTATGCGAATCGCTGTTTTCAACTGCTGGCTGCTGTCATTGACGGCCGCCATGGGTTTGGAGTTGACCGTCCCGCCCACCGTGGAACTTTCACCCTCCAACGCAGTGGTGCACTGGCGGACGGATGTGGCGAGTGGCACGCATGTGCAAATCAGCCCGGCCAGCGCCAAAGCTTTCGTGCCGGACAAGACGCCCAGCGCGGAGCACACCGTGATTGTCACCGGATTGCAGCCGGGCGAAAATTATTCCGTCGTCGTCGGCAGCGCGCGGGTCTGGCTGGCGACCAACACGTTCACGATCACAGGAAACTCTCCGGTAAAAACGCCAACGCCCAGCGCCGCCCCTGATGAAAAAAAATTGGTAGGGCATAATCCCGTCGCGTTGAAGGCGCCGTCCGCGCGCCAAATTTGGGCGAACTGGCCGTCGCTGCCGGATCATTTTGCGCGGCATGGCGGTGATTTTCAGGCGAAAAATGCCGACGATTATGCGGTGATGTCCTGGGAATTTTTGCAGCGCGCCAAAGCAGAAGGCCTGCCCGCCAAGGTGGACGAAACCGGCGTGCTGCGTGTGTTTGATACGAAAAGCGGGACGTTTGCTTCCTACAACCGCGACGGCACGACGAAAACTTTTTTCAAGCCGGGCAGCCGCGATTATTTTGAACGCCAGCCAGGCAAGGCGGTGAACCTGAAAAACCGGAACTAACATGAAACACATTTGTCCGGTCTGCGGTTTTCCAAAACTGACCGAGGCCCCGCGCAGCCCCGGTGGAGGTGGCTCCTTCGAAATCTGCCCGAGTTGCGGCTTCCAATTCGGCGTGAGCGATGACGACGTCGGGTTCAGTTACGCCCAATGGCGGGCACGCTGGCAAAAAAACGGAATGAAATGGGCGGGTGCCGCGCCAGCTCCAAAAAATTGGGACGCGGTTGAACAGTTGAAAAACCTTGCGACCCGGCCGGCGCCTAAGAAAATCCAATAAAAAAAACGGCCGGCTGTGACAGCCGGCCGTGCTGATTTAGATTGGCGAGAGGATTATGGCGTGGGCGCGGCCTTTTTCTTTTTCTTTTTCACCGTGGCGTTGGTGCTGGCGTCGTCTGTTGCCGCCGGCACGACCGCGGCCGCGATTTCATTGGTTCCCGACTTTTTTGCCGGAGGTTCCAATTCAATTTTTGCGTCCAGAATGACTTCTTCCTTGGCGGCGTTCTTGTGCAATTTTCCATGGAGGTAATTGCCGGCTTTCACGTCCGCCAACGTGGCTGGTTTGCCGTTCTGCTCAAAAGTAGTTTTGGCATCCGTTTGCAGGACGCGCTCGCCCTCTTTTTTCTTGAGCGACACCGTCTTGGCCTTGGTATCCACCGCAGACACGGTGCCGTAGACCGGATACCAATCGCGCTTGGGCTTGGCGGTTTCGGTGGCGGCGGGTTTGGTCGGGGTGGGCTGGGCGTGGACGTTGAGGCTGGCGGTCAGAATCGCGCCGAGCACGGCGATTAACGCCAGCAATTTCATTGTGGGCTTCATAATGTTTTTTGGTTTCAATTCTTCCCACCGCGTGGTTTGGAGCGCAGCGGGATGGGCGATATAACGCGTCAAACCCTGCAAATGTTCAAGCAAAAAACGTGACACCGGGCGTGTTCCGGTGAAAAATACGGACGCAACTTAACCACAACGCTGATCAAATTATGAGTCTCCTCGGAAATATTCTTGGCGCGGCACTGGGCGGTTCCAGCAGCAACAACCCAGGTAATTCACTCCTGCAATCGGCTGTCACGCTTATCAACCAGCATGGTGGCATCGAAGGTCTCCAGCAGAAATTCCACAGCAACGACCTCGGCCACATTTTTGCGTCGTGGGTCAGCCCGGGGGCCAATCAGCCAGTGACACCGGATCAAATCACACAGACGCTAGGCCACGAGAACGTCCAGCAAATCGCCCAACAAGCCGGCCTCAGCCACGGCGACACCGCGGCCGGATTGGCGCAACTACTGCCGCTGCTGATTGACAAGCTGACCCCGGGCGGCAACGTGCCGAGCGGCAGTGCGCTCCAGCAGGGACTTTCTAGCCTGCTGTCCGGCGGACTGGCGAACCTGCTCAAGAAATAATTTTTCCGTTTCACCGCGCGGCCACCGGGCTGTCCATGACAAAACCCAATCCGATATCCCGCCGCCTGGTTCCACTGCTGCTCGACTGGTTCGCCGTCAATGCCCGCGATCTGCCGTGGCGGCGCACGCGCGATCCTTACGCGATTTGGATCAGCGAGATCATACTCTAACTTACGGTTTGACAGGTTGGCGGATTCTGTTAGAATCATTGCATGATTAACAGAGAAATAAAAATTAAAAGGCACCGAACGGAATACGATTGCGGCACGGCTGTCGTTTCAATGCTTACCGGCCTTTCATTTTCTAAATGCCGTGAATTGCTTGCACCTGTTAAAAATCTTGGCTGCTTTACTTCTGATATTTCTCGCGTCCTAAAATCAAATGGCTTTACTTGCAATAATTCAGACAATAGCTGTTTCCATGCTGGGCTAAAATTATCTGTCAGATTGTTATCAAGTGAAGCATAAAGAGCCGTCAAATTGGCTGCCAAATTTTGTTGGTGCTGCGGATGATTCTGATTCACTTGTTGTTCAAGTGAACTACACATAGCCTCAAGCTTTCCTACGGTATTAATCGAATTCATTTCCCGTTGGAGAACTATTGCGATTGCGTGTAGGCGTTCAGCGTTCATATCAATTCCTTTTGTTAATCATTTTTTTGCTGTGAAAATTGCTACTGCGTAAGTTTGAGGGAGGAAGGTTGCAAGGTCAATTTTCATAATCCTTAATTTATTGCGCGATTTAAACGGTCTTCAACACGTCGGCGGCTCTGTCAAAACAACGCCATGATTTCCATGATTTATTCAACATTTCTTTCAAAAAACGATTTAATAATTAACCTCCGTTTTACGTTTTTGCTGAGGAATGAAGAATAAAATTAGATAAAGAATTGGTGAGAAATGGAAAAAACCAATGACTTGGTCAATAATTCAACAAATGGCGTCCTAGATTTTGATATTTTCAAAACCAATTGGATTTTTGCTATAATTGCCGTTTCCTGCTCGCCAGAGGCCGCAAGGCGCGATTTGATTGCGTTCTTGACCAATAAAGCACCAAAAGCCGAAATCTCTTGGGAATTGAAATATTGAACTTTTTGCTTTTGGCTTAATTCTCAGAGCCTTTAATTTTGCCGTTATTTGCTCGCCAGAGGCCGCTGGGCGCGATTTGATTACAGCCGATGAGCAAACAGACGCCAAAGGCCAATTTTAACGCATTAGAACGGAGCAAAATTAAATCAATGGTTGCGGCCCTTCTGCCTTGGTATGCTACAAACGCAAGAGATTTACCTTGGCGGCGCGAGCCATACAAAAGTGACCCTTACTGCATAGCCGTATCCGAAATCATGCTGCAGCAGACGCAGGTTAAAACGGTGATTCCGTTTTGGGAACGCTGGCTGCGCGAACTGCCGACCATCGAAGCCGCCGCCCGAGCGCCATCGGCCAAAATTCACAAGCTCTGGGAAGGCCTCGGCTACTAC
>CAISEZ010000140.1 GCA_903884535.1 uncultured Verrucomicrobia subdivision 3 bacterium
TCCTCGGTGCAATAGATGTGGGCGTCGTTCATGTTGAGCGAACGCACGCGCATGAGGCCGAACAACTCGCCGCTCTGTTCGTAGCGATAGCAAGTGCCGTATTCCGCGAGGCGCAACGGTAAATCGCGGTAACTGTGCGGCTCAGCCGCAAAGATGCGGTGATGGTGCGGGCAGTTCATGGCTTTGAGGTAATAACTCTCCGGCTCGCCCAGCTTTTTCAATTCCGCGCGCAACGCGGCCAACTCGTTGAAAGCGGCAGCCACCGGCTGCGGCGCAACGCCGGCTTTGACGGCGGCTTCAACGGCAACAAATTCTTCATCTTTCAAAATGGCAGACATGGCAAAATCGTAACGCTCGCGAATCGTTAAGGCAAATCAGGAAATAATTCGACGCTTTGTCCGTGGACGCTTTGTCTATGCTAGACGCCAAGACAATGCCAACTTCCAACAAGAAACTCGACCGGCTCGTCACCGACTTGGGCACAGCAATCAAGGAACGGCGACAAGCAAAAAATCTCTCGCAAGAAGCGCTCGCGGAAATCGCGGACTTTGATCGCACCTACATCAGCTTGCTTGAACGGGGCGAACGCAATCCGTCATTCACAAATCTTTGTCGCGTCGCCGCATCTCTAGGCGTCACGCCATCAGAGATTCTGAAAGGTATTTCTTACGATGCTTGATTCGGGGATTACGAGCCATGAATCACGAATTTGAGCAAAATAAACTACCCGGAAAGACCAAATATTCCGGCAGAAGAAGGACAACGACACGGAAGTCTGGATTTAAGGCACATCCTGATACTTCGGGCGGCGAATTCAGACCAGTTCAGATTAAGCCGATTTTTTTGAAAGCGGGGAAAACGAAAGAAATTTCCATACGACTTCCCACACAGACCAAGGGCGAGTTCGTTGGATTTGGCGGTTGGTTTTGTTCAAATGCGCCGGTCACCGTGGAGGTTCGCGGCAAATTTCCAGGCAGGCTGCTGATGAAGGCTTACCCGTTTCCCAACTGGAGCAAAGTGGGCAGCATGTGGATTTGTGATGCGTCCATCAGTGAGGTGACGATTATTTTCACGGCTCTTAAAGATACTCAACTTGCGACCTATGAATTTCGCGGTGGGATTGTTGAGCACCGGCATTACGACGCAGCTCGCCCCGCATTGTTTGGGAACATGTATCAGTTCTCGCCTGAAGCTTTGTTTATCGCAAAACCCGGCGAATTGAGAGAAACGCCGCCAGAATATCACATCGCGGAAACACCAGATTTTACCTTGCATCTAAAGTCATGCAATCGTTGCGGGCGCTACTTGCCAATTAACGTGCAGGATGAGCGGGCTACATTAAGTTTTTCAAACCACTGCGTCGCACCACACCGTCGGCCTTGCTCTCACAAGGGGTTTGGACTGCTAACAAATCCTGACACTGGCGTAACACTAAAACTAGATTTTGGATTTCAGCTTGAATGTCGTTTCTGCAAAAAATTTGAAGTCAACGCGGCGTTGAATCCGCAGCGAACATCGGCACAGATGAAGGAGGACGGTGCTCGCAGGCGCGCTTTTGAACTACTGCTCATGGAATTATTCGGAGAAAGTCCGCAGTTGCGATACAGGCATCAACACGGAACAGAACTGACAGACGACATATTTGAAAAGTTTGGCCGCAAGTGTTTCAAGTGTGATGCTGAATTCGACAGTCCAAACGAAATGGATCTCGACCACACTCGGCCACTGGCTCTGCTCTGGCCGCTGGACGGAACAGCCACCGCACTATGCGGAGACTGTAATTCTGAAAAGCGCGACCGCTCGCCAGTGGATTTTTACACGCCCGCCGAATTGGTCGAACTTTCAAAGATAACCGGCATTGCCATCAAAGAGTTGCAAAACCCCACGCCGAACTTGGCCGCGATTAAGTTGCTCGCAAACAAGCTCGATTGGTTTTTTGATGAATTTCTCCGAAAGCCTGAAATGCTCGAAGAACGAGACGAAAAAGTGACTGGCGAATTGTTGGTGAAGGCAATTCAAAAGGTGCTTAACAAATGCGAAGGTGGTGCGCCTTTTGACTTGCAGCTTGAGCACGATAAACGCAGATAGCGGAATCGGGTTTACCGTCACTATCTGTTTTGCAAAATTAAATATTGGTGGCCGGTAACAGTTCCCTTGTCGCTTACACCGTGATTCTCGCAGTGTTGCACATCCTCGTTAAAACAATCCACCAAATCAAAAATCTTTGAGCCGAGAGCAGATAGTTCTTTGCCCATGTCGCACTTGCGGCTCGCTCCAAGGTGGAGAACAAAAAGCCCTCCTTTTTTCATCCGAGTCTGAGCGATTGAAAAGAGCTTTGTATAAATATCAAGCGACTGTTTCTGTTTCTGCTCCAAATAAGCTGCGGGTTGTAGATCAAAGTCTGAACGCTCCCACCCACAAAACCAAAACCGCATCCAATTCGTCATGTAAAATCTTGTCGAATCAAAAAATGGTGGCGATGTCACAACCGCATCAAGATTGGCAATTTCTTTGGGCCATTCTTGCAAGGCGTCTGTCTGAAAACATTTCCCCTGCGTGAATGAATCCGGACGGATTTCCTCGACACTTTTGAAAGCTTTATCCCGAAGTTTTTGAATCAAAGATTTGTAGATCACCGGGCCAGTTGGGGCGAAAGGAGTAATGGGGTGACTGCGCCTGCTCAATGCGTATGGTCTGTTACCATGCAAAATGTGCAACATAGACGCCAGAAGCAGCGCCCATTCGGGCGAATCATCCCGCGTGACAGCGAAGTATTTTCTTGCCGACAAAATTTCCAAAAATGTTTTCTCGTGGAAATAATCGTGAATTGGCCCGTTGAATTTTACCGCTTTGACATTTTGCAACTCATCCTCCGAAGGCGGATTTGAATCAAGCCATGTCTTAAGGCTTTCAAGACGAGCCTCAATTCCGCTGGCACTGGGTCTCGTTAGTTTCCCCTGGCTTATCACGAATGACAACTGACTGATGTCCATCGCGTAGGCAAAGCGCCCATTCAGTGCTGCCTCAAAAGGAATCGTTCCCGCGCCTGAAAACGGATCAAGGATAATCTCCCCCGGTTCTGTGAACGTATTAACAAGATGGTAGGCTAGAGACGGCTTCATTTTCCCGTGATACGAACACAGAGAATGAAGCGGGCTTCCCCAATTTCGTTTTGTGAACGGGGGTTTTTGGTGGGGTAAATCCGTTTTGAATCGTTGCCATCTTTCTGACCAAGATGCTGTTTGTCGCACCAGATGCTTTTGCGATGTTGCCTTCTTAAATATGAGGAGTTCTTGCGTCAGAGGCGTTTGATCTTTCGACAACCGCGTTCTCAACTTGACGCTTTCGACAAGATTGAATCCGACTGTCTGCGCCACGTCTCCGAGAAGGGAATGTGTCGGGACATGCACACCTCCGTATCTGCTATCTCCAATATCAACGCAGACCACAGCCTCCGGGGTGGTTTGACGGTGTAGCCCACGAAAGACCTTTGCCATGTCCGTAAAATATGCAGCGACCATTCGTGGGATGCGCTGGTCGTAGGCATCTTTTTCCAGTTGTGCAACGATTGCACCAACGCTTTCAGTCACCGGCTTGTAATCTTGATCGCCAGCAACATCATTTATCCCAGCAGTGACAACAGCGTCGCGAAATGTCCGCAGGTCAGAAGATGATTTCAAAAAACGGCTGAACCAAAGTTCGAGCTTTGTGTTTCTGATGTAATTTGTGCCATTCAGATAAGGCGGACTCGTGATAACCCCATCAGCGTGGAACGAGGAAATCATTTCAAGAGTCCTTGCATCAGGTGCTAGCAGCGACGCCTTTACGGGACTCAATTTGTTTCTTAAACAATCAAGCGACATCAGCTCAAGCTGCTCACGAATCTCCGCGATAATTGAGGTTGGAGTTTTCTGCAACTCCTTCTCTGTTTTGAACCGAACATCTCCAGCCCGCTTTAGCTGGGAGCAGATTACGATTTTCGACATGGTTGCCATGAGCAACGCATCCGCAAGAATTGGATCACCATCATGCAATTCATCTATCAAAGCACGCAAACGAAGGACCAAGTCGAAAACTGATTCAGAAAAAAATACACTTTTGCCAAAACAACCGTGATATGTGGCTGCCAACAATTCATCTTTTTTTGATCGGCTGACTCGGTCAGCCAAGTCTGACGCTAGCACACGAATCTTTACCGCAAGCGAACTCCGATCTTTGTCGCTTAATCCAGCTACGGTCGTCTTGATTCGCGTGACCTCTCGCATTACTGGATTGGCTTCACAATACCCGCATTCCACACCGATTGATGATAAAACCAGAGGCGTTGTGCCTGAACCGACAAAAGGATCAATTATCCTTTTTGCGGAGGGTAGGTAATTTGAAAAAACAGACTGAACAAAATCAGGTCCGAATCCTTCCAAATACGGATACCAATTATGCAGCGGTTCTTCTTTGCATTGCTGAAAGGTGGCGTCACGGGGGGCAAATACGGGTTGCGGTTGACAAACCTCTAAAAAAGAAAGCTGGAATGGCCGAACACGAAGATTGTTCTTGGGTGGTGCTATGATTGTCGCTTCAGTGTTCACGTCGTTGCACACAAACTCTAACGCAGTGCGCGGTGGTTGCAAAGCCAGTTTGACGAAGACGCGGCAAAAAATAAAAAACAGCCTCCATTACTGGAGGCTGTCACGTTTTCTGGATTTGATTTGTTACGGCGTTGGTGGCGGCGTGGGCGTCGGCGTCTTGGCTTTCGCTTTACCACCGCCCGAATCCACGATGATGCGGGCGTTGTTGTAGTCTTCCACAAATTTCGCGTTGCTCGCGGCGAACTGCGGCACGAGCGCGTCCATCTGATCGTTCAACGCGGCATCGGCGGCGTCAAACTCATCAGACATTTGCTTGGTGGCCGTCGAACCGGACGCCACGGCATCGCGCGGTTTGGATAGGCTCGCGGAGTAGGCATCAATCTTTGCCTTGAGCGCGGTGAGCTTGGCAGCGGTCACGCCGTAGGGCGCAAGGTTGGCCAAGTTCGCCGTCGCAGCGGCATGGATGTTCAGCGCGTTGGTCGCGGCGAGGGTGTCGCGGCCTTCCATGTAGGTGCTCACGCTCACGTTCGTCTTGGCGGCGAGGTCGTTGTTCTTGACCTTTTTGGCGTAGGCGTTGGTGGCGAGGGCGATCTCCACGGTGGCGTTGGCCATCGTTTTGCGGAGGGCTTCTTTGTCGGCAGAAAGACCGGTGGAATCCACGGCTTGGCTCTGCGCGAGGTTTTGGATGTTAATGACGCGCGCGCCGAAATCGGCGTAGCCGTCAACGAATGCCTGCAATGTTTGCCAGGTGCTGTTGTTGCGGTCACAAACAGCTTTGACCGCAAGGAACATTGATAACTTGTTCTCTTGTTTGGAGGTCATACGGTAAAAAAAGTAAAAAATCCGTATCGGTCGTCAACCCGAAAATCGTGGGAAGTCGGGAGTAAATCCGGTGACGACGACAGGCAGATTGGCTACGCCAATCGCCAGCTTCGGGAAGTCAAAAACCAGTGGCAAAAATTAGCCAGTCAGAGCCGAGAAGTCGCCTGACAGATGCGAGAAGTTAGCCGCCAGCATCGAGAAGTTGACAGCCAGATGCGTGACGACGGCTGACAGATACGCCAAGTTGACAGCCAGAACCACCAAGTTTGCTGACAGACCAAACAATTAACCCGTCAGCACCGCCAAGCCAAGTGGCAGACGCGCCAAGTCTTTTTCACGGATTGCCGGACGCGGGTGAGCCAGCCTTTTTCGCGTGGTCGGAAAGTTGTTTCTCCAGTTCGGCGATGCGTTGCTCGATTTCCTTGCGGTCGGCGCGGTGTTCGTCCATTTCCATTTTCGGAAACATGGACTCCGCGTAATACGGCAGATGGCCGGAGGTTTTATACATTTTCTCCTTGGCCAGATGCGGCGTGCGGACGCGGACGTAGCCGGCGGCGAATTCGGTTTCCTTGGCCAGCTTCTCCAGTTCCTCGACGAGCACCGTGCCCTTGGGCAGCCACAACGGCATGCCCGGCCCGACAAATTCCGTGTCGATCGCGAACAGTCCCATCTCCGCGCCGATCTTGCGATGGTCGCGGCGCTTGGCCTCCTCGATCATCTTGAAATACTCGTCGAGCGCGGTCTTGTTCTTGAACGCCGTGCCGTAGATGCGCTGGAGCTGCGGGCCTTTTTCGTCGCCCTTGTAATACGCGGCGGCCACGCTGGTGAGCTTGAACGCGCCGATGTTGCCCGTGCGCATCACATGCGGCCCGGCGCAGAGGTCAATGAAATCGCCGTTCTTGAAATAGGAAATCGGCTCGCCTTCGGGAATCTGCTGGAGCAAATCCAATTTGAATTTCGACGCATTGCTTGGCCGTTCGCCGAGTCCGCCGAGCCGACCGGTCGACGCGTCGGCAATCGCCTGCTCGCGCGTGACCACGAGCTTTTCAAAAGTGTTGTTCGCCTTGATCTCTTTCTTCATCTCCGCCTCGATCTTTTCAAAATCTTCCGGCGAGATGCGGTGCGAACATTCGAGGTCGTAGTAGAACCCGTTCTCGACGGGCGGACCATAGGCGAACTGCGCGTCCGGCCACAGGCGCAGGATGGCCGTGGCAGTGACATGCGCGCACGAATGGCGAATGCGTTCCAGCTCGGTCATTTTCGCGCGGTCGTCTAAAGTTTTGCGTTCCGGATTCGGCTGCGCCTGTTGATTTCGATTTTCTTCGGCCATAAATTTTCTTTCTCGGTAGGGCGGCGTTGCTGCGCCGCCCAAATTTGGCATCGCCGCAGCGATGCCCTCCCACTAAACAAAAACGCCCCGGACGGTGAGTGCGAGGCGTTGGCGTTCATTCCGTTGGGAATGAACGCTAAATCGTAGTCGTGATATTCAGTTGAACGGGCACACATTAACCCTATTAAAAGCGCGTCCGCTTGGCAAACCACATTTTTAGGCGAACCGGTTCGGTAAGAACGGGGTCGGTTGTTTTCCAGCGGACCCGCGGAAAAGTTTCACCGCAAAACGAAGGAGATAACAGCGGAAAACAAATTCACTTCGCCGAGGTTGTGCGCTTTTCTTCGCCGCGCACTCGCGCTTCAATTTCCCAGCCGCGCCGGATCGAGGACGACGTGCTTGATGCGCCGGCGTTCCCAGGTGTAGGTGATGTGGACCAAGCCGTCGCTCGTCTGAATCACGGCGGGATACGCAAAACCGCTCGGCGCGTCGGGATCGTTTTCCACAACCAAAACCGGCCGCCAGTTTTTTCCGGCGTCGGAAAGCGCCACGTTCAGCGGGCTGCGACCTTTGTTGTTCGAGCCGGTGCGGACGTTGTGGTTGTAAACCAAAAGCTGGCGGCCGTCGTGCAGCGTTACGGCGTCCGTGCCGGAATCAGGATTCGGCAAATCCAGCAGTGACATTTTTCCCCACGTCGCGCCGCCGTCACCTGACCAAATTTGGAAAACCTTGTCGTTGTGCGTCCGGCCCACGGCTTCAAGCTTGCCATTTTTTTGAAATAAAATACTTGGCTGAATCGCACCGATGGTCTTGCCGTCATTCACCGGCGGCGTGGCCGTCCAGGTTTTTCCGAAATCGCGGGTGCGCTCGAAATGCACGCGCCAGCCGCCGTCGCCTTCGGTGCTGCTGCCGCACAGGATGTCGCCATTCGCGAGCTGCACCGGTTTGTTTTTGATCGGGCCGAGTATGCCGTCCGGCAGACGCATCGGCTTGGCCCAGGTTTTTCCGTCGTCGGACGAAGTCGTCATCATGCCCCACCACGCGGCGGGCTTGGGTCCGACTTTGTAAAACAAAAGCAGCGGCCCGTTCGTTGGCTGGAACAAAACCGGGTTCCACGTCGGCAGCCGGTTCGTTGCAAAGCCGACGCCGTCTGCTACGGCGACCGGTGCCGTCCATTTACCATTTTCACTGCGCGAAACGTAAATGCACACGTCGGGATTGCGCTCCGCCGTGCCGCCAAACCACGCGGCGACGAGGCCGGACTTGGTTTCCGCCAGCGTCGAGGCGTGGCACGAAGGGAACGGTGCGTGCTCGAAAATGAATTCGGTTTTCACGACGGCACTTTCGTTCGTCAGCGTTGCGCACCCGGAAAAAACTGGCGCGAAAACAACCGCCGCCTGCAAAACTATGGTTCGTAAATTCATTTTACTCGCTGACGAAATGATATTTGCCGCTGCCCAGTTCAAAAATCGCGCGGCCGTTTTCAAACCGTGCGATCGTTGCACCTTTGACTTTTACGTTTTCCAGTTTCATCGCCGGCACATAAACCGTCGCCGTCGTGTTCGCCGGAATTTCAATCTGCCAGTCGAACTTATTTCCAGCGCGATGCCATTCGCTGGAGATTTTTCCGTAGGGCGAATTGTGTGACGCTTTCACAAACGCGAGATCGCCGACCGGCGTCGGGCGCATGATGATGTGCTTGAAACCGGGCGCTGCGTCGTCGGGCGCGATGCCGGCGAGATATTCGTAAAACCACACCACGAGGTCGCCGATAAGCATGACGTGGTTGCCGGAATTCATTGTGGGATCGGCGGTGTTGCCGTTCCAAAGTTCCCAAATCGTCGTCGCGCCCTGTTTCACCATGTAGCCCCAGCTCGGATAATCCGACTGGGAGGCGATGGTGTAACACAAGTCGGCGCGACCGTTGTCGGAGAGAACGCGATTCAGATATTGTCCGCCGATAAGGCCGGTGCCGATGTGACCGTGCGTGTCGTTTTCAATCTTGTCCACGAGATGTGCGAAAATTTTCGCGTGCAGGTCGTCTGGCGCGAGGCCGAACGCCAGCGGCAGCACGCAGGCAGTCTGGGTGCCGTTGGAATATTGGCCTTTCTCACGGTCGAGGAATTTATGGTTGAAGGCTGATTTAAACTCTTCCGCCAGTTTTCCCCAATGCGCGGCGTCCTCGGTTTTGCCCAGCGACTGCGCGTATTTTTTCATCAGGCAGAGGTCATAATAATAATACGAGGTGGCGAGAAGCGCCTTGTCGGTCTGGCGCGCCGGGTCTTTGGAGTGGATCAAATGAGCTTCCTCCGGCGGCACGCACCAGTCGCCGTAGCTGTCTTTGGAAATAATGTTGTCGGTGGCGAGCGTGAGCATGTGTTCCATCCAGAGCTTGGCGCTGTCGTAATTTTTTCCGATGCTGCCGCTGTCGCCGAACTGCCGCTCAAGTGCGCTCGGCACAATAATGGCGCTGCTTGGCCACGTGACGTTGTCAGAATAGATCGGCCAGTAAGCGGGCGCGACGTCGGGGATGACGCCATTAGTGCGCTGTGCGTCGGCCATGTCCTGCCGCCATTTGGCGTAAAGTGCGGAAATATTGAAAAGATACGATTCGCCTTTGCACTCCTCGGAACGGTCGCCGAGCCAGCCCTGGCGCTCGTCGCGCTGCGGACAATCCGTCGGCATCGAGCGGTAATTTCCGCGCGTGCCCCAGACGATGTTCGTGTAGATTCGATTGATCAGTTCGTTCGAGCACAGAAAATTTCCGGCGCTCGGCAGATCGTCATTCACGACGCGGCCTTCGATGGAATTCAAATCCGGTTTGCCGGAAAAACCGGTGACTTCGACAAAGCGAAAGCCATGTGAAACAAAGCGCGGCTCCCAGGTTTCCGTGGAACCGGTGCCACGAAGCGTGTAAACGTCGGTAACTTCCGCGCCACGCAAATTGGCCATGTAAAGCGAGCCGTCGGGCTTGAGCGTTTCGGCGTGGCGCAGCGTTACCTGGCTTCCGGCTGGCCCGGCAACGTGCAGGCGGCACCAGCCCACCATGTTTTGCCCGAGGTCATAAATAAAAACGCCCGGCGAAATTTCCTTCACGGAAACAGGCTTGAGCGTGTCGGTGACGCGGATGGGTTCCTGCATCTGCGCGGACACAACACCGCCCGGCGCGGAAACGATTTGAGCCAATGCCCACTTCGCATCATCAAAGCCCGGCTGGCTCCAGCCGCCCAAATCCTTGCGCGCATCGAATTCTTCGCCGTCGTAATCATTGTTCGCGCGGATCGGGCCGTCCGTCGTCAGCTTCCACGATCCGTCACTGACAATTTCAGCCGTCGTGCCGTCGGCATATTCGAGGCGCAGATTCAGCAGCAGCTTCGGCCAACCGAAACTCACGGTGCCCGAATAAACTTTGCTGCGGTCGGCGTAAAAACGACCGTTGCCGAGAATCACGCCGAGCGCATTCGCGCCGCGTTGCAAATTTTTGGTGACGTCGTAAGTCACATAAAACTCGCGCTTGTCGTATTGCGTAAAGGCCGGCGACAAGACGGCGTCGCCGATTTTTTTGCCGTTCAGGTAAAGTTCCGACAAGCCGAGTCCGCTGAACGAAACCGTGGCACGGGCGATTTTTTTATCCACGGAAAAATCCTTGCGCAGATAGCGCGCGGGCTGGCGGCGGCTCTCCGGCACGCGGGTTTCGCCCCACGGCGCCATGCCCGCCGGGCCGAGGATTTTTGCCGCGACCCATTTGGAATCATCGAAGCCCACGGTATTCCAACCGGTCTCCGGATTTTTCGAGACTTTCCATTGGTCATCCGATTGGATGACCAGCGGCTCGCCTTCGGTGAATTCCACCGTCAGCTTGCCAATGACGCCCGCTGGATTTTTGCCGGTGCTCTCGTGCCGACCGGTCAGACCGAACAGATACGTTTTGCCCGACTCCAAGCGCGTGGTGATGTCCTGCCATTTGACGGTCTTGAAATTGTTGCGCGCGCCGAGATCGAACTGATCCAGCCAGCCGCGGCATTCGTTGTCGCCGGTGTATTCAAAAATGGCCTGTTTGATTTTCCGGCCGGCGGGAAGCGTCACCACGCGGCGGAAATATGTGGTCTCCACGCCGGCATCCGCCGACCAGATCCACGACGTGCCGGCCAAAACATTCGACACCTCCGCGCCGTCCTGACCGATCCACTGCGCGTGCCATGCTGCGGCATCGAGGATGCCCATTGTCCATTGTGCTGGCTTGCTCCAGGCGGACGCATTGCCGTTTTCATCCCAGACGCGGATTTTCCAAAAACATTCTTCCCGCGACGCAAGCGGCTTGCCGGCATAGGCGACCAGAATGGAGGTGTCCGCAGAAATTTGTCCACTGTCCCACAAATCCGCCGCACCGGATTTCAATTTGGCTTCGCTTGAAGCGACGAGGATTTGATAACCGGATTGTTTCACGCCACGTTCGCCAGACTGGAGCATCCAGCTCAAGCGCGGCTGGGTGACATCAATGCCTTGAGGGTTTTGCAAATGCTCGCAGCGCAAATCGCCGACCGAAACGGCGGCGGCCAGCGAGCGGACGGCGGTGAATAAAATCAGGGCGAGAACAGTGATGCGTTGCATAGGTCAATCAGTTGCGGGTTTGGAAACATTGTTGTCGGCAGCGCCGCGGCAGCGCGAGTCGCGATTACAAATTTATTGCTAATTTTTTTGCTGAAAATGCGCGTCGGCGAAATCCAGAAAGTTGTCCCAGTCCGTTGGCAGCACGTCATGCTTGCCGGTATGACAGTTGAAACCGAGGTCGTGCTGGAGCGCGTGGTCCAGCGGCGGAAAATTGGTTTCGCTGATGCCGGCTTTGCCGAATAGCCCGTAAACCGGCGTGGCGGCGCGGGCGGCAAGAAATTCGCCGTGCGGGTCGCCCCAGCGGTCTTCGCTGCCGGTGTTCAAAAACAGCGGACGCGGCGCGATCAATGAAATCAAAAAATGCGCGTCCACCGGCAGATCGTTCCAGTGTCCGGCAAACTTTTGAAAATTACCGGCCATCCAATACGGAAAATGCTTGGCTACGTCGTCCACCGTCTCGCCGTAATCACGTCGTGAAAGCGATGCGCCCATTTCGCCGGAGCAGTTGGCGATGATTGCCGCGAAACGCGGATCCTGCGCGCCCGCCCACAAAACCGTTTTGCCGAGCCGCGAATGGCCGAATAAAATCACTCGCTGCGCATCCACCTCTTTGTCGCTTTGTAAATAATCCAGCGCCCGGCTCGCGCCCCAGGCCCAGGCACTGATCGCGCCCCAGCCATCGGCCGCCGGCGGCGGGAAATTTTTATGCACGCCGAATTTCAAGCCGGCGCCGTGCGACAAATCCGGTTCAATTTCGTTGTAATCAATGAACGCAATGCCGTAGCCGCGGGCGAGCGTTTCGGCAATTTTCCAGTTCCGCGCGAACTCGCCGCGCACGGTTTTTTTCGGCATCGCCAGCGCGCCGCTTTTCGAATTCCAAACGGGGAAAATGGCGATGGCCGGATCGTCAATCACCGTGTAATTGCCGCTGAATTGCAGACACAGAAAAGTCGGCGCGGTATTTTTCCCGGCGGGCGTGTAAAGCAGCAGGTGCGCGAACGGCCCGGCGGGCGTGCCGGAAAAGTTGATCTCGATTTGTTTGCGCGTCGCCGAGCCGCCGCGCGCATTCGTGGAAATTTCCCAGACGTTGAAGGTCGTGTTGGTGCCCGGATCCGGGCTGTGACCAAAAATATTTTCGCGGTAAAGCTCCAGAATTTCCGGCCGGCGTTTGGCCAGCCACGTTTCCGCGTTGGTCACCGGCGAACGGTCGTTACAAATCAGCGGATCCGGCAAAGTATAATGGCCGACTTTGGCCTCGTCATAGTTTGTCGCCAGCGCCGAACTGCCGATGAGCAGCATGGCAAAAAAGACCAAGCCGGAGCTTTTGAAAAAAATGGATTTCATGCAGGCGAAAATTTAAAATTTATTTTGGCGTCAATTTCACCACGGCGGCGCTGGCGGCCGGCACCTTCACCACAATCGCAAGCCCCCGGCGGTCAAAAGAGAGTTTATCCCATTTGCCGTTCCAGTTCGCCTCCTCGGTGATTTCCGCGCCGCCGAGCGTCACGCCGGTTTTGCGCGCCCCGTCGCCGTCCGGCGTGGCGAGCCGGAGGATTTCGCCTTGGGCAAACCCACCAGCCTCACCAACCGCAATGGAGACGGCCACATTCGTGGCGTTTGCGCCGTGGGTTTTGTTGAGGAGCGTGACGTAAAAAATTTTGTCGTCGCCGAGGACCGCGTAGGCGGAAAAATTCAAATTGTTTGCCGCGCCGGAAATTTCCACGGGAATCATTTTGCCGCGGCTGCCCAGCGAGAACATTTTTTCCGCATAGCCAATCGGATGAATATTAAAACCGTTTGTCGTCGTCCAAAAAGTGGCGTAGCGGCACGGCTTGTTTTCGTCGCGCGCGGCCACCTTGTCGCCGGTGTGAAAATTGATGCCGCTCATGCCGTGCGCCGCCCACCACCATTGATAATCCAATGCCCAGAGCGCGGACGCAAACGTGTCGCTGGCGTCCAGCGCGCCGCCGTCATAAAAACTGTTGGCCTCCTCGAAACGGAACGCCAGTTTGTTCGAAATCACAGCGGGAACAAAATTGGCGGCGAACTTCGCGTAATGTTCGGCCATCGCGGGTGAAAGAATTTTTTCGCGCGCGGCTTCGGCGGCATTGGCGAATTTCCGCGCATCACCGCCGGGATAATCGTGCTGCGAAATATATTTCAATTGCCCGCCGGCCGCCAGTTCAGCGGCAAATCGCACCGCCCATTTTTCGTGGCCGGGCGAGACGCTTGGGCCGCAGAATTTCGCACCCGGCACATTCGTCGGCGCGGTGATGGCGGCGGCATAGCGTTTCCATTCGGCGATATAAACGTCGTAGTTCGTGGAAAACACATTCGGCTCGTTGCCAATGGCAAAGCAGTCGAGCTGGCTGGGATATTTTCCAGAAATGTAATTCGCCATTTTCACGGCAGTGGCCAGCTCGCCGTGATTGAGGCGGAGCGTGTAAATTACCTTCAGATCCGCCGCCGTGGCGAAGGCGAAGAGATTGTCCACATCGGTTTCCGCGGGCACCGGCAGCGTGGGCCGGTCGGCCGTGTTGCCGCCGACGCGGAGATTTTTGATGCCGAGCATTTTGAAGGTGGCGATCAGTGCCCGGTTGGTTGCGCTGAAAAAATGGTTTCCGTTCGAGTCCGCCAGCACGCGTTGCATCTCAAAACTCAAACCGACAAAATCAGCGGGAATTTCAGGGCCAGCCGCGTGCGGATTCAGCGTCACGGCGACGGGCATCTGGGCAAGACCATTTGTGCCGGAGATCAGGATTCCGCCACAAAAAAACGCAATCACACAAAAATAGCGGGTCCTGGAGCTGCGGGAATTCATGGTTGAAAAATAGCAACTCAAGGCGAGGAAGAAAAGGGAATGACGGTTGAGGAAATCCGAAAACTGCCAAATAGTCTTGGAAAAATGGTGCGCATAGCAGGTCTTTAACCTGCAAACCGGCCCTTCTCACCGGTCCCGGTCGGGGGAGTTTCGATGCCTTTCATTGCCCACAGACTAGCAAACAAAAGCCAATGGAATCAATGTAATACGCATTTCTGTGGGCGCTCGCCAGCAAGAAAACCTGAGCAAAATCCATGAAACCTTAAAGTCTGGCGTGAAGGCGTGCAAAAACCGTGCAAAAATTCAGCCGGCATTTGATGGTGAACTGACCGTGGCAGCCGCAGAGCAAGACACCGGGCCGAATGCTTCATCCACGCACGTCGAAGCCCTGTGCGCGAATCTGAGACCGATTATGTGCCGCCGGTCGGCGTTTCGATTAATTGCTCCCACACTGGTTGGCAATGCGCTTGAAACGATTGGTGCAATGGCTGACGATACCCCCCACCGTGTTAGCGGACGTCAGCGAACTCAATTCAAATCAGGAAATTCAAAATGAAATATCGTGTGTTTGGGCGGCTAGGCTGGAAGATTTCCGAGATCGGTTTTGGCGCGTGGGCCATTGGCGGCACCGGCTGGGGAAAGCAGACGGACAATGAATCCGTCCGCGCGTTGCACCGGGCGCTCGATCTGGGCTGCAACTTCATTGACACGGCGCAGGGTTACGGCAACGGCCATAGCGAACAAATCATCGGGCGCGTGCTCAAGGAGCGCAAAGGCGAGCGCATCTACGTCGCCACAAAAATCCCGCCAAAGCCGGGTTTCTGGCCGCCGTCACCTTACGATCAAATTGCCGACCGTTACCCCGAGGCTTACATTCGGGAGCAGATTGAATCCAATTTGCGAAATCTCCAAACGGACTGCCTCGACCTGTTGCAGTTGCACACATGGACGCGGGGGTGGAACCGCACCCGACGGCGCTCGAAGTTCTGCGACGGTTGCAAAAGGAGGGCAAGCTGCATGGCATCGGCATCAGCACGCCGGAGCAGGATCAAAATTCATTGGTGGACCTAATGCGCGGCGGCTGGCTGGACGCGGTGCAGGTCATCTACAACATTTTTGAGCAGGAACCGGCGGCGGAATTCCTACCGGTGGCGCTGGAAAACCGGGTCGGCGTCATCGTGCGGGTGGCGTTCGATGAGGGCGCGTTGACCGGGAAATTCACGGCGCAGACCAAATTTATGGAAGGCGAGTTTCGCAATCACTATTTCGCCGGTGACCGTCTGGCGCGGACGGTGCAGCGGGTTGAAAAGATCAAAGCCGCCGTCGGGTCAGCGGAGCCGGACATGGTCACGGCAGCGTTGAAATTTGTCTTGAAGCCGGCGGCGGTTTCCACGGTGATTCCCGGAATGCGCAACGAGCAGCAGGCGGAATTGAACTGCGGCGTGAGCGATCAAGCGGCGATGACGGATGAACTGGAAATGAAATTGCGTGAACACGCTTGGCGACGCGGTGTTTGGTATTCTGGGAAAGACTGAATGCCGCCAGCAAAGGCTTTCTCGAAGCTGTAATGTTGCAAAGTAGAAAATAGCATTGGAATGGGTGGGGACAGTGTTGGTTGGTGATTTTACAGGCTGGTATTTTCTCCAACCAAAACCCGCCACGGTCGCCAAACCGTTGCCAGCGGAGACCAAACCAGCGCCTAATTATAAAGGCGCGATCCTTGCCGCATCGCGGCGAGTTTGAGTGGCTTTACGACGGTCACGGGAAATTTCGTCCGGAAGTCTGGCAGCGCTGGCTGGACAACGATCCGCTGACCATCGTGCAGAAAAATACAAACCCACGGAAACAATCGGCTGACCTGGTTCATATCAGGGTGCGGACGGGCGATGCTCCTTCATGCGAAAACCGGCCGGCGTGGACTTGGTGATGATTTTGAACACGTGGCAGAAATAAGGCGTGTCGTTATAGCCGCAGCGGGCAGCGATGTCGGCGAGCTTGAGATTATAGTTGCGGAGCAGATGTTTCGCCCGGTCAATGCGGACGTGGGTGAGATAGCTGCTGAAGGTCATCTGTCCGCGCTGTTGAAACAACCGTGAAAGATGGTTGGGAGTGATGCCGAACTGTTCGGCGACGGAGTCGCGGGTGATGTCGTATTGATAATGTTCCTGAAGGTAGACACGGATGTCTTCCAACAATGCCTGGGCGCGACTGGCCGGCTGAGCGACGGGCTGGCGCAACAAATCTTCAACACAGTTCATGAGCGCGCGCGCCAATTCCACAAATGTCCCGGGGGATCCGCCGTGAGACTGGAGTTCAACCAGCGCGTTCAAAATGTGCGGGATCGGGCCGGTAAGCGGGCGCGGCAGGGAGATTTTTTTGGCAGTCAACTGCGTGTAGTCCTTTGTTCGGGCCGAAATCAGACTGATGCCCAACTGGGGCCGGCCGAAAAGAATGCTCAATAATTCAAGTCCCGGCTGCCATTCCGGCAGGTTCCAGCAATTCGGCGCGGTAAACAAGGCAGTGCCGGGCCGCAGGCTGACCGGGGTGATTTCATTGCCTATTTCTATCTGGTTTTTGTAGAGGCCGCGCAGGGGGATTTCCAGGCGCGGAAAATTGACCGTATGACTGTAAAGTGGCGGGTGCAACTGCCGGTCGCCCGCAAAAACCTTGCGCAGCGGGTTCTGGCGCAGCAACCGGGCAGGCCACCAACTGGGATTGGTTGGAGAATCCATTTGTGGTTTATGTTACAAAAATCCAAGAAAAGCCACATCTTTTATCTTTGTAAAACACGGCCCCGGCCTAAAACTTCCTGACCAAAATTGTTGTGGTTGCCGCGGCATCACCGATTGAGAAATTGACTGAATAACCATGCTATTTCACCCGCAAGATTTTTGCGCCAAGAGGAAGCTGGCAGGGCGCGCTGCTTCAACCGGTGCCGGATTTTTAATGAATTGAATCATGGAAATCATTATTCAACCCACGCCGGCCGGAGCCACGCGCATCGCGGCAAAAATCATGGCGGATTTGATTTCTGCGAAGCCGGCGGCGGTGCTGGGGCTTGCGACGGGCAGCACGCCGGAGCGGCTTTACCGCGCATTGATCGCGCAGAAATTGGATTGGAGCAGACTCACCTGCTTCAACCTCGATGAATATGTGGGTATTTTGCCGGAGCACCTCCAGTCCTATCACCATTTCATGTGGGAGAAGCTTTTCCGCCATACGAATATCTCCCTCGGGAATGTGCATATACCCGATGGACTCGCCTCGGATATCCCCGCCACTTGTGAGAGTTATGAGCGGAAAATTGTGGCCGCCGGCGGCATTGACTTGCAACTGCTCGGCATTGGCACCGACGGGCACATTGGCTTCAACGAGCAGACGTCATCGCTCGCCTCGCGCACGCGCATCAAAACGCTCGCGCCCCAAACGCGCAAAGACAATGCCCGATTTTTTGGCGGCGAGGAAAAGGTCCCGCATCATGCCATCACGATGGGCATTGGCACGATTCTGGAGGCGCGGCATTGCCTGCTGCTGGCTTTTGGGGATAAAAAAGCGCGGGCCATCGCCGGGGCCATCGAAGGTCCGATCACGGCCATGAATCCTGCCTCCGCATTGCAGTTGCACCCCGCCGTGACGGTCTGTCTGGATTCGGCGGCAGCGGCCGAATTAAAGTTGCAGGAATATTATCGTAGGGCCTATGGCCAAAAATCGGACTGGCAGAAAATTCGGCCCGCAGCTTGCCGAAGCCCCAGCCCCAAGCAGCCCGGCAAACTTGCGGCCGGTAGTTGCCAAATTTGACGCTCGCCGGCGACCTAAGGCTGAACGTCAACCGGTATAAAATTGTGTTGCCCCGAATATTACTTAATTTAGTTGGATGATAAATATGTCAGCGAAAAAATATAGCCTGGCCGAACGCCTGGCCGTTTGCAGCTGGTCGTTGCAGCCGGCCAATCCCCAGGATTTGATCAACAAGCTTGGCGCCACCGGCATCCGGCGCGTGCAACTCGCGCTCGACCCGCTCCGTGAATCGCCAAAAATCTGGGGAGAGACGGAAAATTTGTTTCGCGCCAACGGCATCACCATTGTGTCCGGCATGGTCGGCAGTGTCGGCGAAGACTATTCCACTTTGGAGTCCATCCGGCTGACCGGCGGCATTGCGCCGGACGCCATGTGGGAACAAAATCTGAAAAACCTCCGGGCGGGGGCCGCGCTCGCAAAAAAAATGGGGCTAAAGCTGGTCACTTTTCACGCCGGATTTCTGCCCCCGGACGAATCCGCGCCGACGTTTATCAAAATGCTGCAACGGCTGGATGAAGTGGCGGACATTTTCATGGTGCAGAACATTTTGCTGGGGCTGGAAACGGGACAGGAAACCGCGCCGGCGCTCGCGGACTTGCTCCACAAATTAAACCACCCGAACATCGGCGTGAATTTTGATCCGGCGAATATGATCCTGTATGACAAAGGTGATCCGGTGAAGGCGCTTCACGTGCTCGCGCCCTGGATCCGGCAGGTGCACATCAAGGATGCCCGGCGCACCAAAGTGCCCGGCACCTGGGGCGAGGAAGTCCCGGTCGGCAAAGGCGAAGTGGACTGGCGGGCTTTTTTTTCGACGTTCAAGCATGTCATCTTCAACGTGAATCTGGCCATCGAACGCGAGTATGGCCACCAGCGCATCGCCGACATCCGCACCGCCCGTGAACTCGTAGAAAAAACTTTTATCTGACAATGCCGCTTATGGCCGCCAACAAAAAAACAACTCCCCGCCGGGTCAACGTCGCTGTCGTCGGCCTTGGCTTCATGGGCGTCACGCATCTGCGCGCCTATCAGCAGATCCGGAATGCTCGCATCGTCGCGGTTTGCGACGCCGTTCGACTGCCGATCCACGGCGTTTTGCGCGGCGTGGCCGGCAACATAAAAAAAACGGCCGACCTCCAACTCGGTCCGCGCGTGAAAATTTACCGCGAATTCAGCGAACTGCTGGCCGACTGCGAGGTGGACCTAGTAGATCTTTGCACGCCCACCGCGTTGCATCCGGCGCAGGCCATCGCCGCACTTCGGGCCGGCAAACATGTGCTCTGCGAAAAGCCGATGGCAGTTAATTTGGCGGCGGCGCAAACCGTTTTGAAAGCGGCGGCGGCCTCGGAAAAATTTCTGATGCCCGCGATGTGCATGAGATTTTGGCCCGGCTGGAGCTGGTTGAAAACCGCGGTTGCAAAAAAAACCTACGGCGCGGTGCGCGCGGCGAATTTCCGGCGCGTCACGGCTAAGCCCGCGTGGGGCAAGGCGGGGACGCATCGTGGCGGCGCGCTACTGGACCTGCACATCCACGACACGGATTTTGTTAATTTTCTGTTTGGCCGCCCGGCAGCGGTTTTTTCGACGGGCGTGACCGACGCGGTTGGCAATGTGGACCATGTCGTGACCCAATATTTTTATCCGCAGGGGCCGTTGGTTCATGCCGAAGGAAGTTGGCTGTTGCCCGACGGTTTCAACATGAGCTTTGCGCTGCATTGCGAACGGGCCACGATTGATTATGATTTGGCGCGGGGCGCCGGCGCGTTGCAATTGCGTGAAGCCGGGGAAAAAATGCGGACGGTAAAATTAAAAAACACGGACGGCTACGCCGAGGAACTCCGTTATTTTGTCGGCTGTGTTGCCCGTGGCGAATCGCCTTCCATTGTCACCCCGCAAGACGGCGTGACAGCGTTGGAAATTTGCGCCGCCGAGGAAAAATCCGTGCGGACCGGTAAGCTGGTCAGGCTTTGAACAATTATGAATACCCGTTGCAAACTGTTCGTGATGATGTTGCTGGAATATTTCATCTGGGGCGCGTGGCTGCCGCTGATCTTCGGCTACCTGCCGAGCCTTGGTTTTTCTCCGGCGGAGCAGGCCTGGATTTTGAACGCGTTTCCGATCGCGGCAATCGTCGGCATGTTTTTCAGCAACCAGTTTTGCGACCGCAATTTCGCGGCGGAAAAATTTCTTGCCTTCAGCCACTGCGTCGGCGGCCTCGCCATGCTCGGACTGGCGTTCACAAAAATGTTCTGGCCGTTTTTTGGACTGATGCTGCTCCATTGCCTGCTGTTTGTGCCCACGATGTCCATCGTCAATT
Organism: uncultured Verrucomicrobia subdivision 3 bacterium; assembly: GCA_903884535.1. Taxonomy (GTDB): domain Bacteria; phylum Verrucomicrobiota; class Verrucomicrobiia; order Limisphaerales; family UBA11358; genus UBA11358. The sequence goes on from CAISEZ010000140.1 coordinate 20,286, forward strand.
CCATCGCGTTTGCCCACCTGAAGGATGCGCGCAAGGAATTCGGCTTCGTGCGCATCGGCGGCACGTTCGGCTGGATTTTGGCGGCGTGGCCGTTCACCTTTATTCTCGTGGATTGGGACAAAGTGCATCAGCTTACTCCGCACGGAATCGTCGGCTGGATCGGTGCGATGCTTGGTTCCGGCTTGACTGGCGACAAATTGAAAGCGGCGACGGCATGGACTTTCGCCGTGGCGGGAATTGCCTCGCTTGTGCTCGCGGGCTTCAGCTTTATCCTGCCGCACACGCCGCCGAACAAATCCGGCGGTGAAAAATTCGCCTGGCTGGAAGCCCTGAAATTATTGAAGCATCCGTTCGTGCTGGTGCTCTGGCTGGTGACGCTGGTGGATTCATTCGTGCATAATTGCTATTTCAATTGGACCGGCAGTTTTCTCGGCACCTCGGTGGCGGCGGGCGGCGTGGGCATTCCTGGCAACTGGATTATGCCGGTGATGAGTGTCGGCCAGATCGCGGAAATGCTGACGATGTTCATTCTCGGCGCCACGCTCAAGCGGCTGGGCTGGCGGACGACGATGATCGTGGGCATCCTCGGCCACGCCGCGCGATTTGCGGTTTATGCGTATTTTCCGCAACACAAGGAACTCATCATCGCGATACAAATTTTGCATGGCATCTGCTACGCATTTTTCTTCGCGACGGTTTATATTTTTGCCGACGCGTATTTCCCCAAGGATGCCCGGGCGAGCGCGCAAGGCTTGTTCAACGTTATGGTGCTGGGCCTCGGCGCGCTGCTGGCGAATTCCATCTGTCCTTTTCTCGGCCAGAAAATGTTCACCCACGCCGGCGTGACGGATTTCCACGGCCTGTTCCTGGTGCCGATGATTTGCGGCCTCGCGGCGGCGCTGGCGCTGGCGCTGTTTTTTCATCCGCCGAAGGAAACATCACCGGCAACGCATTGATATTTTTTAGTCGCTCAAAGTCGCAACGCCATGATGGCTTATGTTCGATTCAACTTGCTGCTGATGGTCTTCGCCATTGCGAGCCAAGGTTTTTGCGCCCACGCGCAGATTCGCGACGGCGGCATTGACCCGAAAAATCTCGGCAAGGGCGTCTGGATATATTCGCTGATGGACGCGACCAACAAGCTCGGCGGCCACATCGCCAGCGTGACCAACGTGAACAGCCTGATGCAATTTTTCAAAAGCGCCGGCCTGCGTTACTGCATCGTCAAGGCCGGCACCGGCGACCAGCTTTTCGGCGACTGCTACGCCGGGCCGCAGTTCACCAGCAACCTCGTCAACACGGCGCATTCCAATGGCATCGCCGTTTTCGGCTACGACCGTTCTTACGGCTCAAACATCGTCGGCGAAATTGCCGTGGACAATTACATTTTCAACCAAGGCGCGGACGGGCTGGTCTTTGACGCCGAAGCGGAATGGGAAAGCGGCAGCCCGTGGATCACGAACGCGTCCGCCCAGGCGTGGCAACTGCTTTCGACAGTGCGCGCGACTTGGACGAACAAATTTCTGGCGCATTCGCCGTTTGCCATCATTGGCGTCCATGCGACATTTCCCTACAAGGAATTTGGTTACTGGTGCGATGCGGTGATGCCGCAGATTTATCATTTCTCCACCGCCGGCCTGAAAAGTTCGCCGAGCGCGACGATCAACTGGGCGGATGTGAACTGGGCGGCGTGGCAAGGCAGCCTCGTGTCGCTGCCGCAAACCAACTGGGCCGGCGTCGCCGTGAATTGGACGAATGCCATCAAACCCATTTTGCCGTTACAGGATGTTTATGGCGAAGTGGTCAGCGGCGGGATCATTTGCGAAGGCGCGGCGGGCGCGGTCTATCGCGACAAGGACGTGATGGAGTTCATGGACTACGCCGCCGCCGATCCGCACGCGCAGACGGCGGGCGGTTATCGCGGCGCAAATTTCTGGCGCGCGGACACCATCGGCACGAACCAGTGGGCCAACATCGCGGCGGGCAACAGCGGAAACTACTCCAATGTCGTCAACAACCTCGTGCTCGACGATGCGGCGGCGGTTTTCACCGGCGCGTGGAACGCCGTCCGCGTTTTTGCGTCGACGACAACATCACCGACTTATTACGGCGCAACCGGCACGGACACGAATTGCTTCGGCACGAATTATTTTTACAAAGCGCAGGGTGGCGGCGCGGCGTTTGCGCAGTTCAATCCGCTGATTTTGATTCCGGGAAACTACGACGTGTTCCAGTGGCATCCGTTTTTGACCAACGCTTCGGCCGGCACGCCGTTTATCATCGGCACGCCCGCCGGCACGAACACGGCTTTGGCGAACCAGCAGACGAACGCCGGCAACTGGTCGCTGGTCGGACGATTTTATTTTCCGGCGGGCAGTTCCAATTTCATCCGCGTGCTCGACAATTTTTCCGACGCGACGAATGTGGCCGTCGTGGATGGATTGAAACTGGCCTACGCCGACGCGGATATCGTTCTTGACAACACCAATCCCGCCGTGAGCTTCGCCGGGAGCTGGAGCGCGGGCAGTTCGTCGTCGGGTTTTTATGGAGCGGACTATCGCTACGCGGGCAGTGCCGCGACCGTCACGGCCACCGCAACGTATCAACCGAATTTTCCCAATGCCGGACTTTACAATGTGTTCGTCTGGTATCCCCAGGGCAGCAACCGGGCGACGAACGCGCCGTGGCTGATTTCGTATTTCGGCGGCAGCACGAATGTTTCTGTGAACCAGCAGACCAGCGGCGGCGCCTGGTTGCAAATCGCCGCCGCGCGTCCGTTCAGCGCGGGCACCAATGGTTTCGTCCAACTCGCCAACAACGCCGGGCCGAGCGTGGTGCTGGCGGATGCCGTGCGGTTTTCCTTCGCCGGACCGCTCGCGCCGGTGTGGTTTCAAGCCATTAGCCGGCAGGCCGACGGCCGCATTCAACTGACCGTGAATAGCACGCCGGGTTATGGCCTGTGGCTGGACCGCACGACCAATTGGCTGACGTGGCAGCCGTTGACAAATTTATTGAGCACGAACGGCCAGTTGGTTTTCACCGACAATTCTTCAACCAACAACAGCGCCGGTTTCTACCGCGCCCGCCAATGATTGTTTTTTCGACACCAGCGTGCGGGCAAAAAGTCCACGCAGTGAAATGATTTTCAGCGCGTTATGATTGTGACCAGGCAGGCGAATTTGAACCGGAAGTCCGTGTTGGCAGGTTTAAAGCCGAATTGGCTCGATGTTACATTTTTGCAACAAATGCGCTATTTTTTTGCTATATGAAATTGCGCGAATGTGAAACGATGACGGCAGTCAGATATGAAGGTTTGATTTTTATGACAAACAACTTAATTAAATTCTTAAGCTGCTCAATTCTGGTCGGCACGCTTTCAGCCTCGGCCCAAGTCACCATCACCCCGCTGACCAGTTTTGGCGTCAACGGGTGGGACGCCCCGGGCGCAAACGCCTATCTGACCACGGGCACCACTGAACGCAGTCTGACTTTCGCGGACGGAGATGTCTTCCTGACCAGTCGGGCTTCAGGCAATAGCATAGTCGCACTAAATGCCACCACGGGTGCGGTCATCGGCACGTTGAACACCACTGGAATCAGCGGCGGCACCTTCGCGATTGACGCGGTCGCCGCCGGGGCGGACGGGGCTCTTTACATTGCAAACCTGACCACGTCCGCTGCGTCCCCTCTCAAGATTTATGAATATGCCAACCCGCTTAGTTTGACAACGGCTCCGACCCTTGTTTACAGTGGCAACCCAATCATTGGAACCCGCTTCGGCGACGATTTGGCCGCCATCGGCAGCGGCAGTTCAACGATGCTTGTGGCTGGCAGCGGTGCTGGTAGCAGCGGATATGAATTGATTAATCCGACATTGGGAACGGCGACGGCTGTGAGCTTTACCGGCTCTCCGCCCACCGCTGGCGATTTCCGGCTGGGCGTGACCTTCACCGATTCCAGCCATGTCCTCGGAACGCAAGGCACCATTACACGCTACAGCAGTTTCTCTGGAAGCACGGGCACGTTACTGGCCAGCCCCGCGCTAAACTCCGTGGCCGAACGCCCGGTGAGCTACGTCACCATCAACGGTCATAACTACATGGCCGCAATGAGCACGGGCGACAATCACATCAGCATCTATGATATGACGGATCCGACGACCCCGGTATTTCTTGGTTCAGCCATCGCCACGACCGGAACTTTGACGGCCAACAGCAATGGCACCGGAGGCGTTGCTTGGGGCAATATCGTCGTCAATGGAGATGGCAGCGCCACCGCTGACGTTTATGGATTGTCCACTGCGGATGGAATTTCGGCCTTTCAAATCACCATTCCCGCCCCCGTTCCGGAGCCGGCGACGCTCTCACTCTTTGCGCTCGGAGGACTGGCCACCGTGATTTTTGGGAAAAAAATTGGGGGTAAATAGACCTGTTCCGGCTTTTTCACGATGCGGGTTTGTTGCAAATGGTGACACCTTTTCCGACAGTCTGCGACCTTCGGCTTTGCCGGAGGTCTCAGACTAATACCACGGCAACTTGGATTTCACCGATGGTTCTGTTTACAACCTGAACGCAGGTTTTTACCGCGTTCGCCAGGATTTAACATCATGAACCTGACCACACTTAAAACCTTGCGCCGGAAAATTGCCGCGTTCACCCTGATTGAACTGCTCGTCGTCATCGCCATCATCGCCATTCTCGCGGCGATGCTTTTGCCGGCACTCGCAGCCGCCAAACAGAAGGCTTACCAGATTAACTGTGTCAGCAATCTCAAGCAGGTTGGCACCGCCATCCAGATGTATGTGAACGATAACGGCGAATACCTGCCCGGGCCGTGCTGGACGGGAATGTTCCAGACCTACACCGACAGCGGCGGGGCCTCTTACAGCCGATACAACGGCGCTTTGGCGGCATACATCGCAAACTACCTGAGCTACAAGTCGCCGCAGCCGTTTATCACTTCCACAGCTTATGTGGCCGTTTGTCCGGCGCAGAACAGGAAGCTGCCCGTGATGGCTACCGTCCCGTTTTTGAAAGTCCCGGTCAGTTATTTTTCCCAGAGCACGATTTACAACGACCCGCCGGCGAACCAACAGCCGGTCACTTTTCCATTCGGGCGTCCGGTGGTGGATTCAAGCCTTCCCGGCCGCGATCCGAACCGCTTGTTTGAACCCAGTCAAAAACTCTCCACCATCCGGCTGACTTCGGACAGTTGGGTGATGACCGATTGCGACAAACAGATCATGGATTATCTGCTGGGGCCCGGCCCCGGAGCGGGTGCCGCCGCCACTTATTACAACTACGTCCCTGCGCTGCCGGTGCACAGCGGCAAGCTGCCTGCGCGGCGCAATTATCTTTTCTTTGACTGGAGCGTCCGTAGCGTGAGCACGCCGTTGTATTGACCGCCTCATTTCCACTGCGGCAAAATTTCCTTGATGGGCGGCCATTCCGGCGCATTCGTGATGCTGGTCTCGTTCCAAGTGGTGGCGAGGTAGCCAACGACATTCGTGGACTGTGACTCGGCGAAATCGCTCAACTGCCGGGCCGCCTTCAATGGCAAAAATCCCGCCGGCCATACGCGAAAACCTTTTTTCGCGAGCAGCGCCACGGACGGATAACTTTGCCGCCACTCGTAATGCCAGTCGCACATCACAATGTCGCGCGGAATCAAATCAATCGCGGCGCTCAAGTCGTTGCCGGCATTGTCATATTTGGAATATCCCTGGAATTTTGGACCAATGACGCGGTCGGCCCACATGAGCATTTCCAATTTTTTAACGCCGACGATGTGCTGATGCAGCGCGTTGACCTGTGCGGCGAACAATTCGGCGGGAGTTTTTCCAAGGCCGCGTGAACATTCGCCGGCACCGAGGAGATACACTTCATCCATGCCGACATGAAAGGCATCCGCCTCGAAGCCTTCGGCCATGTCATCAATCAGCGAAAAAACAATCGCATTCAGGCCGGGCGCCTGCGGACACCATTCCAGACAATAAACATTTTTGTTCGTCAGCGTCAGCGATGACGCTTCATTGAACTCGGGGTGCAACCGCAGCAGCGGGCCGGTTTTCCCGCCGAACGATTGGTGGCCGAGACAATTAAATTCGGGAATCAGCCGGATGTTACAATTACGCGCCGCGGCCGCCAGTTGATGCGCCGTGGCGCGGGTGACAAATTTGGGGTTGCGCAGTTCCGGATGCGCCTGAAACTCGAAGCTGTAATTCACCTCGACCACGACCGTGTTCGCGCCCGCCGCCGCGAGGGCGGGCAAGGTTTTGACGAGCGCCAGTGCGTCGGGATCATTGTCCAGCCAAAGATGAACGCCGCGCCACGCTTCGTTGGTCGTCGCGGCGGCAAGCAGCGGGCTGGCAAAAAATCCGAGCACTGCCGCCAGCCGGATTTTTCTCCACAGTGGGTTTCGCTTCACCCGCCCAGCTTAAACCGTCGGCGGCTCGCTGCCAACCCGGTTTCGATGGGATGGGCCCTTTGGGCGCGACGCTTTTGAAATGTTACAATTTTGCAATAAAAGCAACATCTTTTTCCTGTCCAAACCCGCGCAATGGGGAATAATGATAATCAGTAGTTAGATGTTTCACCTAATGCCAGACCAACTTATGCAATTAGTGCGGCAAATTGATGTGTTGTCAGAGTGTTGCTAGCGTGAAAGATTTGTCTGCCGAACAAATGTCATTTCCCCCCATGCTTAAAAAAACGAGCCTGCGCAAAACTCGCCCGGTGAATTATCCGGCGTTTACCTTGATTGAACTGTTGGTGGTCATCGCCATCATTGCGATTCTGGCGGCGATGCTGCTGCCGGCTTTGGCGGCCGCCAAAAACAAGGCGAAGGCCACCCAATGCCTGAATAACACTAAGCAGTTGACCCTTGCCTGGTATATGTTTGCCAGCGACTCCGATGATCGTCTGGTCAACAATCACAGCAATGGCAATCAAAATGCCGGCCAGTTTGCCTGGGTCACGGCTGGCTCCAAGTTAGGGGTTGGGTCGTGGAACGGCAGCGCGCGCAACGAACTCAGCTCGCAAGCCATGTCCTCAGCTTGGGCCATCCAATATGGCACGCTTTACCCTTTCAACAGCAGTGCGGCCATTTACCATTGTCCGTCGGATGAAGCCCTTGACGCTTCCATTCCTGCTGTCAAGCGCGACCGCAGTTTTTCCATCAGTTGCGGGATGAACTGGGTCAATGACAACGCCGACACCATGACCAATAACGGCAGTTTTTTTAAGCTGACCGCCATTCAAAATCCGGGGCCGTCGCAGGCTTCGGTGTTTATTGATGTTTCGGCCAACAGCATTGATAACAACGAATTCCCCTGTTACAACGCCGGTGGCAGGTTAGCTTATTACAAGCTCCCTACCAGCCGGCATAACAACGGCGGTTTGATCAGTTTTGCCGACGGACATTCGGAATATTGGAAATGGCATACCAGCTACATCGCCAGCGGCAATGCCATCAAGGATGTGTCCGGACAAGTTCCGGGCCCCGGCTATAATGCCCCGAGCTCGGCAACGGATACAGATTTGCAGCGGCTTCAATCCACCATGCCAACTATTCAGGGCTTTTAATTTCTGGAAACAAAACCAAAAAATATTCTGATAAAAACCCAAACTCAAAAACCAAACATGAACATCAAAAAATACATCATGCGTGTAGCGAGTAGTATTGCGAACGGCCAAAAAAAACAACTAAAGTTGGCTTTCAACGCTCTTGCCGCCATTTTGCTGTTAGCCGGTTTATTGCAACAAGGTCAGGCACAGACTTACACCCTGGGTCCGGCATGGTCCGCTCCTAATGGCACGGCACATATTGGAAATAATAGCGGGCTTAATCGTGGTATAACCTATGATTCCATATCCAATCAAGTGTTTGTTGCCACCCGAAACGGAGCTTCTAGCGCCATTGATGTGTTTAATGGCACGTCGGGAACCTTGTTGAGTGGTGCTGGTGGCATTGCTGGCGCCACGAGCTTGGCTATCGATCAGATTGGAGAGGGTGATGATGGGGTGCTTTATGGTTCGCCATTGACGACCTCGGTTAGCACTACCGCAGGCAGTGTCACAGTTTATGCATGGACTAATTGGTTGAATAATTCCAGTCCTCGAACAGCGTATGCCTCTGCCAGTGGCGATCCAGTAGTGGCAAATTTTCCAGCCAAGCGCATTGGTGATACGATGGCGGTAACGGGCAGCGGCGTGAATACCCTGATTTTAATGACAGTAGGTGGTGGTTGCACAAACTTTGTCTTATTACATACTTCTGACGGTATCAATTTCACGCCCACGGTTGTTTTTGTTCCCACTGGTCTGCCGAGCACGGCAGGCAATCTTCTGGGTATCACTTTCTACACCAATAACACATTTTTGGTTATGCCGGGTGCCAATGCCTCCAGTCACAATGTGTTTCTCGTTTCCTATCCGGCCAATTTTGCGAGTCAGAGCACGGTTGCTGGCACGGTTTTGGGGAATGCGGCCACAGGTCCGCTCGCCTTCAATCTGACTGCGGCCATCAATTATTCTCCGGTTGGAAAAATGCTGGCGGTGGCGCAAACTGCCAACCTAACAACTGCAAACACCAATGCCATTTTTAACATGGCGAGTTTCCCCGCCACAGCCACACAATTGGCCACTACCAACTTTGCTACGCCTAATGCCAACGGCAACGCCACTGGCGGCGCGGCTTTAGGTGGCGCGGGGAAAACCAACTTCCTTTACGTTTTGGAATCCAACAATGGTTTGCAGGCTTATGCCATCAACTTCACCGCCGCGCCGGTAGCGCCAACTATCTCCGCCGCGCCGGTTGGGGCGAGTGGTGCATTTCCGACCTATGGCTTGTCTGTAACCGCCAATGGCACAGCTCCATTGAAATATCAATGGCTCGCGAGTAATGCGGGCACAAATATCTCTTCTACGTTCACAAACATTCCTGGCGCGACAACCAATTCCTTTGCCATCACCACGTCCCTGACAAATTATTATGAAGTTATCATCACTAATTCCGTTGGTGCGGTAACGAGTGCACCGGTTTTGGTATCTTTGTTGAAGCCCACTACCAGCACCGTGGTTACCCAGTTGTGGAGCATTGCTCCGGGTGCAACGGGCTACAGTTATCTAACCACCGGTGACGACAATCGTGGCGTAGCCTACGACACCAATAGTCAGCGCGTTGTGGTGGCCAGCCGAAGCCCCGGGCTTTACATTTTAGATGGCAATACTGGCACCAACATCGGGACTTTGAATGTGTCAGGTGTCAGTGGCGGAACTTTTGCCTTGGATCAGGTCGGCATTGCGGATGACGGGGCGGTGTATGCCGGCAACCTTGTGCTTGCCGGCGGTGCGGGTTTCACGCTTTACAGCTGGGGGGCACCGACCAATAATGCTCCCAATGCAGTCGCTTTCCAGGACACAAGCGGCATTCTCGGCACGGCTGACCGTTGGGGCGACACTATGGCGGTCCGTGGTTCCGGTCTGAACACTCAAATTATTCTTGGCTCACGCGCGGGCACGAATATCGCACTGTTGACTACCACTGACGGTATTAATTTCAGCGGCCAAGTTATTGCAATCACCAACGCTCCCTCAGGTTTTGCAGGCTTGGGCATAGATTTCGGGCCTGGCAACACGATCTATGCAAAAAACAATTTGGCCCATTTGTATCAAATCGGCTTCGACTCCGTGAATAATGTCGGCGGCGTGCTTCTGGATTATCCGAACCCCGCCAAGACTCCTACCTACATGACGGTCATTGGGGCGGATAATGCGAATAACATTCTCGCGGGAATAGATCTGGCCGATAATCCGCATGACTTGAAACTATTCCAGCTTACCGGCACTTCCGACGCACCAGTGCTATTCAATCAGGCCTTTTTTCCGACGCATAACGTCAACGGAAATTCCGTCGGGGCCATTGCCATTAAATTTCCAAAATTGTTTGCGCTGGATTGCAACAACGGTCTTATCGCGCTGACTTATGGCACGCCGCCGACCACGCCGCCGGCTGTCATCACGCCGCCAGCCAGCCAGAGCAGCTACACCAATAACTCGACGCTCACTTTAAACGTGAGCGTCTCCGGGTCCGTGCCGCTGTATTACCAATGGCAGTTTAGCACCGCGAGCAATGGACCATTCGCCAACCTCAGCGGAGCCACCGCCAGCCAATACACGCTCAATTATCCGCAGCCGGCGGCAGCGGGTTATTACCGGGTGATTGTTCATAACGTGGGCGGATATGCCACCAGTGCGCCACCGGCCTTGCTCACCGTTTTGTTGCCTACAACCAGTATCGTGGTGACGCAACTTTGGACCATTGCCGGCGACGGCAGCCTGTCATTCCTCGATGCAAGTTCTTACCAGACGCGCGGTCTGGCCTTCGACACGAACACCCTGCAACTCGTGGTGGCAGATCATAACAATCTGCACGTTTTGAATGCCACCAATGGGGCTTATTTGGGGGATTTGACCGCCGCCGGTGTGCCTACTACCGGCTATAACAGCTGGTTGTTCGACCAAGTTGGTATCAGCGATGACGGCTATCTTTTTGCAGGTAACTTGGCGGGTGTCGGCGGTTCCGGCACTTTCTCCATCACCACCTGGGTGCCTCCGCTTACCGTCGGCGAAGGCCCGACCATTCAGAGCTACGCCAACAGCGATCCGGGCAACGGCTCGGGTGACCGCTGGGGCGACACCATGTCCGTGCGCGGCAAAGTCAGCGATGCCAGCGCTCAAATTCTCATCGGTTCCTGGAATGGCACCAACGTGGTTCTCTTTACATCAGATACTTCCGGCAATCTTACGCCCAACCTTATCGCGGTTTCCGGTGTGCCGCTCGGCTTCAGTGGACAAGGAATATCCTTCGGTGCTGGAAATACCTTTTGGACCAAGAGTCCAAACTACGACTTGCGCCAGGTGTCCTTCAATACCAACACCACGCCCTGGACCGGCTCGGTGGTTCATGATTTCTTCAACGGATCACAAGTTCCGGCGGCCTTTGGTGGCATTGGGGTGGACGCCAACGCCAACATCCTCGGCGGGGTTAATTTCAGCGACACGCCGAATGACTTCCAGTTGCTTTTATTGAGCGACAATTCCAATCCGCCGGCATTGGTCAATCAGGCCTTTTTCAGCACAGGGAATTTGAATGTCCAGGAAAATTCGGTTGCCACCCTGAAAGCCGGTTATGGCTTCGCGCTTGACGTCAATAACGGGATTACCGCCATTGGCTACGGGACTCCGAACGCCCCGGCGGTCACTCTGACCAGCGTGGCCTATGCTCCGGGCAATGTGACCATAAACTGGAACAACAACTTTAGCGGCCACGGCTACCAGGTTCAATACAAGAATGCCTTGTTGGATGTGTCCTGGACCAGCCTCGGCTCGCCGGTGACAAACAGCGCGGCCAACTCATCCTACATCGACACCACGGCCGCGGGTGCCACACGATTCTATCGGGTCATCAGCCAATAATAGCAGCTTAA
>CAISEZ010000141.1 GCA_903884535.1 uncultured Verrucomicrobia subdivision 3 bacterium
GAATTGAGGCGCGGAGGCGGGGGACAACTTCTTCCTGCAGGATCCAACCAGCTTGAGGGGACATTTTGATTTCCTTTCGGTGGAGGGTTATGAAACGAAAAATCCCCGGCACTGAAAGCGCCGGGGACGTGACAGAGACACGGGGTCTCTACCAAAAGTTCATAACACAGGAATGGGGGGCTGTTGCAGGGATAGACAGCGCTTAGACGGGGGCAAATGGACTATTGGGGAGTGACTGCAGCCAAAAGTCACCCACCTTTGTTTGTGCCACTTTTTGTGCCACTTTCACCTCTGGCTCGACGATGGTTGCAAGCATTGAGAAAAGGCTAAAAAACTAGATTATAGTCAATAATATCAATACTATAATGAAGTTTATTGAAACGTTATAGAAGCCACTGAAACCGTATAATTTAGCATTATGAGTGCTCTGCTCTAACCATTGAGCTACAGGCCCGCCACGCCGCCCGCTATTTTGCGCGGGTGAAACCGGGCGGCAAGCCAATTCTGCCACCGGCGCCTCCGCAGTCACTTCACTTCAAACACGCTGCCGGCGGGAAGTTCGCTGGAAATAAAATTGGTTTGCGCCAGCATCAGGTCGGTGTTTTTAATCACGATGCCGCCCGTGCCTGAACCATTCACCTCGGCCACGGCTTTGGCTCCCGCCGGATAATGCAGCCGGTCCACCACCGTGTTTTTCGCACGGAAAAAATTCAGCACCGCCCCGGACCGGTTGATGATTTCGGTATTTTCAAATTCAATCCCGGCCGCGTCCGTCACAAACACGCCGCCCTGCGCGGTGATGGAAACACTTTTCAACGAGATGTTTTGGATGGGCATTTCCGGCAAACCTTGCAGCACAATTGCTTTTTGCGCACCACGGCAAACCACATTTTCAATGTGGATGTCGCGGAACTGCGGCGTCGCTTCGGTGACGGGCGGCAGATTGGTTTCCGCATTTCCGGCGGTTTCGTCCAGCGGCGATTTGCCGCCGTAATACAGGTTGAAATTGATCGCGTCCGACACGATGTCCATCATCCGAATATTTGAAATATAAATCTTTTCCACTACGCCGCCACGGCCGCGCGTGCTCTTGAACCGCAGCCCGATGTCCGTGCCGATGAACGTGCAGTTGTCCACGCGGAAGTTGCGGACGCCGCCGGACATCTCACTGCCGATGGTGAAGCCGCCGTGCGCGTGATACACCGTGCAGCCCTCGACCAGCACGTCTTCGCAGGGCACGCCGATGCGGCGGCCCGGCGCGTCCTTGCCGGATTTGATACAGATACCGTCGTCGCCAGTGTCAAACGTGCACCCGCGAATAACCGCGCGGCGGCAGGATTCGAGATCGAGCGCGTCGCTGTTCTGCGCAGTGGGCAGGTTATGGACGTTGACGTTGAGGATGGAAACGTCCTCGCACAATACTGGATTCATTGTCCAGTTCGGCGGATTTTGAAACGTCACGCCTTCGAGCAAAACTTTTTTGCAGCCGATGAGCCGCAGCATTTTCGGGCGCAAAAACTGATGCGCCGGTTCGTAATCCGCCGGCTTGAGGGAGTTTTCCTTCCGCAATTTTTCGACGAGCTTTTCGCCGGCCATCGCCGCGCGACTCGGCCACCACGTCGCGCCTTTTTCATCCAACACCCCGCCGGATTTCAACAGGGACTTCCAGTCGCCTTCACTCAACTTGCCCTTTTTCAGTGGCCGCCACGCGTCGCCGCCGCCGTCAATGATGCCCTCGCCGGTGATGGCGACGCTCTCCAGATTTTCGCCGGAAATCGGCGAGGTGGAATCGACTTCCTTCTCGCCTTTCAGGTCAATCACCGTGAGTGGATACAAATGATAGTCGCGGGAAAATTGGATGAGAGCGCCGCGTTCGAGCTGGAGATTGATGTGGCTGCGCAGCTTGATTGGCCCGGTCAGCCAGATGCCGGGCGGAACGACCAGTTCGCCGCCGCCTTTGTCCGCAAGCGCGGCCAACGCCTTTTCAACCGCGGCCGTGTTCAGCGTCTGACCATCGCCGATGCCGCCGAAATTGGTGAGGTTCACAACCGTCGCGGTAAATTGCGGCCGTGCGACGGTGGTGGCAATCTCACTGCGGCCGGTGGCGGCAAACAGAAAAATGGCGGCAAGAATAATTTCTCCGGCAGTGGATGCGCAGAAGTTTTTGAGCGGGGTCATGGCGAAAATTTTAGCAGCCCGGAACCGGAGGCAAAGCCCGATTTTCTGCAAGTGTGATTGAAAAAACGGCTCCCGGAATTGCGTCAACCCCCGTTCAGCTTGATGTCGTCCACATCCAGAAAACCGTCCAATTGCTTGAGCCGCGTGGGATGCCGCATTTTGCGCAGCGCCTTGGCCTCGATCTGCCGGATGCGTTCGCGCGTCACGCGGAACTGCATGCCGACTTCTTCGAGCGTCCGCGCATTGCCGTCGCCGATGCCGAATCGCAGTTCCAACACTTGCCGCTCACGTTCGGACAGGCTGCACAGCACGTCGCCCAACCGGTGCTTGAGCAGACTGAAGCTGGTCATGTCGAGCGGATTACTCGCCGCCTTGTCCTCGATGAAATCGCCGAAGCTCGCCTCGTCGCTGTCGCCCACCGGTGATTGCAGCGAAATTGGCTGCTGGGCCATTTTCAACACCGCCTGCACGCGTTCAACGGGCAGCAACATTTCGTCGGCGAGTTCCTCCGGCGCGGCTTCCCGGCCGAGTTCCTGCAATAATTTTTTCTGCGCCCGCATCAGCTTGTTGATGATCTCGATCATGTGGACCGGAATGCGGATCGTGCGCGCCTGGTCGGCGATGCTGCGCGTGATGGCCTGGCGAATCCACCAGGTGGAATAAGTGGAAAACTTATAGCCGCGCTTGTATTCAAATTTTTCCACGGCTTTCATCAGGCCGATGTTGCCTTCCTGGATCAAATCGAGAAACGACAGCCCGCGGTTGGTGCATTTTTTGGCGATGGAAATCACCAGACGCAGGTTGGCCTCGACCATTTCCGTCTTGGCCTGGAGCGACCGGGCGGACGCCACGCGCAACTCTTCAAATGCGACCAGGAAATCCTCGGCTGGCATCCGCACAAATTCCTCCAGCGCGCGGAGCTTTTGCCGCTCGGCGGCGACGAGATGTTTTTGGGCACTGGATTCGCGGTGGTGTTGCGCGTCCAGCAACGCCCGCAGACTGTATTGCATCGTCTCGTGGATATTCTCCGCCACGAGCGCGATTTCCTCGACGACATTCTGCTTGAAACAAAATTTCGGGAAGAGCGCCTGCAATTTTTTGTCGAGCTTCGCGAATTCGCCGTGTTCGCGGTTGCGTTTGGCGTTTTGATGCGCGTCGCGCCAACGGTTGAAATGCTGGTCCACCTCCTGGTCCAGTTTCCGGCAGCGTCCGAGTAGCCGGTGCAGCGTGAGCAGATGCGTCTCGCGGTTGGCCACCTTTTTGTCCACCACCACGCGGTCAAACCGCTCTTTGGGCGGATCGGCCAGCAGTTTTTCCGCCACGGCAATGTGCTCCTTGCCGGCGAAACCAAAACCATAAACGACTTGGCGCAACTCCGCTTCCGCCACCTCGATGCGTTTGGAAATCTCCACCTCCTGCTGCCGCGTCAGCAACGGCACGGCGCCCATCTGCTTGAGATACATCCGCACCGGATCGTCCAGCGAATCCAGCCGGCGGTCGTTTTCCTCCTCCTCTTCCTGTTCCGGCGTCGGCTTGACCCGGTCCACTTCCGCTGCGTCCACCACTTCGATTTCCAGTTCGCGCAACTTGGCAAAAACCTGGTCGAGATAAACCGGCGTGGAAAATTCCTCGGTCAGCACCTCGCTGACATCTTCAAAGGTCAACTGTCCTTGTTCTTGGGCGAGCCGGACGAGTTCCTTGATTTTTTCGGCGAAGGCCACGACGGGATTGGCGCTGGCAAGGCGCAGCTTCTCCATTTCTACAGCGGGCACTGAGGCCGGTTTGCGAGACTTCGTCTTTGGCATAATGACACTCCTTCCCGGCCACCACCGCCGGGAGCGCCGCGAATATGTGAAGCCCGGCGAACTTCGTCAAGCAGCGAAATTCAACCCGTCACTATTGCGGGGAAATATGGATGCCGCGCGCCGCCAGGTGCGGCAAAATCATCGCCACCGTCCGCTCGACCGCGCCGAGATTTTCCCCGACCACTTCCAGCGCGTGCCGGCCCAGCGCGGCGCGGCGCGGCGCATCCGCCAGCAGGTCGCCCAGCGCACGCTCCAGTTCGGCGGCCGATTTCACCTGCACCGCCGCGTCCTTGTTCAAAAAATTTCGCGTAATGTCCCCAAAATTCTGCATGTTCGGACCGAACACGATGGCCTTGCCCTGCGCGCCCGGCTCGATGGGATTCTGCCCGCCGAACGCCGTCAGGCTTTTGCCGATGAACACCACCGTCGCCGGCTCGTAAAAAAATTTCAGTTCGCCGGTGGTGTTGACCAGCAGGCAATTCACCTCGCCCGGCTGCAACTGGGTGGGCGGAAAAATGTCGTTGCGATAAATAAATTTTTCGCCGCGCGCCCGCAGCTTCTGGCCGACATCCCGGCACCGCTCGAAATGGCGCGGCACGAGCACCAGAAACAGATTCGGGAATTTCACCCGCAACCGCGCGGCCGCTTCCGCCAACAGCAGTTCCTCGCCATCGTGCGTGCTGCCGCCCACCAGGATCAACGCGTCATCAGCCACGCCGACTTGCCGTAGTAGGCCGCGCGCATCGAGCGCCCGACGCTCGCCGATTTTGGCCGCGTCAAACTTGAGATTGCCCACCACTTGCACGCTCTCGGCCCGGCAGCCGACTTCCCGCAACCGCTGCGCGTCGGTTTCACTTTGGCAGCCGACGCCGGCGAAGGACGCGAACAACGGTCGGAACAGCCAGCCGTATTTTTTGTAGCGCGGAAACGACCGGTCGGAGAGCCGCGCATTGGCCAGAAAAACGGGCAGGTTCAGGTCGCGCGCCCGCCAGAGAAAGTTCGGCCAGATTTCCGCCTCGACCAAAATGATGGCCTGCGGATTGATCGTCGCCAGCGCGCGGCGGACATATTTGCGGCGGTCCAACGGATAATAAATTTTTCTGACGTGCGACGGCAGCAGCCCGCGCAGTTCCGCCATGCCGGTCGAGGTGGTGCAAGAGACGACCATTTTGACATTCGGGATGCGCGGCTCCAGCGCCTTGATGAGCTGGGTGCAAAGGTTGACCTCACCCACGCTGACGGCATGGATCCAGATGACGTGACTGTTCGTGATCGTCTGCTTCAGCGCCGGGTCATAAATGGCGAAGCGGCCGCCGAAACCGCGCTGCCAATTGCCGCGCCGCCACATCCGCCAGAAATAATATGGCGAGGACACCACGAAAAAGAGCAGGAATAAAATGTTATAAAGTGTGCGCAATCCAGATTCCTAAAACGGTGATGAATTAAATTTTAATCTCATAAGACGCCCGAGGCCGGGGAAATGTTCCACAAACGTAACAATTTTTCAACTGCGGAAAAAGAGCAGCCAGACGGCAATTAGCACCGGCAGCAAAAACGGCACGGTGAATTTCACGATGAACGCCATGAACGACGGCATGGGGACGCCATTTTGTTCAGCGATGGCTTTCACCATGAAATTCGGGCCGTTGCCAATGTAGGTGGCCGCGCCGAAAAAAACCGCGCCGATGCTGATCGCCAGAATCTGGCCGGCATTTTGCCCCAGCAAGCCAGACACGTCGGCGACCCCGGTCACGCCAAAGAGCGCGCTCAAAAAACCGAGATAGGTCGGCGCGTTGTCCAGCACGGCGGACAGCGATCCGGTGCCCCAATAAAAAATTCCCGGCGACGGCTGCGCGCCGAGCAGCGCCGGGGCGTGGGCATGGAGCCAGGCCAGCGCGGGAATCATCGTCGCAAAAATGCCGGCGAACAAAACGGCCACCTCGGTGAGCGGATGGAAATTGAAATCATTGGCCGCATGCACGCTTTTCTTCGTGGTGAAATAGGAACCGAGCGCGGCGGCAAGCATCAAGCCTTCCCGCAAAAAATTTGGGCGCTCCACAAACACCGCGCCGAGAATCACGGCGAGAAAAACCAAATTCAGCCGGCCGGAAATGTCCCAGTTGTCGCCAGTGGTTTCCTTTTCACGCGGCGCGCGGCGGAAATGAATTTTATCGAGCGCGTAAAAGATCGCCAGCAGGCCGCCCACACCGACAGACCACATCGGCCAGCAATTTTTCGCCACCCACCAAAACGGCACGCCCTGCAAATAGCCGAGGAACAGCGGCGGATCGCCGATGGGCGTGAGGCAGCCGCCGATGTTGGCGATAATGAAAATAAAAAAAACAAGGTGATGCGGCGCGACGCGGGATTTGTTGAATTGAATCCACGGCCGGATGAGCAGCATTGCCGCGCCGGTCGTGCCGAAAACATTGGCGAGCACCGCGCCGACGAACAGAAAGGCCACATTCGTCAGCGGCGTTGCGCCGCCAGGAATTTGAATTCGAATGCCGCCAGAAACCACAAACAGCGAGCCGACCAACCCGATGAAGCTGACGTATTCGTGGGCGGCATGCCCGAGGCTGGCCGGGTCGTGCAAAATAAAAAAATAAATTCCCGCCACGATTGCGCCAAGGCCAAGCGCAAGCTTGGCATGATGTTTCGCCCACCAGCGCGGGGCGATGACCGGCGCGAACGCCATCGCGCCCAGCAGCAGCGCGAACGGCAAAATAATAATGGGATGGGGCACCGCCATGACAAAATTTTCGTGGACGGGCGCGGACGGGTCAACTGAAACCGGCAAATTGAATTGAACTTGCCGCGCCAATTTTGTCCAATGCCCGCGCATGACGCCGGCTGGAATCCATTTCGGGCTGTTGCTGCTGCCCCCGGCGGCGGCGCTGCTGCTGTTCTGGCTGGGCAAAAAAATCTCGATGAAACCGCCGGTTTTTGCCTGCTGTGGCGCGTGCGGCAAAAGGAAAATGGCTGGCAACTCGCGACCTGCGGCGCTTTGTTCGGCACCGCTGTGTTGATGAAAAAAATGCCGTCATCATCGCCGTCTGGGCGGGATTGCCCTTTGTGCTGGGCACAAACTTCGTCGCGCGCTATCCCGAAGCCCACGGCAGCGCGCTGGAAATTTTTCAGCGCAAATAAATTCATGCCTGCGTCATCCGTAAATAAATTCTCCCGCCCGCTTGAATGGCTTGCCGCCGCGCTCGTCAGCGGCATCGTCGTGTGGCTGCATGTTTATTTCTGGCAGCACGCCGGGGGCCTTTGGCGCGACGAGGTGAATCTCGTCAACCTGGCGCATTCGTCGTCACTCGCCGCGATGACGCACGATTCCTTTCCCATCCTGATGCCGCTGCTGGTGAAACTCTGGACCGCACCGGGCGGAACCGATGCGTGGCTGCGGCTGCTCGGATTGCTGATCGGCCTTGGCCTGCCGGCCGCGCTCTGGCTGGCGGCGTGGAGATTTCACCGCGCACCGCCGCTGCCCGGACTCGCGCTGCTGGCGCTGAATGGCACCGTGATCGTCTTTGGCGATTCGCTGCGCGCCCATGGACTGGGCAGCCTGCTCATCCTCCTAGCCGCCGTTACCGCCGGCGGGCTGCTGGAAAAACCGTCGTGGCGACGCACGGCGGGCTGGGCCGCGCTCGCCATTTTGAGCGTGCAAACACTGTTTCAAAACGCCGTCTTCGTCGCCGCCATTTGCGCCGGGGCGTGGGTGGTCTGCGCGCGGCAAAAGAACAGCCACGCCGCGCTTCAGATTTTTCTCGGCGGACTGGCGGCGGCGGTTTCGCTGCTGCCGTATTGGTCAAATTTTACAGCATTGAACGCCGGTGCCGGATCGCTGCGGATTGGCATTGATCCGGGCCGGCTCATGGCCACGTTTGATACCGCTTTTGGTTTTCCCATCGAACAATGCCGCTGGCTCTGGCTCATCTTCGCGCTCGCCCTGTTTCTGCCCGGGGTGGCGGCGTTTTTTTTCCGCCGGAAAATCGCCGGCGCGCTGGTGCCCGGGGAAAATTTTCTGCCGGCCCGCTGGACGACTTTGCTGGCGGCGCTGATTGCCGCGACCGGTTTTATTTGGTTTGCGGCGGCACCCGCACACCGCGGCTGGATTTTTTTACTGCTGGCCGTGGCCGTGGCGTGGCTGGAGGGAAGCCGCCGCCCGCTGGCGGAATTGAAAACCGCCGCGCCTGCCGCCGCCCGCGACCGGACCGGTGATTTGCCGTTGTTCGCCGGAACCACTTTGTTTCTGGCAGCCACCGGTTTTGCCGCCTTCCTCTCGTATGCCGCGCTGCCGACGGAACAGTGGTATTTTATTCCGTTGATGGCTCTGGCCGCCGGCTGTTTTGAAATCGGCCTGCCGCCACGCGGACATTTGCGGGCGGCCGTGTGGGGATTTTCCGGCGTCACGGTCGCCCTGGCCTGCGTGGTGATTTTCTCCGAGCACAAGGCCATCAACTGGCGATTCACCAACCTCGACCTGCTGTGCCCGCGCCTGACCGCCGCCGCCGGGCCGGACGATTTGGTCATCGTCAGTCCCTGGTATTGCGGCATTAGTTTTCAGCGCTACTTCCATGGGACCGCGCCCTGGCAAACCGCGCCGCCGCTGCCCGACCATTCGTTTGCACGCTACGATTTGGTCCACGAAGAAATGCGCCAACCGCACGTCGTCCAGCCCCTGATCGCACAGGCCGAAGCCGCGTTGCGCGCCGGCCATAGCGTCTGGCTGGTCGGCATGATGTCCTTGCCCACGCCGGGCGCGCCGCCGCCGCCGGACTTGCCGCCACCGCCGCTGCTCCATTCCGGCTGGTCGGACCGGCCTTACACCGAGGTCTGGGTTTCGCAGATCAATCAGGCTTTGGGCGATCACTGCCGCGAGTTCAAACTGGTCTATGAGACAACCGCTGAAAACGTGAACTTCATGGAAAATGTCCAACTCTATCGCGTCGTGGGCTGGCACGATTGAGCCGGCGGCTTGACGGGCCGGCAAATCGTTGCGACCGTTCCCGCGCTTGGCGCAGGATTTATCAGGCAAGGCGGCAAGCGATTTATTCGCCGCCGTCGCGCGAACTCCCGCCGTGCAAAACCTCGCACAGCGTCTGGAGCATGGCGAAGCATTGCCTGCAGCCGCCATCTGCGCGTCCGCCCGGCCATTTCTCGCCGCGCTGCTACACAAAAAATTTCCGCAGCGCCCCATCGTCATCGTCACTGACAGTCTCAAGCCGCAGGAAATTTTCCAGCAAGATCTGGAAACATGGTTGCAGGTTGCTGGTTGCAAAACGCAGGTTGATTCACACGCGGATAAAACCTGCAACCTGCAACCTGCAACCTGCAACCCATTGTTTTATCCGGCGTGGGAAATTTTTCCGCACGAAGATAAATTGCCGCACGCGGATGTCATCAGCGACCGGCTGCAAACGCTCATCGCGCTGGCGAATGAGTCCAACGCCCGAAGTCCAAAGTCCAAAGTCGTCGTCACCAATGTGTCTGCGCTTTTGCAAAAAACTTTCGCGCCGGAGGACTTGAAAGCTCGCACGCGCAGTTTTCAGCCCGGTGATAAAACAGCACCGCTCGACCTGATCGAATGGCTTGAAGCGCAAGGCTACGAGCCAGAAGCGCAGGTCACACAGAAAGGCGAAATCGCGTTGCGCGGCGGCATCGTGGATATTTTTCCACCGACGAGTCCGTGGCCCGTGCGGCTGGAATTTTTTGGCGACGAACTGGAATCGCTGCGCGAGTTTGATCCGCTCACGCAGATTTCGCGCGGCGAAATTTCCGGCCTCACCCTGCCGCCCGCCGGGGAGCTGGGAATTTTGAAACGGAGTGCGGACAGCCTGTCGGCAAGTTCACCCCCGTTCGCCACGCTTTTAGATTATCTGCCACGCGAAACTATTTTCCTTTTGTGCGAACCGGATGCGCTTGCCGTCCATGCGGAAAATTACGCGCAGCAAATACCGGTGGGCGATGCGTTCTTCATCGCCTGGCCGGATTTTCTGAGCGACTTGATCCGTCGCGGATTTACTTCCGTTGAGTTAGACGATTCTGATCAGCCGACCACCGCACCAAGTGAGGGAGCAGACAACTTCCTACCAGCGGCGTCTCCTCAGGATGTCCGCGTTGCAGAACCGATATGTTCATCGCTTGAGGCGTTTCGTCCGCTGGGCGAACGTGCGCCGGAACCGCAGATCGCCGAGGCGCAGCGGCGGGAATTTTTTGCGCAACTCCACCGCTGGTTGCGACAAGATTATTCCGTCCAAGTCTTTTGCAACAATGACGGCGAGCGGCAACGCTTCGAGGAAATCTGGAAGGAATTTGGTTTTACCGACGACAACAAACTCGTCACGAACCTTGGTGCCTTGGCCCGCGGTTTTCTTTGCACCGAGGCCAAGCTCGTCGTCGTGACGGATGCAGAAATATTCGGCCGCTACAAAGTGCAGCGGCCGCGCCGGCTAAAGTCGCCGCACGCGCTCGCCGTGCGCTCCGCGATGGAAATTGATTTTGCGGATTTGGAGGAAGGCGATCTCGTCGTGCATTTGCAGCACGGCATCGGACGCTATCTTGGTTTAAAGAATTTGCCCGTGGGCAGCGGCACGCGCGGCGTTCAACCTTCAACCTTCAACCTTCAACCGAATGTCTCGTCATCGAATACGCCCAATCCGATAATGACGTTGAGCCACCGAAACTTTACGTGCCCGTCAGTGAGGCGCATCTAGTCAGCAAATATGTCGGCGCGGGCAAAGCCAATCCGCCGCTGCACACGCTCGGCGGCACGCGCTGGCACAAGGCCAAGGAGCAGACTGAAGCCGCCGTGCGCGATGTCGCTGCTGAGATGTTGCGCATCCAAGCCATCCGCGAAACGCAGTCCGGTCATGCGTGCAAGCCCGACACGCAATGGCAGCGCGAATTTGAGAGCGCCTTCATCTACGAGGAAACGCGCGACCAGATCACTGCCATCGCCGACACGAAAGCCGATCAGGAACGCCCCAAGCCGATGGATCGGTTGATCTGCGGTGATGTTGGCTTCGGCAAAACCGAAGTCGCGATCCGCGCCGCGTTCAAATGTGTGATGGACGGTAAACAAGTTGCCATCCTTGTTCCGACTACGGTGCTCGCGCAGCAGCATTTTAATAATTTCCGCGAACGCATGGCCGACTATCCGATTCGCGTCGAACTGCTCTCGCGCTTCCGCACCAAAGGCGAGGCGACGCGCGTGATTCAGGATTTGGCGGCCGGCACGGTGGACATCGTCATCGGCACGCACCGCATCGTGCAGGATGACATCGCGTTCAAAGATCTCGGGCTCGTGGTGATTGACGAGGAACAGCGCTTCGGCGTGCTGCACAAAGAAAAATTCAAACGCCTGCGCACGATGGTCGATGTGCTGACGTTGAGCGCCACGCCGATTCCGCGCACGCTTTACCTTGCCCTCACCGGCGCACGCGACATGAGCACGATCCAGACGCCGCCGCATGATCGCCTGCCGGTGGAGACAATCGCCACGCCATACGACGAGCGCACCATCCGCGACGCCATCCAACGCGAACTGAATCGCGGTGGCCAGGTTTTCTTTCTGCACAATCGCGTGACGACGATCGACACGATGCTCGCGAAGTTGAAATCACTGGTCCCGTCGGCGCGCATCGTCATCGGCCACGGGCAGATGCACGCGGACGATTTGGAAGAGGTGATGACGCAGTTCGTCAACGGCGAGGCGGACGTGTTGCTGTCCACGACCATCATCGAGAGCGGGCTCGATATTCCGAACGCGAACACCATCATCATTGACCGCGCCGACCGTTTTGGTTTGAGCGAGCTTTACCAACTGCGCGGCCGCGTCGGGCGCTATAAGCATCAAGCCTACGCATATCTGTTGCTGCCGCGCCATGCGCGTTTGCTCACCGACGTGCGCAAGCGCATCAGCGCGATGAAGCAATACGCGTCGCTCGGCAGTGGCTTCAAGATCGCCATGCGCGATTTAGAGATTCGCGGCGCGGGAAATCTCCTCGGCTCGGAACAAAGCGGCCACATCACCGCCGTCGGATTTGAACTCTACTGTCAGTTGCTCAAGCAAAGCGTCGGCGCGCTCAAAGGCGAGAAGGTGAAGCCGCGCGTGGACGTGCGCATCGCGCTGGATTTTCTTGGCGACACCAATGCGCTGCCCGAAAACTACGTCACCGAAGCACATCATCGCATTGAGATTTACCGCAAGCTCGCGCAGGCCACCGACAAGGCCGCGCTGGATGCCTTGCAGAAAGAAATGCGCGACCGTTTCGGTCCGCTGCCGCCACCAGTGGAATTACTGCTGGCCGTGGGTGAACTGAAAATCCTCGCCAGCGAAAAAGCCGTGACCGTCATCGAAGTCGAAGCCGATAAATTGAAGATCACGCGTCGCGGCGATTTCATCCAGCTCGGCGGTAAATTCCCGCGCCTGACCAAAAAAGATCCCAAGGCGCGCCTGAAGGAAATCAAGCGGCTGCTGTTGGCGATTTAGTCAACCAATCCGCAGCCAAACCGTCTTCAAATACGCCGGTTCGGCGCGGCTGATGGGGAAATCCGGTGGTTGTGGGACGTAATGCTGCTGCAGAATTTTTCGTTTCGCGGCGTGAGCGGCCGCTGCCACGTTCGCGAGAAATTCTTCCGGCGGCCAGTCCGCGGCATTCGTCGAGGCCAGCAACACACCGCCCCGCTTGAGCACGGGCAGCGCGGCGGTGACGAGTTTGTCATAGTCTTTATCGGCGCGGAACGTGCCGTGCTCCTTCGATTGCGAAAACGTGGGCGGATCGAGCACGATGGCGTCGAACGCGCGGCCCTTCTTCGCCAGCCGACGCAGCCAGTCAAACGTGTCGCCGTAAATGAAATCGTGCGCGGCCGGATCCAGGCCGTTCAACGCGAAGTTGCGTTTGCCCCATTCGAGATATTTTTTCGAGAGATCAAGGCTCGTCGTCCGTGCGCCGGCTTTGGCCGCCGCCACGG
Organism: uncultured Verrucomicrobia subdivision 3 bacterium; assembly: GCA_903884535.1. GTDB lineage: Bacteria > Verrucomicrobiota > Verrucomicrobiia > Limisphaerales > UBA11358 > UBA11358. Next base: position 12,963 of record CAISEZ010000141.1, read on the forward strand.
AGAAGCCGCAGGTGTAGGCGAAACAGTTCAAAACTTCGAATTTTGAATTTTGAATTTTGAATTTTGAATTAAACAACTCAAAGTCAGCCGCCACGTGGCCGGTCAAAAAGCGGCGACGGTTGTCGCGCTGGTCCAGAAATAGGCCGACGGAATAGCCTTCACTAAAACTCATCTCGTAGCGGACGCCATTCTCCAGAATCTCAAAGCGTTCCGGCGCCGCTTCGCCGAGAACCAGTTGCGGCGAGGCGTCCGCCACCTTGGATTGCCGGACGTGGCGCGAGAGAATTTTGTGATACGCGCCGCGTGACGAAAACTTCTTCGCCAGCCAGGCCAGTTCTTCCTGCTGCTTCGCACTCAAGGGCGCTTCGGACTGCGAGAGCAAATAGTCACCGAGTTTTTCGACGAACCAGCCCGGCCAGTTGTCGCTCGCTCCATGAATCAAGCGGAAGGCGTTTGTAAGGCAGACATCCCTGTCTGCCGGTTCAAGGAACTTTCCAGTTCCGAGCACGGCGACTGGAAAGTCGCCGGAAACAGCAGGCTGGAAAGCCTGCTCTACACAAGCGGCGTGCAGGGTGAGACGCGGCTCGGCATCAAAATTCACCGGCGCCAAAAACTTCACCGACTTGTTCGTCGCCGGATGCGTGAAGGCGATTTCTGCGGCGTGCAAATAAACCCGCGATGAAGCGGTGCCAACGTAAAGCGTGTCGCCTAAAATCGGGAAACCGCTTTCCGACGCATGAACGCGGATCTGGTGCGTGCGGCCGGTGAACGGCTCAGCACAAACCATTTTTAAGCCAGCGCTGTTGACCGCGAACTTGGAATCCGCGACCGGCGTAAATTTCGTTTCCGCCATTTCGCCACCCGGACGGCTGGCGTATTTCTCGCCGACGCGAACAAGCTCGGTTTTCACCGTGAATTCTTTTGCCGGCACAGTGCGGTCGGTTAGGAGTAAATATTTTTTTTGGACGCGCCGGGCGGTGAATTGTTCGGTGAGTGATTTGTTGGCGAGCGGCGTTTTTCCGAAGACGAGCACGCCGCTGGTTTCCTTGTCGAGCCGGTGCAAAATGGCGAGCGAAGCCCAGCGCGGCTCGCGGTGTTTCAGCCAGTCATAAATGCCTTCGCCGGCATAAGGCGACGGCGCGTGCGTGTTCCAGCCGGCGGGCTTGGCCACCACCAGCAGATGCTCGTCCTCAAAAATCACGCACGGGACCATGCGCCATGAAACCATGTTTCCGTGCCCGAAAGAAAGCGCGAATCCGAAGCCGCAGGTTTTTATGCCCGCGATTTTTTCGGCGCCGCCACGTCCACGCCGGGGAACGCCAGGTAATTTTTGGCGTTGGTGTAGCAGATGTTTTTGATCATCGGCCCAACAAGTTCTTCGTCGTCGGGAATCAGGCCGTTCTTGATGTCGCGACCGATGAGATTGCAGAGCGTGCGGCGGAAGTATTCGTGGCGGGGATACGACATGAACGAGCGCGAGTCGGTGATCATGCCGATGAAGCGCGACAACAGCCCCAGATTCGAGAGCGCGTTCATCTGCATTTCCATGCCTTCCTTCTGGTCGAGAAACCACCAACCGGAACCGTATTGGATTTTGCCGGCCAGCGTGCCGTCCTGAAAATTGCCGATCATCGTGGCGAAGGCGTAATTGTCCGCCGGATTCAGATTGTAAATGATCGTCTTCGGCAGCGCATTTTCTGAATCCAATTTGTCGAGGTAAGCCGCGAGCGTTTGCGTCTGCGGAAAATCGCCGATGGAATCAAAGCCGGTGTCCGGCCCGAGCTGCTTGAGCAGTCGGGTGTTGTTGCTGCGCAGCGCGCCGAGGTGCAGCTGCTTAGTCCAGCCGCGCTTGGCGTCGAGCTGGCCGAAGAACACCATCATGTAAGACGCGAACTGTGAATGCTCCAGCACGGTGACGGCGCCGCTTTTGCGCGCCTTGTCAAAAATTCCGGCGGCCACTTTTTCGCTGCAAAAGTCCGCGAAACAGTGGTTCATGCCGTGGTCGGACAAGCGGCAGCCCTGCGAATGAAAAAAGTCGTGGCGTTTTTCCAAGGCCATGATGAACGCACCAAATCCGCTAATATCCACATTCGCGGCGGCGGCAAGCTGCTCCACCCACTTGTTGAAGCTCGCCGGCGAGTTGACCGCCAGCGCCTTGTCCGGGCGAAACGCCGGCAGCATTTTCGTCGGATGCCCCTGCGCGGCGAAGTTGCGGTGATGTTCCAGCGTGTCCACCGGATCGTCCGTGGTGCAGACGACTTTCACCTTCATCTTTTTCAAGATGCCCTGCGTGGTGAGAGCAGGTGTGGCGAGCTTGGCGTTCGCGAGCTTCCAGATTTTTTCGGCCGAGGTTTTGTCGAGCAGATCGGTGATGCCGAAATAGCGCTTCAGCTCGAGGTGCGTCCAATGATACAGCGGATTGCGCAGCGTGTGCGGCACGGTCTTGGCCCACGCGAGAAACTTGTCGTGCGGCGTGGCGTCGCCGGTGCAGAATTTTTCCGCGATACCGTTGCTGCGCATCGCGCGCCATTTGTAATGATCGCCTTCGAGCCAGATCTCAAACAGGTTTTTGAACTGGCGATTGGCCGCGATGTCGGCCGGCGGAATATGACAGTGGTAATCGAAGATCGGCTCCGCCGCGGCGTATTTGTGATAGAGCTTGCGCGCAGGCTTCGTGCTCAACAAAAAGTCTTCGTTAATAAATGCCATATTTATGTTCCCAAGGTTGCGCGCTCAAGCCGGAACCGGTTCGAGGCGTGGAGAAGTTTTAACTGGTTCCCGGATGCCCAGCAAGAACGGTTTCATGTGCCGCTCGAACAAATTTTCCGTCACGTTTTTGGCGACGATGGCCTCGTGCTTTTTGAGCGCATTCAAATAGCGGTCGCCTTTTTTCGCAGCGACCTTGAAGCTGACGTGCAGCAATTGCCGGAAGCTCGGATTATAGCCCGGATTTTTCTGGTCGTGCCGCAGGGCGTCCGTGAACTGCCGGGAACTCCAGCCATTCACGACGGCCGCGCTGGGCAATTTCTTTTTATCAATGTCAATGACGCTGGCGTAAGGCGCGCAGAATTCATCCACGTGCTCCATGGCGTAGGCGTAAATTTCCTTCACGATTTCCAGCCCGTCGCCGCCCGCTTCCGCGAGGCCAATCAGTTCTTCCAGCCAGGTCGTGCCGGCGGTCTTGATGTGGACACCAGCGTCGAATTTTTTCAACGCGCGGCGCATCGGTTCGTAGATGGAAAACTTGTCACTGCCGGAATGCACGCTCAATTTGAGCGACGGCGGCAGGCCGTATTTCCTGATCGCAAACGCGATGACGGCAAGGTCTTCGTTGAATTCCTTTTCAAACTGTTTCACATCGCCGACATAATCCACGCCCTTGTTGAACCGGCCGGTGAACTTGGGTGCGATGGTCTGGATCGGGATTTTCTGGTCGGCGATGGCGGCGAGAATGATCAACAATTCCGGCGGCGTCTGCGGACTGTCGGTTTCGTCCATGGAAACTTCGGTGATGAAATTCGCCGCGCCCTTGGCCTTGACGATGTGCTGGTAGATTTTTCCGGCATCCTGGGTGGCGAGCAAAAACTTGTTGGCCACGCGCTCAACTTCCGCGCGGGTGATGGCGAAGGGATGGGCGATGTGCGGAATGGAAACCGTGCCGACGAGTTCGGGATGGCGATCCACAAACGCCAGCACGTCCGCCGCGCTGGCGGGTTTGCCGATGCTGTCCGCCACGTCAATCGTGAAAAAATCCGAGGGCGCGATGAAACGGTCCACCGTTTCGAGACGGATGTGGTCGGCGTCCACGTGATAAGGGGTTTTCCAGCCGAGCGCTTTCACCGCAGCGTCGGCTTCAGCGCGCAAGCTCGACGGCTCGGTGCCGATGAAGGAATGTTCGCGGTTGGATTTATTCCAGACCGGCACAAAATGCGCGCCCAGTTCGGTGGCCAGTTGACAGGCGTGAAGTTGCGCTTTGCCCTGATGACCAAAACGGTCGCCCATGCCAAAAGACAATTTTCCCAGCGGTAGATATTGATTCATAACAGTTGCTTGAATACGGATAACCTAGCAGTTTTTTGCTGCAAGGGGACATGCGACTTCTGCAATTTTATTTGATAAAACTGCACACGCATACTCGCCAAAACTGGGTAGGTGCGCCATCGGATCCTCATCCGACTTGACAAAACCTTAAAATAAAAACCCGCGGTGATCCGCGGGTTTTGAAATGTGAACCGCCCCGAAAATCAGCCCTGCGGCCGGATTTTTTTCCAGAGCCAGCCGAGTGGATCGTAATATTCGTCCACGACGCGTTCCTTCAAGGGGATGATCGCGTTGTCGGTGATGGTGATGTGTTCGGGGCAACCCTTGGTGCAGCACTTGGTGATGTTGCAAAAGCCGATGCCTTGCGCCTGCTTCAATTCCGCCAGACGATTTTCAGTGTCGAGCGGGTGCATTTCCAACGCGGCGGTATAAACCAGGAAGCGCGGGCCGATGAACTCGTCGTGCTTGTGATGGTCGCGTAAAACGTGACAGACGTCCTGGCAGAGGAAACATTCAATGCACTTGCGGAATTCCTGCACGCGGTCAACGTCTTGCTGCTGCATGCGCCAGGTGCCGTCTTCGCAGTCGGGCTTGCGCGGATTGAATTTTTTGATCTTGGTTTTGACCCGAAAATTCCAAGAAACATCGGTCGCCAAATCGCGGATGCTCGGAAAAGCGCGCATCGGCTCGACGGTGATGGGTTTGCTCGTGTCGAGCGTATCCATGCGCGTCATGCACATGAGCTTGGGCATGCCGTTGACTTCAGCGGAACAGGAACCGCATTTGCCGGCCTTGCAATTCCAGCGGACGGCGAGGTCGTTGGCCTGCGTCGCCTGGATTTTGTGGATGACGTCCAGCACCACGAGACCTTCGGTGATTTCCGTGGTGTAATCCACGAATTTGCCGCCGGTCGCGTCGCCGCGCCAGATTCTGAAAGTGACAGTCTTATTCATTTCATCTCCTCGATGACTTGTTTCAAATCTTCACGGATTGCGGGAATCGGTTCGCGCCGCAATTTCATGGCGCCGTCCGCCTGCTTGCAAATGACGGAATTATATTTCTGCGCTTCGGGATCTTTGTTCGGAAAATCCTCGCGGAAATGACCGCCGCGGCTTTCCTTGCGGTCCAGCGAACACAGCGTGATGGCTTCGGAAATGGTCAGCAGATGCTTGAGATCAATCGCCGTGTGCCAGCCGGGATTATACTCGAGGTGACCTTGCACGGCGACCTTTGCGGCGCGGGCCTTTAGCTTCTCGATGCCGGCGAGGGCAAATTCCATTTCGTTTTGCAGACGCACGATGCCGACGTTGGCCTGCATCATGTTCTGCAAATCGTATTGCACCTGATACGGACCTTCGGTGCCACCGCCAGCGGGACGTTCGAACGGCTCCATCGCTTCGCGATAGGCCGCTTCAACTTGCGCATCGCTGATTGATCCGGCGGCGTTTTCCTTGGCGTATTTCGCGGCGTATTCACCGGCGCGTTTGCCAAAAACAATGAGATCGGAAAGCGAATTGCCACCGAGGCGGTTTGCACCGTGCAGACCAGCGGCACATTCGCCCGCCGCGAAAAGGCCGGGGACGTTTGTCGCCTGCGTGTCGCCGTTCACGCGGATGCCACCCATCGCGTAATGCGTCGTGGGACCGACTTCCATCGGTTCCTTGGTGATGTCGAGATTCGCGAGCTGCATGAACTGGTGATACATCGAGGGCAGCTTGCGCTTGATGTGCTCGGCCGAGTTCGGAATTTTTTCCTTGATCCACGAAATGTCGAGGAAAACGCCGCCGTGCGGACTGCCGCGACCGGCTTTCACTTCGCGATTAATGCAACGAGCAACGTGATCGCGCGTCAGCAATTCCGGCGGACGTTTTGCATTCTTGTCGTTCTGCGTGTAGCGCCAGCCTTCTTCGGGATCGGTCGAGGTCTGTGATTTGTAATTGTCCGGCACGTCGTCATACATGAAGCGCTTGCCGTCCTTGTTGCGCAACACGCCGCCTTCGCCGCGCACGCTCTCGGTCACGAGAATGCCTTTGACGCTCGGCGGCCAGATCATGCCGGTGGGATGAAACTGGATGAATTCCATGTCGAGCAATTCCGCACCCGCGTGATACGCGAGCGAAACGCCGTCGCCGGTGCCTTCCCATGAATTACTGGTGACCGCATACGCGCGGCCCAAACCACCGGTGCAAACGACCACGGCCTTCGCCTTGAAAATACGAAAACGTCCACGCTCGCGGTCGTAACCGAACGCGCCAACCACGCGGTCGCCATCCTTCAGCAGCGACACAATGGTGTATTCCATGTGCACCGAGATGCCCTGATGAATGCCGTGATCTTGCAACGTGCGAATCAATTCAAGGCCCGTGCGGTCGCCGACGTGCGCGAGGCGCGGATAACGATGGCCACCGAAATTGCGCTGCGAAATTTTTCCTTCTTTCGTGCGATCAAACACCGCACCCCAAGCTTCGAGTTCGTGAACGCGCGCCGGCGCTTCCTTCGCGTGCAGCTCGGCCATGCGCCAGTTGTTGACGTATTGACCACCGCGCATGGTGTCCGCGAAGTGGACTTTCCAACTGTCGCGGTCGTCCACATTGCCCATCGCCGCCGCCATGCCACCTTCGGCCATGACCGTGTGCGCCTTGCCGAGAAGTGATTTGCAAATGAGGCCGACTTTGACGCCCGCCGCGCTTGCTTCAATCGCCGCGCGCAGACCCGCGCCGCCCGCGCCGATGACCAGCACGTCGTATTCGTGAGTTTCGTAATTGGTAGCCACAATAAAAAATCGGTTCGGAGTTTAGAATTTGAAGAACACAAAGTCGTTGAGATGTCCCGTCGCACACAGGCGCACATAAACATCCGTGAAACCGACCCAGAACAAACTGATCCACGCCCACATCATGTGGCGCGTGTTGAGGCAACTGACGCAACTATGAGCCTTCGCGCAGGTCGGCGCTTTAGATTTAGTATCCAGATAACCACCGATCAAATGCCGCAGCGAGTGGCAGCCGAAAGTATACATCGCCAGAAAAACCGCGTTCAAGATCATCACCACGGTGCCGACGCCGATGCCGAAATGTTCCTTGCCGGTCAGATCCGTGAACCACATTCCCAGCCACGCATCATACGAGAGCAGAACAATGAACAAGACCGCCAGATAGAAAAAGTAGCGGTGAACATTTTGCAGGATGAGAGGAAAAGAACGTTCACCCAAAAAGGATTTGCGCGGTTCGCCGACGGCGCAGTTGATCGGGTCGGCCCAGAATGCTTTGTAATAGGCGCCGCGATAATAATAGCAAGTGAACCGGAATCCGGCCGGAATCCACAGAATCAAAAATGCGGGCGAGAACGGTGCCCACGTCGGCCACCAGGCCGGCAGCTTGCCGATGGCGTGCGGCGAAACACCCCAGAATTCCGGTGAATAAAAGGGCGAGAGATAATTCGCGCCGCCGTTTTCCCCGTGCAGGCCGCCATACCAATAGCTGGGCATGCCGGTCTTCATGTCATGCAACCCCTGAAACGCGGCCCAGGTCGAATAGACGATGAACGCAGAGAAGCCGAGAAAAACAACCAAGGGTTGCAGCCACCACGAATCGGGGCGCGTGGTTTGCCCGAACTTGCGTTGGGGTGGAAGAGTGTCAGCGTAGGCCATAGCGGCGCTTAAATTAGTAATCCATAAGCCCAGCGTCAACGCAGGAAGAAAGATATAAGATTGACTTGGAATCAACTTGCCGCTGGCTTATCGCGGCAACGCCGCCGCCGACCACTCGTTCAAGCCGCGTTCGCCCGCGCCGCCGGGGGCCAGTCCCAGTTGCTCCAGCGCCTCGCCCACCAGATACAGCGAACCCGTGACCACGATAAAAGGCTCGTCTTTGCTGGCGTTTAGCGCTTCCTGAAAATCGCGGCCGGCCACCACCGCCACCGCCGGATTCGCGGACTGAAAGGCGGCGGCGAGTTCCCGCGCGTCCGCCGTGCGGGCGCTGGCGACCGGCACGGTGTAAACCTTCGCCGCCAGCGGCGCCAGCGTCCGGCAGATGGCCGACCAGTTTTTGTCCGCCAGCGCGCCAAAAATGAACACCGGCCGCTCGGACCCGAAATGTTTTTCCAGCGCGGCGCGCAGCGCTTGCGCGCCGTCGGCATTGTGCGCGCCGTCGAGCAAAATCGTTTGTCCGCCCGGCCGCGTCACGAGTTGCAACCGCCCCGGCCAGTCCACCGCGGCCATGCCCATGCGGAGGTTTGCTTCCGCGACCGGAATTTGCTTTTGCAGGACTCCCACCGTGGCCAGCGCGAGCGCGGCGTTGGCTAATTGGTGTTCACCTAAAAGCGAATCCGGAATCCAGATTCCGGAATCCGGATTCACTTTCATGAACGGCGCTTTTTTCTCGCCTGCAATTTCTTCGATAATGGCCAGCGCCGCCAGCTTGTCCGTCGCGGTTACGACGGGAATTCCTGGTTTGATGATGCCCGCCTTTTCCGCCGCAATTTTTTCGAGCGTGTCGCCCAGCCATTGCTGGTGGTCCAGGCCGATGTTGGTGATGACGCTGACCAGCGGCGTGACGATGTTGGTCGCATCGAGCCGGCCGCCCAGGCCGGTTTCCCAAATCACCAGGTCGCATTTTTGTTCCGCAAAAAATTTCAGCGCCATGACCGTCACGACTTCGAACATCGTCGGATGCTGGCCGGCGGGAAATTGTCCAAGCAGCGGCTGGACTTCCGCCACGAGCCGGACAATTTCATTTTCGGAAATCAATTGCCGGTTGACCTGAATCCGTTCGCGAAAGGAAACCAGGTGCGGCGAGGTGAACAGCCCGACGCGCCAGCCGGCCGCGCGATAAATGCTTTCCAGCATGGCGCAGGTCGAGCCTTTGCCGTTCGTGCCGGCGACATGGATGAAACGAAGTTTCTCCTGCGGATTGCCGGCCAGCGCGGCGAGCTTGAACGTGTTCTCCAGCCCGAAATGCGCGCCGAACATTTGCAGGCCGTAAAGAAATTCGACGGCCGCGGAATAAGCCGGCGTTTCATCCTTCTTCATTCGGCCTTCATCCTTTCCGCTAAAGCGGCTTGTGGTGGATGTGCTGGTGCGCCGCCGCGATGAAGCCCTTGAACAGCGGATGCGGCTGGTGCGGCTTGCTCAAAAATTCCGGATGAAACTGGCTGGCAATGTAAAACGGGTGGTCCTTGAGCTCGATGACTTCCACCAGCTTGCCGTCCGGCGACAGGCCGCTGAAAATGAAACCGGCCTTCTCGAATTTTTCGCGGTAAGCGTTGTTGAATTCGTAGCGGTGCCGGTGCCGTTCGTGGACAACGAACGAGCCGTAAAGTTTGCCCGCCATCGAGCCGACGGCCAACTGGCACGCCTGCGCGCCCAGCCGCATGGTGCCGCCTTTTTTCGTCACCTTGCGCTGCGCGTCGAGCAACGCGATGACCGGATGCGGCGAATTTTCGTCGAACTCCGTCGAGTGCGCTTTTTCGAGTTTCAAAACGCTGCGCGCGAATTCAATCGTCGCGATCTGCATGCCCAGGCAAAGGCCGAGGTAGGGAATTTTATTTTCGCGCGCATATTTCGCCGCGAGAATTTTTCCTTCGATGCCGCGTTCGCCGAAACCGCCGGGCACCAGGATGCCGCCGATACCTTTCAGCATTTTATCCGCGCCGAATTTTTCAATCTCTTCCGCGTCCACCTGCACGATTTCCACGCCGCAATCGTTGCCGATGCCGCCGTGAATTATTGCCTCATAGACCGATTTGTAGGCGTCCTGCAGGCCGATGTATTTGCCGACGACGCCGACGCGCACGCGATGCTGCGGCGCGATGAGCTTGCGGATGATCTCCTGCCAATGCGCCATGTTCGGCGCGGGCGTGGTGAGATGCAGCAGCCGGCAGACGAGATCGTCCATGCGCTCGCGCTGGAGCATGAGCGGCATTTCGTAAATGGAATGGTCCACGTCCTTGGCCTCAATGACGCCTTCGAGCGGGACGTTGCAAAACATGGAAATTTTTTGGCGCACTTCCTTGTCGAGCGGCTTCTCGCAGCGGCACGCGATGATATGCGGCGCGATGCCGATTTCGCGCAGCTTGGCGACCGACTGCTGCGTGGGCTTGGTCTTCAATTCGCCCGCCGCCTTGATGAACGGCACGTAGGTGACGTGAATGAAAATCGCGTTGTTGTAGCCGACTTCGAGCGCAAACTCGCGGATGGCTTCGAGGAACGGCAGCCCTTCGATGTCGCCGGTGGTGCCGCCGATTTCGGTGATGATGACATCCGCCTTGGTTTTTTCCGCGAGCAAATGAATACGGTTTTTGATTTCGTCGGTGACATGCGGAATTACTTGCACCGTCTTGCCAAGGTAAGTTCCGGCGCGCTCATTGTTGAGCACGGTCTGATAAACCTGGCCGCTGGTCAGGTTGTTCAGGCGCGTGAGCTTGACGTTGGTGAAGCGCTCGTAATGGCCGAGATCCAAATCCGTCTCCGCGCCGTCGTCGAGCACATAAACCTCGCCGTGCTGATACGGCGACATCGTGCCGGGATCCACGTTGAGATACGGGTCGAATTTTTGCAGCGCGACCTTGAGGCCGCGATTTTCGAGCAGCGTGCCGAGCGCGGCGGCGGTCAAACCTTTGCCGAGCGAACTCACGACACCACCGGTTACAAATATAAATTTCATTTTAAAATTTTCTCCACGCGGGCCACATCTTCCGGCATATCCACGCCGATGCTGTCATAATCCACTTGGACGACGGCGATCTGGATGCCGTTTTCCAGCGCCCGCAACTGCTCCAGCTTCTCGGCGTTTTCCAGCGGCGACACCAGGAATTTCACCAACCGCAGCAGCGTTTCGCGCCGGTAGCCGTAAATGCCGAGGTGCTTCAAAAAAGGAAACGCCGCCAACTGCTCATTCACTGGACGGCTGGCGGCCTCGCGCAAATACGGAATTGTGCGCCGCGAAAAATATAACGCGCGACCGGCCGCGTTGACAACGACTTTTACGACGTTCGGATTGTCGAGTTCCGAAATATTTTTAATGCGCGTGGCGGCGGTGGACATTTCATTTTGCGCCAGCGCATTCGCCACCGCGTCAATCACGTTCGGATCAATCAGCGGCTCGTCACCTTGAATATTCACGACGGCGTCGCCGCCGCAGCGCTCCGCGACTTCCGCGATGCGGTCCGAGCCGCTCGGATGTTCCGGGCGCGTCATCTCGACGCGGCAGAAATTCTGCGCCACTTCCCAGATGCGCGTGTCGTCCGTGGCCACGATGATTTCGGAAAGTGATTTGGCCTGCTGGCATTGCTCGACGACGTGCTGGAGCAGCGGCTTGCCAGCGATAAGCGCGAGCGGCTTGCCGGGAAACCGCGTCGAGGCGAAGCGCGCGGGGATGATGCCGAGAATTTTCACGCGCCCATTTAGCCACAGATGAAACGCGGATGAAATAAATTTATCCCGCCGCCCGCCAACAAAATGCTTCAGCGAATAAAATTATCCCGCGGACAACGGCTCTAAACGGCTTTTTTTGGCGAGCAATAAACACATTGGTTTTACCAAATTACGACCAGAACTGTTTCCCGCGACCGGCTATAACTTATTCAGGCTCGGATCATTTTTAGCTGAGCGAATCAAACCGAGACAGACGCACACGACCATTTATGAATACGACCACGCAAAAAAAATCCAACGGCAACGGCGCCAGCCGCGCGTTGCCCGCCCGGGGTGTTGACTGGCTGCACAATCCCGTTTTCAACAAAGGCACCGCGTTCACCGGGGCGGAACGCGACGCGCTCGGCCTGCGCGGCCTGTTGCCGCCGCACGTCCAGACGATGGATGAACAGGTGCGGCGCGTAATGGATAATTTTCGCAGCAAGTCGAACGACTTGGAGCGCTACATCCAGATCGTCGGTTTGCAGGATCGGAACGAAACCCTGTTTTATCGCGTGGTCATGGAAAATCTCGAGGAATTGATGCCGATCATTTACACGCCCACGGTGGGCAAGGCGTGCCAGGAGTTCGGCCACATTTTCCGCCGCACGCGCGGCTTTTACATTTCCAGCGAAGATCGCGGGCAGATGGAATCCATTCTGCAAAACTGGCCCACGCATGACGTGAAGGTCATTGTCGTCACGGACGGCGAACGCATTCTCGGCCTCGGCGATCTCGGCGCATCGGGCATGGGCATCCCCATCGGCAAGCTGTCGCTCTACACGGCGTGCGCCGGCATTCATCCCACGCAATGCCTGCCGATCACGATTGACGTCGGCACCGACAACGAAACGCTGCTGAAAGATCCGCTTTACACCGGCCTGCGGCAAAAGCGGATTCGCGGCGACGCCTACGACGCGCTGATCGAGGAATTCATGGTCGCGGTGGAAAAACAATTTCCCGGCGTGCTGGTGCAGTTTGAAGATTTCGGCAACAGCAATGCCTTCCGGCTGCTGGAAAAATACCGCGACCGCGCCTGCACATTCAACGACGACATCCAGGGCACCGGCTCCGTGGCACTCGCCGGCATTTTGTCCGCACTGCGCATCACCGGCGGAAAACTGCGCGACCAGCGCGTGCTGTTCCTCGGCGCGGGCGAGGCGGGCATCGGCATTGCCGACAACATCGTCAACGTGCTCGTCGAAGAAGGACTCACCCCAGCCGAGGCGCGTAAATGCGTGTGGTTCGTGGATTCCAAAGGACTCATCGTCAAAGGCCGCGGTAATTTGACGGAACACAAATTGCACTATGCCCACGATCACGCTCCGTGCGCCGATTTATTTTCCGCGGTCAAATCCATCAAGCCGACGATGCTTATCGGCGCGTCCGGCCAGGCCAAAACCTTCACGCACGAAATCATCACGACCATGGCGAGCCTGAACGAACGGCCGGTGATTTTCGCACTGTCCAATCCCACCTCGAAAGCCGAATGCACCGCCGACGAAGCCTACACCTGGACCGATGGCCGCGCCGTGTTCGCCAGCGGCAGCCCGTTTTTTCCGGTCAATGTGAATGGCCGTGTCCACGTTCCCGGCCAGGGCAACAACGCCTACATTTTTCCCGGCGTCGGGCTGGGCATCGTTTGCACCGGCGCGCGGCGCGTGACCGATTCCATGTTCATCGTGGCGGCGCGCACGCTCGCCTCGCTGATCCGGGAAAACGAACTGGCCGAAGGCCGCGTGTATCCTTCGCTCCAGCGCATCCATGAGGTTTCGCTCGCCATCGCCATCGCGGTCGCCGAGGAAGTCTATGCCAAAAAACTGAACACGCAGCCGCGCCCGGCTGATCTGCCGGGCTATATCCGTTCGCAAATGTTCAAACCGGAATATCCCGACTACACGAAAAAATAAGTTTAGCATGCACGGCAGAATTGCCTTTGATTTCGCCGGCGTTATGCTCGGGCCGTGAAAATCAAAAATAATGCTGCCGACCCCAAGCTGACCCGGCAGATTGAAGAACTCATCAAATTCAAAGGCGGCGGCCACAACGAGGCCGAAGTCGCCGACATCATCGGAAACGCGCTGAAAATGCTCAGCGACGTGCAGGACACCGGCGACGTGCGCGTCATCCAAACCGCCGTGCGCGAACTGCGCTACGCCTTCCGCATCTTTGCGCCCTATGCCGACAAGCGCAAAGTTTCCATCTTCGGCTCCGCGCGCACCGGGCCGAGCAAGCCGGAATACCAGCAGGCCGCTGAGTTCGGCAAAAAAATTTCCGCCGCCGGTTTCATGGTCATCACCGGCGCCGGCCCCGGCATCATGCAGGCCGGCCACGAAGGCGCCGGGCCGGAAAACAGTTTCGGCGTCAATATCCGCCTGCCCTGGGAACAAAGCGCCAACCCCGTCATCGCCGAGGACAAAAAGCTCATCACGTTCAAATATTTTTTCACACGCAAACTGATTTTCATCCGCCACTCGGACGCCATTGTGCTGTTTCCCGGCGGCTTCGGCACGATGGACGAAGGTTACGAAGCCATCACACTCATGCAAACCGGCAAGAGCCAGCTCATGCCGCTGGTGCTCGTGGACAAACCTGGCGGGACTTATTGGAAAACGTGGGACAAAAACATCCGCGAACATCTGCTGCGCGACAAATTGATTTCGCCCGACGATTTGAATCTTTACCAGATCACCGACAACGCCGACGAGGCGGTAAAGATCATTTCACGGTTCTACCGTAATTTCGATTCCACGCGCTTCGTCAAAGATCAATTTGTCATCCGGTTGAAACATGCGCCGAGCACCTCCGCCCTCGCCGCGCTGAATGAGGATTTTGCCGACATCATCGTCGCCGGGAAAATTGAAATCGTGTCACCGACGCCCGAAGAGGCGGCCGACCAAGATCGCTTGGACCTGGTGCGCATCGGCTTCAATTTCAACCGGCGCGACTACGGTCGCGTGCGGCAATTGATTGATGTGCTGAACAGCTTTTGAAAGCGAATTAGCTTGCCTGCCCCTTGGACTCTCCCAAAATAGGCACCGCTCAAAATTCAGCGGGTTGGGTTTGGGCCGATGGTGTTGCCAGTTTAGCTCAGTGGTAGAGCAGCTGTTTTGTAAACAGCAGGTCGTCGGTTCGACCCCGACAACTGGCTCCATCTCCTTGTGCAGAGAAGGCTGGAGTTTGAGGAGGAAGCGGCTGTAACGGACACCACATTAGCGAAGGATGTCACAATCCCGCAAGACGCCACGACCACCCACCAATAAAAAAGCAGGCAGGTTTCATTGAGAAACCCACCTGCCTTGCCTGTCTGGAATCCGATTAAGGCTGGCGCAGAAGGTAGAAGCGTGCAGTATTGGTTGCCGGGCTTGGGTCGGTGAACTGATATTGGCCCGATCCGGCCAGGCTTTCCACCGCAGTTCCAATCACCGGCCAGTTGGTTTGCGGCACGGTCAGGTTATTGGTTCCCAATACCGAAAACACCAACCCGGGAACATTTGTAAAACCGATTGAGATGACCGCCGCTGAGCCGGACCCTGTGATATGAAACGAGCCGGGGGCAACGATCAATGGCGTGATCAATGTTGACGGGAGTTGAAAGACACCATTGGTGCTGATCGGCCAATTGGTAGCGGTCAGATTAAAATTTACATAATCCGAGCTTGTCAGCCACATGAGCGGCTCCGTGGCAAAATAGGGGCCGACGTTGGTGTTGGCCACAATTAAATAAGTCGGTGAGGCTGACGGATTCACATTGATGGAATAACGACTCAAGCCACTATTATCATTGTAGACCTGTTCAGCCATCGGTCCTTCCGGATTCCAGTTAGTCACGGACGAAGCCAGGTTAGTCGTTGACCAGACATAGAGACCGGCACCGCTGGCATTCGTCAGAACCAGATCCTCGCCGCTGAAAAATCCGGGGCCGTCATCAGTCGCCATGTAAAACTGATTCGTTGCCGTGCTGCCTGGCGTCGCGGAGAAGTTTAGATTGTCAATACCATAGCCCTGACCGCTGCCGCTGGCGTCGTTAATGGACCAAACCAGCCATAACGCCTGACCCGGCAGCCAGGATGTGGCCAGTTTTAGATTGGTAACACCAAGGTTTGTTTGGCTGATCGAACCCGGGCTTCCCGTGGGAAAGTTCACATTCAGATTGGTCACGGGTGTTAGCGTAGATATAACGGCAGTGATGGTGGAATTGATGCCAGCCGGGTCAATGTTATAGCCGAACTCCAAGGTCTTGGCCGTGCTGTTCTGCCGCCAATACTCGCCGATAAATGAGAGTTTGACATAATTCAAATTACCGGCTGATTGGTTAATCAGCTTCATGGCGAAATGCGTGGCACCAGACGTGCTGGTAGCAATCAAACCCAAGGCGCGATTGGTGTTTGAACTATCCGTGGCGCCAAAGCTGATAATGCCACCGGTGCTCTGGTCACCCGAACTTGCACCTACTTGGGCACCTTCACTCGCAGCAAGATTGCCTTCGGTCAAGCCATACCAGCCCGGCATCGTAGTATTCAAACCAAGGCCACCGATGTTGCCAGAAGATAGAATCGGCTGGGCGAATTCAAACGGATCAGGGAAGGAATACGTGATGCCGCCAATCGTCACCGGCGCACCATGCGAACCGACATTTACCGTAGTGGCACCGGGATTCGGGAGGGAATCAAAATTTTGCAGATAAACTTGGTTGGAATACGCAACATAAGAGGGTGAAGGCGCAAAAAGCACTGAGACACTAGCAACCAGACTTGTCACGCTGCCTCCTCCGTTGCTAATCACAACGGTGTATGCACCAGAATCGTTGGTTGAAGCCGGCGTGATGGTGAGTTTGTTCAAGCTATTGTCAGTTGCACCGCTATAAACCGAGCTGTCCGACAAGGCAACGCCGTCTTTATACCATTGGGTCGTTTGCGGCAGCGTGCCGCCGCCGACGCCAACCGTCAACACGGTGCTGATGCCAACCAATGTCACCGTATTGGTTTTCGGCTGCGTTCCGATAATTGGCAATATGTATTGAACCGTCAAAACGTCCATCAAATTGGATGCCCTGCCCGCAGAGTTTTGCACGGTCAGATAGTAATTTCCTGCATCAGCCAGAGTGAGGTTCGAAACCGACAGTGAGCTGTTGGTAACGCCCGCATATTTAACTCCATCATCCACCAGCGGAGCATTGCCGTGATACCACTGGTAAGAAAACGGAGCCGTGCCTGAAACAGAAACGGATGTGAATGTTTCTGCGTCGTTGACATAATTTGTGATCAAATTCGCGGCACCAACGATGGAAGGAGGCACGACGACGACTGTGACTGTCAAAACCGCCGGCGGGGCGCTGGTCACCGAACCATAATCGTTACTGACGATTACTTGATAGGTATAACCGCTGCTGGCGGGCGTCAAAGCGGGCAAAGTAAGCGAACTGTTGGTGGCACCCACAAAATTAGTGCCGTTTTGCAACCATTGGTAGCTTATCGGGTAGTCGGAGGTCGCAACTACTGTGAAGGTGGCCGAGTTGCCGCTGACGACGGAAGTGCTGGAAGGTGCGCTCGTGATTGTCGGCAACGGAGCTTTCGGCGCAAACGCCACACATTTGAAGCTGGAGGTTCCTGGCGCGGTATAAAGCGTTCCATTGTCAGAAATAGAAATGTCAGTATTGTAACCGGCATTGTCAGTGAGCTTCTCGATTTTATTACCGGTGCTGCCGGTGCCGGTGGCGATATAAAGCGTAGCGCCGCCGCTGCCGTTTGGCGCTGCACAGATGCTGTAAGCACCCGAAGAGGCAGTATAGCTTGAGTTTGCGATCCAGGTCCCAGCTACCAACGAGTATTTGTAGATGATTCCTGAAGAGCTAGAACTATCAACCCGATACAAAACATCATAGGTCGTTCCGTTGTTGCCGGACGCAATCAAATAAAAGTCTGCCGCGCTTCCGCCGCCGGTAGATGGGAATCCGGGCAAGGGATTGAGCGCCGACTCATCCGCTGGCAGCGTGGAGATCACGGTGCTCAAACCCTGCGCGTTCATCACATACGCTACGCCGCCGAAACTGCGTATGCGCAGGACATTTCCGGCATAACTCGGAGTCGTCTCGCCATTCGTATAAACCCCGCCCTTGTCCGCCCAGATGATCGTATTGTTGTCCAAAGACGTCGCCCCGCGGGTCTGGTTGCCGCTGACGCCGGTATATGACCCGGCGAAACTAAACACGCCGGCGGCATTCAAAGTTCCAACACCACGGACCAGCGTGTTGGCGCCGGTGGTCGTGTTGGTGGTATTGTATCCGGGAAACACCAGCAATGATCCATCCGAACTGGCTGAAAAACCACCGGAAGTGCCCGACGTGCCCATGATCAAAGCCGTGCCTGGATTGCCTACGGTGCCATTGATTTTGATTTTTTGGACCGGAGCGCCTTGGTTCAGCGTGCTCGAATTAATCTCAACGATTGAAAATGTCGTTGCGGAGGCCGCGCCATTGTCGGGAGACAAAATGGCCAGATCTCCCGGTGTGAACGGCGGATTGGACGTATTGGCAGTGGTGACTGGACCAAAGGCTGTCAGAGTGCTGACCCCGTTTTGCGCCTGCACTTGGAAGCTATAAACCTGTCCAGCGGCCAAGCCGATCACAGTTTTTGTTCCCCACGCGGAAGCGGTTTGGAAAACGGCCGTTGCTGCCAAAGTCCCATCTGCCTGGACATATTTTGAACTGCCGGTTTCTTGGATCGCATAGACCGTTGTAACTGGATTGCCGTCACCCGAGCCAATGGCCACAGCCAAACTAGTCTGAGTTGGCGTGCCGACAGTTGGCGCGGTTGGAACATTAGCGAGCGTGTAGAAACTGGTGTCACTCGCATCCATGGTCGTGCCGACGGAATTCTGAGCATAAGCGCGATAGTAATAAATCTGGTTAGGGTTCAAACCGGCAATCGCGGTCGAGTAAGCGGACACTGTCGTCCCACCTTCGGAAACCTGCGTGTTTGCGGTGGTAACACCGGACGCACTGTTGTAATAGAAACCACGGTCAACGATCACGGCGTTATTGGATGC